>NZ_WWJY01000408.1 GCF_009865405.1 Streptomyces sp. SID3212 | reverse complement strand
GTGTCGGAGGGGGTGGGTGGGGTGCGGATCAGGGTCAGGGTTTCGTCTCTGATCTTGGTCATCAGGGACTCGTTCCGTGCCTCTACGTTCAGGCGCAGCAGGGGTTCCGTGTTGGAGGGGCGGAGGTTGAACCACCAGTCCTTCGCCGTGATCGTCAGGCCGTCCAGGTCGTCCGTCGTCACTCCCTCGCGGGTCGCGAAGGCCTCCCGTACCGCTGCCGTCCTGGCGGCCTGGTCGTCGACCGTGGAGTTGATCTCGCCGGAGCCCGCGTAGCGGTCGTACGACGCCACCAGGGCGGAGAGGGTGCCGGGCTGGCCGCCCAGGGCGGCCAGGACGTGGAGGGCGGCCAGCATGCCCGTATCGGCGTTCCAGAACTCGCGGAAGTAGTAGTGCGCCGAGTGCTCGCCGCCGAAGACCGCGCCGGTCCTCGCCATCTCCTGCTTGATGAAGGAGTGGCCCACCCGCGTCCGCACCGGCGTGCCCCCGTGCTCCTTCACGACTTCGGGGACGGACCAGGACGTGATCAGGTTGTGGATGATCGTGCCGCCGGGGTGCTTGGCCAGTTCGCGCGCGGCCACCAGCGCCGTGATCGCCGACGGCGAGACGCCTTCGCCGCGCTCGTCCACGACGAAGCAGCGGTCCGCGTCGCCGTCGAAGGCCAGTCCCAGGTCGGCGCCTTCGGCCAGGACGCGGGCCTGGAGGTCCACGAGGTTCTTGGGGTCGAGGGGGTTCGCCTCGTGGTTGGGGAACGTGCCGTCCAGCTCGAAGTACATCGGCACCAGGTCCAGCGGCAGCCCGGCGAACACGGTGGGGACCGTGTGGCCCCCCATCCCGTTGCCCGCGTCCACGACCACCTTCAGAGGGCGGATCTCCGAGAGGTCGACCAGGGACAGCAGGTACGCCGCGTAGTCCGACAACGTGTCACGTTCTGTGATCGTTCCGGGGGAGGGCGGGGCGGGCTCGACCTGGGGGGCCTCTTCCGCCAGCCTCGCCTCCACCCGCGCGCGGATCTCCGCCAGCCCCGTGTCCTGTCCCACCGGCGCCGCCCCCGCCCGGCACAGCTTGATGCCGTTGTACTTCGCCGGGTTGTGCGACGCCGTGAACATCGCCCCCGGCAGCCCCATGTCCCCCGACGCGAAGTACAGCTGGTCCGTGGAGCACAGGCCGATGATCGTGGCGTCCGCGCCGCGTGAGACCGCTCCCCGCGCGAAGCTCGCGGCCAGTCCCGGCGACGAGGGCCGCATGTCGTGGCCGATCACGATCGCCCGGGCCTCGGTGACCTCCACAAAAGCCCCGCCGAACAGCTCCGCGAGCCGGTCGTCCAGCTGATCCGGATACAGCCCTCGTACGTCGTAGGCCTTCACGATCTGCGACAAGTCCGCCACGAGCCACCCCTCCTGAGTTCGGTGCGCCGATACCGCGACCCGGCCGCACCCCTGCGATCGGCTCAAACTACCCGTACGGGACGGCGGACTCGTCGACGATCGCGTTACGGAACCGTCCCGCTACCCCACACGCACGGCGGACTCCCGGAAGCGGGCTCACGGAAGCATCCATCCCAGGACCGCCGTGCTCTGTCCCACCACGATCAGGCACATCACCAGCAACAACCCGAGACTCCACGGCAGCACCTTCCGCAGCAGGTCCCCCTCCTTCCCCGCCAGCCCCACCGCCGCACACGCGATGGCCAGGTTCTGGGGGGAGATCATCTTGCCCAGCACTCCCCCGGAGCTGTTCGCCGCCGCCAGCAGCTCCGGTGACAGCCCCGACTCCCGTGCCGCCGTGACCTGGAGGGCGCCGAACAGCGCGTTGGCCGAGGTGTCCGAGCCGGTGACCGCGACCCCGAACCACCCCAGGATCGGTGACAGGAACGCCAGCCCGGCGCCGGCCGCCGCGACGAAGTGGCCGATGGTGGCCGCCTGTCCGGACAGGTTCATGACGTACGCCAGGGCGAGTACGGAGGTGACGGTGAGGATCGCGTACCGCAACTCGCGGACCGTCGCCGCCCACTCCCGCGCCGCGTCCGCCGCCCGTACCCCCAGTACGCCCGCCGTGAACAGGCCCGCGAGGAGGACGAGAGTGCCGCCGGTCGCGACGAGCGGCAGGGAGAAGACGTTGGCGCCCACCGGCTTCCCGTCCTCGTCGGAGACGTCCAGGAAGGGCCAGTCGAAGACCTGGGTCGCCTTCGCCAGCAGGTCCTTGACCGGCGGGATCTGGGCGATCGAGAAGATGACCACGATCAGGGCGTACGGCGCGTAGGCACGCAGCACTTCGCGGCGCGGGTCCTCCTCGTCGAGATCCTCGCTCCGTACGCCCGTGAGCACCGCGACCCGTACCTCCTCGCGCGCCGGCTCGCGCGCCGAGGGCACCGCGACCAGTGCCGCCGCGCCCGCCAGCGCCGCCGCGATGTCGGCGAGTTGGGCGGAGACGAAGTTCGAGGCGGCGAACTGGGCGGCGGCGAAGGCGAGTCCGCAGGCGAGGGCGGGCAGCCAGGTCTCGCGCAGCCCCCGGCTCCCCGTACATCTCCTGCGCGGCGATGTCAGAGAACTGCCCCGCCGTGACCAGATGGGCCCTGCCCAGCACACGTCCCGGGGCGTCCGGATCGTAGAACGCCCGTCCCCCGCCCCACACCGGCGACTCGGTGGCGAAATACACCGCGCCCGGGACCTCCACCGGCACGGACCGTTCCGGCGGGCGTGGGTCGCGGCAGCCCCGGTACGCCCTGGCCGCGCCGGGCGGGCGGCCTCCCGTGAGGTAGTACGCGAGCCGGCCGAGGTCCATGTTGGAGCCGTACGACAGGTACCAGACCTGGCGCGGAGAGGGCGGGGAGGAGCGACCGAGGCGACCGGCGGTCCCTGCCTGCTCGATGACGGTCTCCTCGATCACGGTCTCCTCGATCAACGACTTCTCGATGACGTGAAGGCGCTCCATGGGGCTCCCACCGGGTTCAGACTGCGCTGGTGAGAAATCCATACCCCTGCCCCTGCTGCGGCCATCGCGTCCTCGACGAGATGCCCGGTTCCCACGAGATCTGTCCCATCTGCTTCTGGGAGGACGACGGCGTCCAATTCCGCTGGCCCTCGATGGCCGGCGGCGCCAACCGCATATCGCTGCTGGACGCCCAGCGGAACTTCCAGGACTTCGGCGCGTGCGACGAGCACGGCAAGCGGTACGTACGCCCCCCGGCGGAGAACGAGACGCTGGACCCGTCCTGGCGTCCCATCGACCCGTCGCGGGACTCCTTCGAGCACTGGGAGGGCCTGGACGAGGCGGACGCGGAGAACCGTACGCCCTGGCCCGAGGACCGCTCCGTGCTGTGCTGGTGGTTACCGACCTTCTGGCGCCGCGACCTCCGGCCCGGAGCACACTGAGCGGCCCGGCGTCACTCCCCCTTGCACCCTCGCACCCTCAGCCCCTCAGCCCCTCACACCTTCACGCCGAGGCGCCGGAAAGCTGTTCCCGTACCCACCCGACATCCGGGTTGGTACGGGACCGGCCCCGCCACTGCTGCGGCGCCTGGCCTCCAGCGCGCCGGTCGACCTCATGGGCGTGGGCCGGGCCTGGGCGTGACGGTGGGTGTGAACGGTGGCGTGAGCGGGGGCGTGGGCGTGGCGGTCTCGATGAGTTCCGGCCGGATGGCCAGTCTGTTCCGGTGAGGGTTGTACGACACCTGTCGTGACGCGTGTCGTACCGCACCCGGACAGACACCACCCACCCCGGAGGATCCCATGACCACCACCCCCCGCGACCCCGGCAACGACCTCCCCGGCAAGCCGCCCGTCGTTGACCTCGTCACCTGGCAGGCGGCCCGCGACGAGCTGCTGGTCCGCGAGAAGGCGCACACCCATGAGGGCGACGCGATCGCCGCGGCCCGGCGGCGGCTGCCGATGGTGGAGTTCGACGGGTCGGTGGAGGTCGTCGGGCCCGACGGGCCGGTGCCGTTCCTGGACCTGTTCCAGGGGCGCGACGAGCTCGTCGTCTACAAGCACATGTGGTACGACGACACACCCCACCAGGGCCAGTGCGAGGGCTGCACCACCACGGCCTGGCACGTGAAGGACGCCGTCTACCTCAACGCGCGCGGGGTCTCGTACGCCGTGCTGACGACGGGGCGTTGGGACGAGGTGGCGTCCTTCGTCGGGTTCATGGGCTACACCCAGCCCTGGTACTCGGTGCGTGACGTGGACGGGCCGGTCGGCGGGGAGATGGGACACCTCACCGCTTTCCTGCGCGAGGGCGACCGCGTGTTCCTCACCTACTCCACGACCGGCCGGGGCAACGAGCCGGTCAACGGGTCCCTCAGCCTGCTGGACATGACGCCCTACGGCCGCGGCGAGGCGTGGGAGGACCACCCCGGGGGGCGGCGCACGGCCGGTGGCACCCACGAGGGGCACCCGGCGGCGGGCCCGGCCGTGGACCACGAGGCGTGCTGGTACTGGCGGTCGGACGCCGACGGCGTCGCCACCTGGGGTCCGACGAGCCGCCCCGTACCCCAGTGGACCCGGCCCGGCGCCACTCCGGTGGAAACCCTCGGCCGGCACGGTCACCACCACTGACTCGCCCAAGGGCTCTCCCCTGGTCAGCGAATTGTGGCCGGTGTGACGGAAGTTGACACGCCCGCACCGCAGGACCCACGATGCCTGGTGTGCTCCGGGGACCCGACGGTGGTCCCCGAGCGCCCTCGACCATCCAGCCCTGCGCGGCATCAGTGTGCCCTCCCGAGAGGCTGTGCCCTTCTGGGAGGCGTCGCCTTTCCGCGTGCCCGCGCCGGGCTTTGCGAAGCCAGGATTGGATTTCTTCATGCCCAAAGCGAGTCATGTCCCCGTGTGGCGTCTGCTGGGGGTCAGCGCCGCGGCCGTCGTCCTGTCCGCCGTGGCCGCCACGTCCGCGTACGCGGGCGACTGCCCGGGCGGCAACGGCTGGGACAAGGGTCACCCCTCGGACTACAAGCCGGGGACGGGCGCCGGTGTGAAGACCGCGACGGACCGTTGTGAGTTCTCCCTCGACGGCGTGGCCTGGAAGGCCTCCGTCCAGGTCGACGACCTCAACCTCAAGCCGTCGGAGGACGGCAAGGTGCACGTGAAGGTCCGCGCCGCCGGCGACGCGGAGGCGTGCACCGCCTCGCTGGCCTCGTACCGTACGTTCGGGCCGACCTGGGCGACCTCCGGCGCGCAGGTCTTCCACGACTTCGACACCGTGAACGTGAAGCAGAGCGTGACGGACACCCTCGACATAGCCGTCCCGGACGTCGGCTGCTTCGCGCAGGTCGACCTCTACCGCGGCAGTGTCAAGTTCGACGGGAAGAAGGACGCGAACGACGGCTTCGAACACGGCGACCTGCCGATCGGCCCGGACCGTCCGGTCATCAAGGACAAGCTGATCGCGTCCTGGAACGGCGGTACGAAGGACTGCACCGCGCAGACCGTCCCGGCGCCCGGCCCGGACTCGACCCCCACGAAGACCCCGCCCGTGACGACCCCGGACTCGACCCCGACTCCCACGAAGACTCCGGCCGGGACGACCCCGGACACGACGCCGTCGACCACGGCGCCCGCGACGGTCTCGCCCACGGAGGCCGGGTCGGCGTCCCCGAACGCGTCCACCTCGACCTCCGCGTCCGCCTCCGCGGCCGAGTCGGCGTCGCCGGTGGTCTCGACGTCCAGCAGCGCGCAGGGCGGGCTCGCCGAGACGGGCAGCGGCGACGTCGTGGCGACCGCGACGGGTGCAGCGGCCCTGCTCGCCGTCGGCGGCGGAGTCCTCTTCTTCATGCGGCGCCGCGGAGCGGTCCGCTCGCACTGACGGCGGCGTCACGGAAGAACACGTGACACCACGGTGTGACGAGGGGTGCGGCGGATCATCCGCCGCACCCCTCGGTGTTTCGTACCGCCTGACGAACCGTCACGCGTCCTGCGCCGCGAACCCCGTCCGCCAGGACGCGTACTCAGGTTCCCAACCCCGCGAGCGGGCCAGTTCGTTGGACGCACCCCGCGCCCAACTCTGCTGTCCCGATACGGGTCCTGGCGCCGGCCGCCCGAGCGCGGCGGCCAGGACCGGCAGCCACGCGCGGCCCCGCGCCGGTTCGTCGTCCACGATGTTCACCGGACCGGAGGGCCAGGTGAGGGCGGCGACGGCGGCCCGCGCGGCGTCCGCGACGTGGACGAACGAACTCACCGAGAGATCCGCCTCGATGTTCCCGAGGAAACGCGCCTCCCGGTCACCCCCGAGGGCCGCGGACACGGCGCCGCCCGGCTCGTACCAGGTGCCGGGGCCGTACAGGACGCCGTACCGCAGCAGCACCGCCGTGTCGATCTCGGCCGCCGTCTCCTCCAGCACCCGTACCCCCTCCACCATCGCGCCGCGCGGCTCCGCCGCCCCGAGGTCGAGCGGTACGGTCTCGTCGGCCGGCTTGTCCCCGGGCGCGTACACCCAGGCGAGCGACTGGACGACGATCCGGTGCACGTCGGCGTCGTGGGCCGCGTCCACCAGATTGCGCGTGCCCTCCCGGCGCAGCCGGTCGGTCGCCCCGGCGTCGGCGTCCGTCAGGTCGGTGAGCTGGTTGATCACCGCGTCGGGCGCGGCGGCGGTCACCGCCTGCCGCAGACCGTCGGGGTCGAGCGCGTCGGCCTGGACCGCCGAGGCGCCCTGGCGGCGTACCCGCTCGGTGCCCGCGAGGGTGCGGGAGACGCCGGTGACCTGGTGTCCGGCCTCCAGCAGCAGGGGTACGAGGAGTCGGCCCACCGCACCGGTGGCACCCGCGACCAAGACACGCATGGGGATCAGTCCTCTGGTCGGTCCAGCCCGGAAGAGCCGCCCGGCCCCGGCCCCGGCCTCACGGCCGACGAGGGGCGGCGCGGTCGCCCATCGTGGCACCGCCGTGGGTCCCGGCACCCCGGTCACCCGGCCGAAGCCACCGATGACCACCCGAAGGAACGCACAGGGGGCGGCGCGGACACCCCCTAGGGGGTGTCTTGCTGCGACGACGCGAAGGCGGCGAACATGTCGACGATCGGCTGCGGCGCCCGGTCGTCGAACATCGTGTCCAGGCTCGTCGCGGATTGGCGGGCGGTGCTTTCGCCGCGCGGGAAGAGGGAGGCCTCGTAGGCGGTCAGCGCGGCTTCCACGTCTCCCGGGTGCGCGGCGAGCGCCCGCCCCAGATCAGCGCCGTCGATCATCGCGAGGTTGGCGCCTTCCCCCGCGAAGGGGGACATCAGGTGGGCGGCGTCGCCGAGGAGGGTGACGCCCGGGGTGCGCCGCCAGTGGTGTGCGACGGGCAGCGCGTGGATGAGCCGGGGCACCAGCGGGGTGTCGGCGTCGGTGACCAGCCGCCGCAGGGCCGGGTCCCAGCCCTCGAAGTGCTCCAGTACGGCGGCCTTGGCCGCGTCCGCGTCGGTGAAGTCGATCCCGGACAGCACGTCCTCGGCGGCGCGCAGGGCGACGTAGATGTGCAGGCTGCCGTCGGTTTCGCGGTGGGCGAGGAAGCCCCGGTTGTCGCCGAGGGCGAAACACATGCCGCCGCCCACGAGTTGCGCGCTCTCGGGGTGGCGGGTGTCGGCGTCGAGGAGGTCCAGCTCGACGAAGGAGACGCCGGTGTAGGCGGGGCGGGCGTCGGAGAGCAGCGGGCGGATACGGGACCAGGCACCGCCCGCCCCGACGAGGAGATCGGTGGTGAAGGTGGTGCCGTCGGCGAGGGTGACCTCGTGGCGCCCGGAGTGCTGCCCGTCTCCTCGCGGCCCGGAGCCGAGCGGCCGGGCGCCGGTGACCTTGGCACCCCACCGCACGGTCCCCTCGGGGAGCGAGTCGAGCAGGAGGTCGCGCAGGTCACCCCGGTCGACCTCGGGACGGCTGCCCTCGCCGTCGTCCTTCTCCTCCAGTACGAGCCGGGCGTGCCGGTCGTAGACGCGCAGGGTCTCGCCACCGGGGTGGATCCGGGCCAGGAACCCCTCGTACAACCCGGCGGCGCGCAGGGCGGCCTGCCCGGACTCGACGTGGATGTCGAGCATGCCGCCCTGGGTACGGGCGTGCCGGCCGGGCTCCAGGTCGAAGACGGCCGCGTCGACGCCGTTCACGTGCAGGACGCGGGCGAGGGTGAGACCGCCGAGGCCGGCGCCGACGATCGCGACGGCGTAATGCGTACTCGTACTCGTACTCGTACTCCTGCTCAAGCTCATGCTCATGCCTCCGTGGTGACCGGGGTGCTCCTGGCCCCGTTGATGACCATGCGAAAGATCCACGCCAGGCGCTGCTCGTGGGAGCCGGAGAGCAGCGCGGTGCCGAGGGCGGCGATCCGTGGATGGGTGACGGCACTGACGTCACGCAGCGCGGCGACGAGCTTGTCGTGCTCGGCCTCCGCGTCGACGGCCCGGCCGCGGACGGACTGCTCGGCGGCGGTGGCGGTGGCGACCTGCAACAGCACGTCCACCCCCCAGGCCGCCTGGGCGTCGGGCACCTCACCCTCGTGCAGGAGATCGAGGATCGCCTCGACGAGGGCGAGGTAGTGGGGCCCTGAGGGCCGGGCCACCAGGGCGGCGTGGGCAAGGCTGGGGTGCTCGAACAGAACACGGGTGTACGACCCGAGCACGGACACCAGCCGATCACACCAGTCCCCACCCCTCTTCCCCCCGCCGGGCCGCAGGTCCACACCCCCCAGCAACTCCTCCAAGATCGCCGCATGAAGCTCGGCGGTGTTGGCCACGTACACGTACAGCGAGGCGGCCCCGGTATCGAGCTCCTGAGCCAGCCGCCGCATGGTGACGCGCTGAAGCCCCTCGGCCCGCATGAGCCCGACGGCGGTGGCGACGATCCCGTCATAGGTGAGAGCCGCCTTGGCGGGCCGCTCACGACGGCTACGGGGTACGGATTCACGTGAAGTCACCCCCAGACCGTAACGAACATGTTCGTCACGAACAAGTTCGCTCGCCACATCGGACGAAACACCCCCTATGTAGAGCGCGGTCGATACGATGCGTCAGGCTCACCGGGACGCCGCTGACGACGTTCGCTGATGACGTTCAAGGAGCATGTGTGTCCAGCCGCTTACAGTCGGCACAGCTCGGCGATCCGCGCCGCATCGGGCCCTACCGTGTCGTCGGCCGACTCGGGACCGGTGGCATGGGTACGGTCTACGCCGCGCTGGACGCGGCTGGCTCGCGGCTGGCCGTGAAAGTCGTTCACTCCCCGCTGGCCGGCGACGAGGAATTCCGCGCCCGCTTCCGGCGTGAGGTCCAGTTGTCCCGGCGTGTCAGCGGCCCGAGCCTGGTTCCCCTGTACGACGCCGACACCGAGAGCGCCACGCCTTGGCTGGCCACACCATTCGTACCGGGTCCGACCCTCAGCCGGTACCTGGCCGAGAGTGGTTCGCTGACCGGCGGCCGACTGCACGCGCTGGCCGCAGGCACCGCCGCCGCTCTCGCCGCGATCCACGCCGCCGGGGTCGTACACAGGGACGTGAAGCCGCAGAACGTCATCCTCGCGCCTGACGGTCCGCGCATGCTGGATTTCGGTATTGCCCACGCTTTGGACGGCACAGCCGTGACCCGCACCGGCGTGATGACCGGTACTCCTGGCTGGATCAGCCCCGAGCACTACCGGACCGGCGCGGTCGGACCGGCAGGCGACATCTTCGCCTGGGGAGCGCTCGTCGCGAACGCCGCGACCGGTCGCCTCCCGTTCGGCACCGGCGCGCCCGAGGCTGTCGCTTTCCGCGTCATGTCCGGCGCGCCCGATCTCGACGGGGTCCCGGACGGTCTGTTGCCGCTCATCGAGATGGCACTGGCGAAGGATCCGACGAACCGACCAACGGCGGCTGAACTAGCTGACTCCTGCACTGAATTGCTCAGCACCCAGATCACGGCCGCCCGTCCTCGTGAGAGCGGGCAGCAGACTCTGATATCCGACCTGGTGACGGCCCACTGGGACCTGCCGCCGGAGAACGATCCGACCTGGCAGACTCCCGCGCCGCACCGCCGACGCACCAAGCTCTACGGTGCCGTCATCGCCGTGGCACTGGCGGTGGGAGGAATCGGCGGAGCCGTGGCCGCGACCTACAAGCCCAACTCGTCCCGAACGCCGAACGCCACAAAACCGGCCGGTCAGCCCCAGCCCCGACCGACCCAGAAGACAGCTGCGGCCGACAAGGCGAACAGCGACCGACAGCAAGGCCCAAAGCCGTCGGCACCCGAGACCGCCGCACCCTCGCCTCAGGCCGCACCCTCGCCCGCGTACACCCGCAGCGACTACGCGGAGCCGACCGTCGCGGAATGGGTGTCCGCCCGAGTCCCCGTCACGCCTGCGGAGAAGGCTGCCTCTCAGCGGTTCCGCCGCGACTCGGTCCAGCCCTTCGAGGGCAGCGCTTTCGCGGCCGAAAGTGTGACCCTCACCTTCAACCCCCAGGCACAGACCATGTTCGTCACCTTCGGCCCCAACAGCTATCCGGAGGGACAGACCTACGAGGACGACCCGGACTGGATCGACACCATGCGCTCACTCATGTTCGGCAGTTGCAGCGAAGCCCAGCAGCGCTTCCGTGACGACATCACCTGGCCGTACGGACGGGTCGTCATCGTCTATCGCGAATCCATGGCCAGCCCCACCGTTGTGGACTACCGCGAAGTCACCCACACCGACTCCTGCCGAGCCTGACTGCGGGAAGAGGGAGGGGAGGGCGGCGCCGAACAGCGTTCCCACGGCGTGGGGTGGCTGAGCCTGCCCGCCTCGGACTGATTGGTCCCCTTGTCGGGCAGGCTGTTCCTGCCGCTGATGTGTCCCAGCTCACCGAGGAGCCGTCATGTCCGAGACTTTCCGCCTTGACCCGGCGAAGACCGCGCTCGTCCTGATCGAGTACCAGAACGACTTCACCAGCGAGGGCGGGGTGCTCAACGGGGCCGTGGCCGGGGTGATGGCGAAGACCGGGATGCTCGCGAACACCGTGGCGCTGGCCGGGGCCGCGCGGGCCGCGGGGGTCACCGTCATGCACGCGCCCATCACCTTCGCCCCCGGCTACGGCGAGCTGTCCCGGCACCCGTACGGCATCCTCAAGGGGGTCGTGGACGGGTCGGCGTTCGTCAAGGGCAGTTGGGGCGCGGCGATCGTGGACGACCTCGCCCCGGCCGACGGGGACATCGTGATCGAGGGCAAGCGCGGCCTCGACACCTTCGCGAGTACGAACCTCGACTTCATCCTGCGGAACAAGGGGATCGACACGATCATCCTCGGCGGCTTCCTCACCAACTGCTGTGTCGAGTCGACAATGCGCAGCGGGTACGAGAACGGCTACCGGGTCATCACGGTCCCGGACTGCGTGGCCGCCACGTCCCAGGAGGAGCACGACAACGCGATCACGTACGACTACCCCATGTTCTCCCTGCCCATGACCTCGGCGGACGTCATCGCCGGCCTCTGACCGCCTGGCGCGGGTGAGACGGGCGCCCCAGCCGCGGGCGCGGGCGGGCCGGCCTTCTGGAGCGGGACCTCGATGACGAGGAGCGACGCGACGAAGGCGAGCGCGCAGAGGATCGCGCCGGTCAGGAAGATGTGGCTGGTGCCGCTCGCGACCGCCGTGAGGTAGGCATCCCGGGCGCCGGTGGGCGGATGGGACTGGACGGCGCGGGTGAACAGCGAGCCGAAGACCGCGACGCCGAGGGATCCGCCCAGGGTGCGGAAGAGGTTGGACGAGCTCATCGCCGCACCCATGTCGCGCAGGGAGACGCTGTTCTGCGCGATGGTGCCGGCCATCTGCATGGTGAAGCCCAGGCCGATCCCGACGACGATCATGTACAGGCCGGTCAGCAGCAATGAGGTGCCGGTGTCCATGGTGGACAGCAGACCGAGCCCGGCGGTGAGGAACGCGGCGCCGACGACGGGGAAGATCTTGTAGCGGCCGGTGGCGGACATGACCTTTCCCGCGACGGTCGAGACGATCACGACGGGGATCATCATCGGCAGCATCAGCAGCCCGGAGTGGGTGGCCGAGGCCCCCTGGACGTTCTGCTGGAACAGCGGCAGATAGAGGCCCGCACCGAACATGACCACACCGGCGGCGAGGGTCAGCGCCATCGCCAACGGGTAGTTGCGGTGCCCGGTGAACACGGTCAGCGGCACCAGCGGCTCACCGACCCGCTTCTCCACCGAGATGAACGCGGCGAGCCCGATCGCGGCGACGGCACCGAGCGACAGCACCTGCCACGAGCCCCACGCGTAGGTGCTGCCCGCCCACGTGGCGGCCAGGACGATCGCGGTGATGGAGAGGGTCAGCAGGCCGATACCCGCCCAGTCGATCCTCGCCCTGATGCGGGGCGCGGGAACGTGCAGCGTCAGCCACAGCCACACCAGGGCGACCAGGCCGAGCGGCAGGTTGATGTAGAAGGCCCACCGCCAGTCGAAGTGGCCGGTGACGAACCCGCCCAGCAGCGGTCCGCCGATGGTGCCGACCGCCATGATCGAGGCGGTCATGCCCTGGTACTTGCCCCGCTCACGGGGCGGTACGAGCACGCCGATCAGCGCGAACGCGCCCGCGCCGATCCCGCCGGCGCCGACGCCCTGGAGGACGCGGAAGGCGATCAGCTGGCCCATGGACTGCGACGCTCCGCAGAGGGCGGACCCGACGACGAACACGGCGATGGACGCCAGGTACATGGATTTACGGCCGAACAGGTCACCGAACTTGCCCCAGATCGGAGTGGTGACGGCGGTGATCAGGGTGTAGGCGGTCACCACCCAGGAGATGTACTCCAGGCCGCCGAGCTGGCCGACGATCGTGGGCATCGCGGTGCTCACGACCATGTTGTCGAGCATGGACAGCAGCATCGCGAGCATGATGCCGAGCATCACCCAGCGCACGTTCTTCGGCACGGCCGAAGGGCCGGCGGATGCGGAGGGAAGGGATGCGGAGGTGGGCATGGCTGCGGAGGTGGGCATGGCTGATCACCCCTTTCGTACAGAGGGGAAGAAGAGACGGGGAAGCGGGACGGTGTTCCGTCGACCGCCACCCCAGAACACCACACCGATTCCATAAGTGCAACCGTTGCACTTTTGAAGTCGCACCACCTTGCGGATAGGATCGTACGCATGCCCTCGACCGACTCCCCCGCCCCGCCGGCGCCGATCGGACGCCGCGAGCGCAAGAAGGCCGCCACCCGCCGGTCCATCAGCGACGCCGCGATGCGCCTGTTCCTGGAGCGCGGATATGACGACGTCGGCATCCGCGAGATCGCGGACGCCGCCGACGTGTCCACCACCACCCTGTTCAAGCACTTCCCCGTCAAGGAAGCCCTCGTCTTCGACGAGGACGCCGATCAGGAGGCCCGCCTGCTCGCCGCCGTACGCGAGCGCCCCCCGGGCCGGTCGATCCCCGCGGCGCTGCGCGACCACGCGCTGCGTCATCGCATGGCCGCCGTGGACGGCGACGCCGGTTTCACCGCGTTCTTCGAACTGGTCCACACCACCCCGGCGCTGCGCGACTACGTCCAGGCCATGTGGCTGCGCCACACCGGCGCCCTCGCCCGGGTCATCGCCGAGGAGAGCGGCCTGCCCGCGGACGATCCGGCCTGTACGGCCCTGGCCCACTTCGCCCTTGAGGCCCCCCGTACCGCCCGTGGCCACGAAGACCCCCGCCAAGCCGTCGTCCGCGCCTTCGACCTGCTCGAAAGCGGCTGGGGAGCGCTCGTCCCCAGCCGCTGAAGAGACGGGCAGTGGCGTCAGCGCCGAGGCTGCCTGGCTCCCCGGCGCCACACCTCGCGGATCGACAGGCTGTCGGAGATCGTACGGGTGGGGTCGCCGTCGACCAGGAGGAGGTCGGCGCGCATGCCTTCCGCGATACGGCCCCGGTCCTTGAGACCGAAGCGGCGGGCCGGTACGGACGTGGCCGCACGCAGGGCCTGGACGGGCGTGAGCCCCGCCCGGACGAGAAGCTGCAACTCGTGGTGGACGCTGGCGCCGTGGGCGAGTCCGCCGAGGTAGCGCACGGCCACCGAGACGTCCGTACCGACCAGGATGTCCACCCCCGCCTCGTGGAGGGCGAGGACGCTCCCGAGGACGTCGTCGAAATCGCCCTCCGGGTAGTGGTTGAGGCTGCCGTGGCGCAGGGTGTCCAGCCACTCCTTGCTCAGCCGGGAGCTGACCCGCTTGTCGGCGGCGAAATCGGCGCCGGTCTCGCCCATGATCGACCTGTTCAGGCACAGGCACGCGGTGACGAACGCCTTGGAGTCCGCGACCTTGCGCACGATCTTCGCGTCGGCGGGCCGGTCGATGAAGAGGTGGACCAGACCGTCCATCTTCGCGTCGATCGCCTGCTCGAATGCCTGCACGGTCAGTGCGTGGGCCACGGCCATCTTGCCGAGCTTGTGCGCCTCGGCCACGGACGCCACGATCGTGTCGTTGCTCAGGGCGGGCAGGTCGGTGGCGCCGAGGACCGAGCCGTCCTCGATCATGATCTTCACGTAGTCGGCTCCGTCCGCGACGACGCGGCGGATCAGCTTCACCGCCTCCTGCGGGTTGGAGACCCCCTCGTCCGGCGGCGGCCCCGACCCGTCCCCGGTGTCCGCGCCCTCCGGCGGGACACCGGGCGGACCGCCCTCGGGGAACAGTTCGGCGGGGTGGCCGCCGGGCGCCCCGACCCCGGTGCCGGCCGAACGGACGTCCGCGATGCTGTCGTTGTTGTCGGTCTTCTCGGGGTCGTGCCCGCCACCCTGCATCTCCAGTTCGGTGGTCACACCGAAGAGCAGTGCGTTCTTCAACCCGTCGTCCGAGGTGTGCGTGTGACCGTCGATGAGTCCGGGCAGCAGAGTGGCGCCGGACGCGTCGACGACGGTGGCGCCGCTCGGGGCCCTGCCGCCGACCTGGACGATCCTGTGGCCCTCGATGACGACCGTACGGGCGCTGATGACCCGCTCTCCGTCGAAGATCCGCACGTTCTGGACGGCGGTCGTTCCGGAGATGTCACGGCTCGGCGACCTGGTGCTGCTCGCCTTGGCGCCGGTGTCGTCGGCGCAGCCGGACAGCAGTACCGCCGCTCCGGCGACCGCGGCGCCCGCGCCGGCGTTTTTCAGGAGTGTACGGCGATGGATCCCGCACATGGGACAGCCCTTTCGGTTGAGCCCCCCGGCCGGATCGGGCCGGTGTCGACGGTGTCGACGGATCCGCCGGTGGGGGGCAGGGGCGCATCGCGGGCGCGATGGCAGGCCCTGGTGGAGAGGCGTGTCGGGGCGCGTTTCCGCCCGCGGCCCTGCCTTCACCCTAGGAAGGGGAAGGGGTCGGAAACGCGGTACCACGGGGCCGATCGAGGGCCGGGCGCGGTACCGGAGTACCGGGTACGAGGCGACCTGGGGATGACCTGCCGGGCCCCGTCCTCCCCGTACCCCGGTGGGGGGTCAGCGGTTCCGGGTCAACGGGTTCCGGGTCAGCGGGTTCCGACGAGGCCCGCCTCGTACGCGATGATGACGGCCTGGACCCGGTCACGGGCGCCGATCCTGGCAAGCACCTTGCCGACATGGGTCTTGACGGTGGATTCGGCCAGCACCAGCCGCGCGGCGATCTCGGTGTTCGTGAGGCCCTGCGCCATCGCCAGCAGCACCTCGCCCTCCCGCTCGCTGAGCCCGGCCAGACGGGGATCGCTGCCCGCGCCGCCCGCCCGGTCGGCCGGTGGCGGGCCCTGCCGTACGAACGTGTCCAGCAGGCGGCGCGTCAGCGCCGGGGCCGCGACGGCGTCCCCCTCCGCCACCGCCCTGATACCGGCGACGAGTTCGCCCGGCAGCGCGTCCTTGAGGAGGAAGCCGCTGGCACCGGCGCGCAGCGCGCCGTACGCGTACTCGTCCAGGTCGAAGGTCGTGAGCATGAGGACCCGGGACCGGCCGCCGGACGCCACGATGCGGCGGGTGGCCTCGATGCCGTCCACGCCGGGCATACGGATGTCCATCAGCACCACGTCGGGGCGCAGTTCGGCCGCCTGCCGTACGGCTTCGGCGCCGTTCGCGGCCTCTCCGACGACGTCCGTGCCGGGGTGGGCGTCGAGCAGCATGCGGAAACCGAGGCGTTGCAGCGCGTGGTCGTCGACGATCAGGACCGTGGTCACAGGGGGTTCTCTCCGGGTACGGGTGGGGGCAGCAGGGGCAGGGAGGCGTGAACGAGCCAGCCGCCGCTTCCTGTTGGCCCGGCCTCGGCCCGGCCCCCGCACAGGGCGGCGCGTTCGGCGATGCCGACGAGCCCTCGGCCGGTGGGGGCGGCGGGGGCGGTGGGTCCGGTGAGGGCGGTAGGGGCGATGGGGTGGTCGCTGGTGTGACCGGCGGTGTGGTCGGCCGGGGCGGGGGCGGGTCGTGGTGCCCGAGGGCCGCTGTCGCGAATGCACAGGTCCACGTCCTGGCCGGTGACGCGCAGGGCCACGTGGACCGTGGTGTCGGGTCCCGCGTGTGTGAGGCTGTTGGTCAGGGCTTCCTGGACGATGCGGTGGACGGCCAGTTGGACGCCGGGGGACATGGCGTGGTGATCGCCTTCCGTACGGTGGGAGATGCGCGGTCCCGCGGCCCGGGCGCGCTCAAGGAGCCCTGGGAGGTCGGCGGTTCCCGGCTGGGGGGCGAGGCCGGCGGTGGTCTCCCGGGCGCCGGGGTCCTCGCAGCGGGCGCCGAGGGCGCGGCGCAGTTCGCTCAGGGCCTGGCGGCCGGTGCCGGCGATGATGGACAGGACGTCCGGCCCAGGGGCGGAGCCCCTGTCGGAAGCGGGGCCCGTACCGGCGCCGGAGCCCGTACCGGAGCCGACTCCTGCTCCCGCGCCCGCCGCCGCGCCGTCCGCGAGGGCGATGATCACGGCGAGGTGGTGGCCGACGATGTCGTGCATCTCCCGCGAGGCGCGCGAGCGTTCGGCGAAGACGGCGAGCTGCTCGCGCTGCTCGCGGTCGACCTCCCGTTGCGCGGCCCGCTCCGCCAGGACGACGAGTTGCCCCTCCCGTACCCGGAGGACCAGGCCGACGGCGAGGGCGGCGGTGACGGCGCAGTACGAGAAGAACAGCGCCGAGAGCGTCTGCTCGGTGAAGGGCCTGATCCAGAAGGTGACCGCGGTGAGCGCCGTCGCGACGTACAGACCCGACCACGGCAGTCGCCTGATCCGGTCGTAACGGGCCGCCGAGTACAGCGCGATCATGAGACCGACGAGGGCGGTGCCGAAGTCGGAGGACAGGAACCACTGGACCAGGCAGCAGAACACCACGGCCGCCAGCGTGGCGGACGGGGCCCGGCGCCGCCACAGAAGGGCGAGCGCCTGGCCGGCCATCGACCCCGCGACCAGGACGGAGGCCCCCGGGCCCAGCGCGTCCACGGACACGTCCGCGATCAGCCCGGGGCCGGGGCCGGGGTCGAGCAGATCGAGGAGTCCGCCCGCCAGCACGAGCAGCGCCGGCAGCGCGTACAGCACCGCCGGGTGCTCGCGGCTCAGTCTGCGCAAGGCACCGGCCGCGTCCGTGGCCCTCCGTACCAGCGCACTGCCGCGCAGGACGTCGGGTTCGGGCGGGATCAGGTCCCTCCGCCGGGGGTGGACCGGCACCATGGCTTTCCGCTCTCTGTCATTCGTACGCGCGCCGCTCGCACGTCGGAACGCTTGAGCCGCCACGCGGCGACGGCGGCGACCGGGAGGACCGGGAGCGGCCGGGGGCGGACGGGGAGGGACGGCGAGGGACGGGGAAGGACGACGGCCCGGACCGAGCCCCGCCGGGGGCCGCGCGCCCGTGCAGCGGTCTCCCGGCGGGGGGTGCTCAGGCGTGGGTGAGGCGGCTGCCCCGGCGCCAGACGGCGCGGGTGTTGAGGGTGTCGGAGATGGTCGTGGTGGGGTCGCCGTCGACCAGAAGGAGGTCGGCGCGCAGTCCTTCGGCGATACGGCCCCGGTCTGTTAGCCCGAAGCGGCGGGCGGTGGTGGAAGTGGCCGCGTGCAGCGCCTCCACCGGGGTCAGACCGGCCCGGACGAGATACTGGAGTTCGTGGTGGACGCTCGCCCCGTGGGCCAGACCGCCCAGGAACTCGAACGGCGCGGACGCGTCCGTACCGACCAGGAGGTCGACCCCGGCGTCCCGCAGCGCGCGCACCGACCCGAACACATCACCGAGCCTGCCCTGCGGGTAGTGGCCGAAGCTGCTGCGCAGCGTCTTCATCCACTGCTCGTCCAGGCGCGACGCCACCCGCGGGTCGTCGGCCAGCTCGTCGCCCGTGATGCCCATCATCGAGGCGTTCAGCACCACACACGGCACCACGAACGCACCGGCGTCGCGGATCAGGGTGATGATCTCCTCGGTGTGCGGGCCCTCCATGAACAGGTGCACGAGACCGTCGATGCCCGACTCGATCGCCATCCGGGTCGCCTCGATCGTCAGCGCGTGGGCGACCGTGAGCATGCCGTGCTTCTTGGCCTCGGCGACCCCCGCGCTCAGCGTCGCCCGGTCGAGCATCGGCAGGCCCGGGTGCCCCTCCACCGAACCGTCGTCCACCATGAACTTGATGTAGTCCGAGCCGCGTTCGACCAGCTGCGGGATGAACCCGACCGCTTCTTCGGGGGTGGTGGAGAACGGCATCAGGGGCGCCGGTTCCGACGGCTTGGGGCCGCGCGCGCCGGGAGGCGGCCCGGGGCGGAATCCCTCCGGGAACAGCTCGCTCGGGTGACCACCGGGAGGCGTGATGGCGAACCCGGAGGAGCGGATGTCGGCCACCGCGTCGTTCTCCGTGATGTGCGCGCGGTTGCCGGCGGTGTGGTTGCCCTGCATCTCCAGCGCCGTGGTCACACCGAACCGCAGATCCAGGGCGAGAGCCTGCTCGTTGGTGTGTACGTGCGCGTCGATCAGGCCGGGCAGCAGCGTCCCGCCCGCGGCGTCCACGATCTCCGCTCCGGCGGGTGCCTCCCCGCCCACCGCGAGGATCCCGGTGCGGTCGAAGACGACGGTGGTCGCCTCCAGCGGCCGGTCCCCGTCGAAGACCCGCGCGTTGATGATGGCCGTTGTGCTCATGGGGGTGTTTCCCGTCGTTGTCGATCCGTCGCGGTGAGCCGGGTCTCCCGGCACCCACCGGTCTTCTGCCGTCTTCTGCCATCTCCTGCGAAACGCAGATGCATGCATTGTTGCACGTAATTGCGTTCGACAGCGACCTGGGACTAAGGTGTCAAAGTGACCAGGGGAAACGAGACCGGGCGGAACGAGACCGGGCGCAACGAGACTCAGGACGACGCGCTGCTGGACGCGGTCGGCGCGGCATTCGCCCGGCTGCGGCGCCGTACCGCCCTGGTGGACGTCGACCCGCCGGTCACGCGCAAGGACATGGCGCGGAACCAGGTCATCAACGTCGTCGACGAGGCCGACGGCGAGATGACGGTCGGCGGCATCGCCTACCAGCTGACCGTCGACTCCTCCGTCGCCAGCCGGATGGTGAGCGACTGCATCACGGCCGGCCTTCTCGTACGGGCCGCCTCCCAGACCGACGGCCGCCGTACGGTGCTCCTCCTCACCCCCGAGGGCATCGCCCTGCGCGACCGCTTCAGCAGCCAGCACCGCCAGGCCTTCGAGCACATCACCCGCGACTGGCCCCAGGCCAAACGCCTCGAATTCGCCCGGCTGCTGGTCGACTACGCGGACGCCGCCGCGGAGTTGGGCACGCGCACCCGCCCTGACCCCGGCTAGGCCGCCCACGGCGCGGCGTCCGCGACCGCGCCTTCGGTGATACCGCGCCCTCGGTGACCGTCCCGACCATCGCGTCCTGGCCGACCGAGGCTTCCTTGTAGCGCGACGCGGTGACCTTCCGGCCGTCCGGCGCGACGAAGACGAGGCGGGCGTCCGCGCCCTCGGAGTTGCCGGAGGGGAAGCGCTGGTCCAGCAGGTCGAACGCGTTCTGCGACTCCGTACCCGGCATCGGGGGCGATGACCGATTCGGTAGAGGAAGGCAGCCACGAAGAGAGCTCTCCTGTCGGGATCGGAGCACCCGCGCGGCACCCCGCCCGGGACCGGCGGGCGGACGCCGGAGACGGCCCCCGGGAATGTGCTCTTCGGCGTACGGCAGGCGTTGTACGCGGCGCCCCGTGCGTGGCACACCTCCCCACACCCGGTTAAAATTCAGGGGGAATAGCAAGGAGGGATTAATTTGTCCTGGACAGCGCAGAACAATCCCGCCAATCCTGAGAACGCACCGAGTCATGACGATCTCCTGATCTGCGCCGTTGACCACCGCGCGAGCCTCGAAACCGACCTTTACCAATTGACCGCCACCCCGACACCATCACAGGCGGCGAGGATCGCCGACGGCAAATTGCTGGTGTACGAAGCGGTCGTGGACGCCCTGCCGCAATTCCCGGAATCGACCCGGGCCGGCCTGCTCATCGACGAACGCTACGGGGCAACGGCAGCGGAGCTGGCGGTGCAGAGCGGGCAGATCGACCTCGCGATGCCGATCGAGGAGAGCGGCCAGGACTGGTTCCATTTCGAATACGGCGATGAGTGGCAGCAGCATGCCGAGTACTTTCCGGCCGCGTTCTCGAAGGTCCTGGTACGTGACAATCCGGGCTACGGGGAATCCGACCGGAACGCACAGGCCGAGCGGCTGGCACGGGTGGTGTCCTGGGGGAATTCCGTGGGCCGCAGCCTCATCCTCGAACTGCTGGTACCGGCCACGGAAGCCGACCTCGCGGCGGTCGACGGCTCAGCCGACCGGTACGACAAGGAGCTGCGCGGCGCGGCGACGGTGCGGGTGATGGAGTACCTCCAGGACCGGGGCGTGGAGCCCGCGATCTGGAAGGTGGAGGGCCTGGAGACCCGCGAGGACGCCGAGTCCGTGGCCCGTACCGCCCGACGCGGGTCCCGGAACGCACGCTGCGTCGTCCTGGGCCGTCACGCCCCCAGGGAGAAGCTGGACCACTGGCTGGAGATCGCCGCACCCGTGGAGGGATTCATGGGTTTCGCCATCGGCCGGAGCATCTGGTGGGAGGCCCTGGAGAATTACGTCCACGGACAATCGACCCGCGACGAGACACGCGCTTCCATCACAGAGGCGTACGTGGGCTACGCGCGATATTACGTCGAAGCGCGAAACGGCAAGGCGTAGAAGAACCCCCATCCGACCGTTCACGGCCACAAACGTATGGCTCGCGGCACTACCCCTTACGCACCTTGCTCACCAAGAACACCACCCCGACGACAAGGATCAGGGCGATGGCAACGATCCAGAAGGGTGGGGTGCCCTCCCCGGCTCCCTTGGCCAACAACTGACTGAATGCCATGTCACCCTCCTACCGATCCCGCGTCGCGTCGACCGAGCCGATGACCGAACCCTGGACGGAAGTGAGGCAGTACGGACTGCCGCCCCCCGATCCCTGCCGGTGCCCCGGGTTTCGCAGCCGAAACCGATCGCGGTTCCGGCACCGCCGTATGGGAGCCGCCTCCATCGCCGGCCCCGGGCCCACTGCTGCGACCAGGACCGAGACCACAACCCACGCAAAAGCCCCGCCCACCGGGCGCTGGTGGGCAGGGGCTCTCTTGTCGCTCAGGTTCGTGACTACACCCGCAGGGTGCCGATCAGGACTCCCGTGCCTTACTGGGTGGTGCCTCCCGGGCAGGTCTCACGGCTCGGGTGGGGTTTCTGATGCCCCGTCGTCGGCGAGCCGGGCGGCGAGCCGACCGACTGCCCGCATGACGGGCACGTCCCCTCGACCCGGGCGGGATCGGACCGTAGTGCCATATCAGCTCCTCCTCGCAAAGGTGGTGCCTGACAGGTGGTGCACTCCTCCCCGGCCGGCGGCCGGGAAGGTCAGATCTTCCGCACAAAAGCACGCGCCCCGTTGTGGAAGAAGACGGTGAGCCCCGGCGACTCCTTCCCGCCGGCACGGCTCGACCAGGGCTCGATGTTCGCGATCTCAGGGGACTCCGCCCGCGCGAGAACCGCGACGAGCCAGCCCTCGTGATCCCCCGGCTTGGGCTCGGTCCAGGTCCCGAACGGGTCACCGCTGACGGGCACATCAGGCTGCTCATGCTTCTCGCCGTCCGCGAGCTGACCGATGATCTGCCACCGCGCCTCCCCGTCGCCGTTCGTGATCGCCACTCCGAACGGGTGGGTGGTGTCCCCGGCATCCGCGAGAGTCTGCACGCGGGTCACACCGGGGGTGTTCTTGGCCAGGTCGAGGGTGAAATCCTGAAATCGCGCGGGTCGCATTTGTGATCATTCCTTCCGTGGCGGCCGGGTCAGTCTAGGCGTCCCGGGTCGCCTGGGACGGAGGATTGCCCGGCCCCTGCCCAGAGTCCGGGCACGGACGCGCCGACCGGCCGCAGGGATCAATGCGAACAAAAAAGCCCAGCTCAGACACCGTCTGAGCTGGGCTTGCAAGTGAGCCTCCTGTCGGATTCGAACCGACGACCTACGCATTACAAGGGCCTGCAAGATCATGACGAGGGATGCCAGGCCATGCAGTCCCATCCCGTTGCACCTGGTCAGAGACGTGCAACTCCAATTCGCGTAACGCCTGGTCCAACGCGTGCCGCCCCATCCGCTCACGCATCGCTCACGTATTCGGCGGACAGGACGCGTCGCTCCGAGGGCACCTAACTAGCGTGAAGTGGGGCGTCGGTAGTTTGGGGCTGTTTCCGTTTTGCTCGTCCGCTCCCAGGTCCTCTCGTACTGACCTAGGATCGTCAGCGACCTTGAACGCACCGTGATGGTCCGGGACGGACCGGTTCTGTACATAGTTTGGGGAGGCCCCCGCATGGCTCGGGGACGGCGCATCGTCGATCGCTGCGAGATGCGCACGCCGATCGGCCGCGGAGCGATGGGCCAGCTACGGGAATGCACCGATCTGTATCCAGTCGCCCTCAAGTTCATTCGCTCGGAGCACCTCGACTCCAACATCGAACGGCAGCGCATCGTCCGACGATTCCCAGCTTCACCGCGACCATCCGCAACCCGGTTCGACAACAGGGCGCGGGGAAAGCGATGAGGGACCACCACCTGACGAGGGGCGAACTGATCGACGGCCGCTACGAGCTGGCGGAGCTGCTCGGCAGAGGCGGCATGGGCGAGGTATGGGCGGCGTACGATCAGCGGCTGGACCGGTCTGTGGCCGTGAAACTGCTGACACCGCAGACGGCTGTCTCCAAGATGCCGCGCAGGCTCGATCCGCAGGACCCCGCCGTCGTCCGCTTCACCAGGGAAGCACGACTGATGGCCAAGCTGGAGCATCCGTACGTACCGGTCATCCATGATGCGGGCACCCATCGAGCGAATCGGCTCTATCTGGTCATGCAGCGCGTGTACGGACACACGCTGGACCGGCTGGTGGCCCAGCGCGGACCCTTTCCCGTGGAGTGGGCCGCCGCCGTGGGCGCCCAGGTGTGCTCCGTGCTGGTCCAGGCTCACGGACGCGGCTTCGTCCACCGGGACCTGACGCCCCGCAACGTGATGCTCACGCCAGACGGCACGGTACGCGTCCTCGACTTCGGTATTGCTACTGCCCTGCAACCACCGGACGGGCCACGGTTAACCGACGCGGGCATGGTGGCCGGAACTCCGGGCTTCATTTCTCCGGAACAAGGCAAGGGGCAAGCAGCCACTCCTCTCAGTGACCTGTACGCACTGGGCTGCGTGCTGTACGAGCTCCTGGGCGGCCGACCGCCGTTCACGGCCGACGAGCCGCTGGCCCTGGTGATCCAGCACATCGCGGATACTCCGGTACCGCTGGATCAGCTGCGCGACGACGCACCAGCCGAACTGCGTGACCTAGTCTCCCGCTTACTCGCCAAGCGCCCGGAGGATCGGCCGGCTGACGCAGCCGAAGTCCGGGAGGTCCTCGCGCCCTGGGCCGAGCAGGCGGTGCCGAAGTCCGCCCGCGCCGGAACTCCGAGGCCCGGCAAAGCCACCGCGCGCCCGCCCCACGATGGCACGGACCTTCGGAACGATCCGCCTCCGGACAGAGCACACGCACGCGTTCCGGAGCCCGCCCCGTCCCCGCTCGCAACTGCACAACCTCCCGTTCGGCCAGCGCAACCGCCATCCACATCCGGGGCCGGACCGTCAGCAGAATCGACGGACCTGCGCGAACGCGCGCAACGCCTTGCGGCAGAGGGACGGTTGTCACAGGCGCTGGAACTACTGGGCAAGGATCTCAACAAGGTACTGCCGCGTTTCGACTCCTCCCACCCAGAGGTCGTCTCCCGCCGACTGGCCATCCTCCAGTTGCAGTTCGAAGCGCAGGAACTGCAAGCGGCACGGGAGGGCTGCCTGGAGCTCGCGGAAGCCCTGGCGTCGGCCCGCTCCGCGCCGGACGCGGACCTCGCGGCTTGCCGGGTGATGGCAGCCCGCTGCCTTGGCCGGCTAGGGCACAACTCCGCCGCACTCCTGGAACTTCGCGAGGCACTCGAACTCCAGAAGGGGGTGTTTCCCCCGTTACATCCGGAAGTGTTGGAGACCCGTCGGGACATCGCCACCCTCCTGGCGGGCTCAGGCTCGGCCGGTGAAGCCCTGGAGGCTCTGCGCCACCTTGCCGACGACCAACGGACCGCGCTGCCTCCCAACCATCCCGCCCATGCCGAGGTCGAGCGTCTGGTCAGCCGCCTGGGCAGGCTGACCCGCGCTCTCCGCCTCCCGCAGTGATCCGCCGACGACCCACCCACAAGCAGGGCAGAACTATGTGACTAGGTCAATGAACGAATCGCTCGTCAATATGAGGCACTCCGGTAGGCAACGCCGTCCCGCCGATAGAAATAGTGGAGGATGTCCGCATGCCCGGAACCACCTGCACTTCCGAAGCCTCCGCAATCGTCGCGCCGCCGAAGGAGAACGCGCTCGTCCAGGTACGCGGCCAGAACTGGGTGGTGTCCGGAGTCGAAGCCGCCCCGGTCGGCAATGTCACCGTGGTGCATCTACAGTCCGTCGCCGATGGCCGCTACGGCGATACTCTCTCCGTGATATGGGAGGTCGAGCCGGGGCGCCGCGTCCTTCCCGCCGGCTCCCTTCCCGACGCCTCTACCGGAGCGTTCGATCCGCCGGAGCAACTAGCGGCCTTCCTCGACGCCGTCCGCTGGTCCGCTGTCGCTTCCGCCGACGTGAAGACGCTCCAGGCCCCCTTCCGGTCAGGGGTGGCCATCGAGCCGTACCAGCTGGAACCGGTCGCCCGTGCCGTCGGTGCTCCCCGCGTCAATCTGCTGCTCGCCGACGACGTCGGTCTCGGCAAGACCGTGGAGGCCGGACTGGTCGCCGAGGAGCTGCGGCTGCGCGGCCGGGCTCACCGCGTCATGGTCGTCTGCCCAGCTGGCCTCACTCTCAAGTGGCGCGATGAGATGGCCGACAAATTCGGCCTCGACTTCACTGTGGTCGACTCAGCCTGCTGCGCCGAGTTGCGCCGCACGCACAGCAGCGCTGCGAACCCGTTCCGCGTGTTCCCCCTGACCATCGTGAGCCTTCCCTGGCTGCGCACGCCCAAGGCCCAGCGGCTCCTCGACGAGGTGCTGCCTGCGGGCGGGTCGACGGAGCTGCCGGGCCGCCCCGGACGCCGTACCTTCGATTTGTTGATCCTGGACGAGGCGCACCATGTCGCCCCGAGCGCACCCAAGCAGATCTACGCCGTCGACTCCCTGCAGACCAAGCTGATCCGACGCCTCGCCCCCCACTTCGAGCACCGGCTCTTTCTCTCCGCAACCCCTCACAACGGCTACCAGGAGTCATACACGGCCCTGCTGGAACTGATCGACAACCAGCGCTTCTTCCGCGGCGGCGAGCCGGACAAGGCCGCCCTCGACGACACAGTCGTACGACGTCTGAAGACCTCCGTCACCAACGAGGACGGCACCCCCCGGTTCCACATCCGCGAATCGAAAGCCCTGCCCGTCGAGTACCCCGACACCGAGCGCGAGATCCACGCCCTCCTCACCCGCTACGCCGAGCTGCGCAAGAAGCGCGTCGCGCCCGAGCGGCGCGGCGGCCGGAAGGCCGTCGACCTGGTCACCCTGCTGCTGAAGAAGCGCCTGTTCTCCTCCCCCGCAGCCTTCGCGCACACCGTCGGCGTCCACCTCGAATCAGTACGCGCCAAGGCGAAGTCCGGCGGGAAGAAGGAGGTTCCGGCCCCGGTCGAGACCCCCCTGTGGATCACCCAGTACGAGGACTACGCCGCCGAGCTCGACGACGAGGAACTGGCCGAGGCCGAGCACGACGCGATCACCCGCGCCGCCACGGTCACCCCGGGAACCTCCGAGGAAGAGGCCGAGCTGCTCCAGCGGATGGCCCACTGGGGCCAGGCCCACCAGGCGTCCCCCGACGCCAAGGCGAAGGAGCTCGTCAAGACCCTCAAGTCCATCTGCCTCACCGGTGGGACGTGGGGGAACGAACGGGTCGTCGTGTTCACCGAGTACCGCGACACTCAGGACTGGCTGCTGAACCTGCTCCAGCAGGAGGGCCTGGCCCAGAAGGGCCGCGTCCTCACGCTCCACGGCGGGAAGAACGCCGAGGAGCGCGAGCAGACCCGGCTCGCGTTCCAGGAACAGCCCACCATCCCCGAGGGCATGGTCCGCATCCTGATCGCCACCGACGCAGCCAGCGAGGGCATCGACCTACAGGACCACTGCCGGTATTTGATCAACTACGACATCCCGTTCAACCCCAACAAGCTTGAACAGCGCATCGGCCGTATCGATCGCTACGGCCAGCGCCACAACCCGCAGATCATGCACTTCGTCGGCGCTTCCTGGGACAGGGCCAGGACGGACGTGTACGAGGCCGACTTGGAGTTCCTCGCCCGTATCGCGAGGAAAGTCGCGCAGATGGAGGAGGACCTCGGCGAGGTTAACGCCGTACTCGCTGAGAAGGTACAGCTGCGGATGACGGGCCAGCTCAGCGACTTCGACATCGAGCACGCCCGCGCGAAGAAGATCAAGGGCCGTCCCACGGGCGGGAAAGTGGACGCCGAACAGAACGTCACTGAGCAGGTGCGGCGGCTCAACGCCCAACTGAAGCAGACGACCGTAGAACTCGGCATCACCCCGGACCGGGTCGCTCGCGTGGTGAACACTGCGCTGAACCTGGCCCGCCAGCAGCCCCTCGTGCCGTGTCTCGACGAGAACGCACCGTCCGAGGACGACTTCCGGCAGGGCCTGTACACCGTGCCGCCACTGACCGGCTCCTGGGAGCGCGCCACCCGTGGCCTGCCCGACAAGCTCCGCCCCGACGTACTGCGCCCGGTTACCTTCGACGCGCAGGCGGCCTCGGGACGCCCCGACATCGTGCTGGCTCATCTGAACCATCCGCTGGTCGCCATGTCGACGCGGCTGCTGCGCGCCGCCGTGTGGAACGCGGACAACGTCGACCTGCGCCGGATCACGGCCGTCGTCAGCGACGACCCGGCCCTGGAGACCACGTTCGTCGGCGCGTACGCCCGCTTCGTGCTGGTCGGCACGGACGGGCAGCGCCTCCATGAGGAGGTCCTGCACGCGGGCGGCTGGCTCGGCGACAACGGCTGGCAGCGTCGGTTGCGAGGCGTGGAGGCGGTCGCCTCGATCCTGGACCACGCCCTCACCGAGGGCCGCCCCGCCAAGGAGCGCCTGCTCCACCGCCTCCAACAGAGCTGGCCGAAGACGTATGAGGGCCTCACCCAGTCCGTCGACGCACGGGGCAAGGAACGCAAGACGTCCCTGATGGACCGGCTGGCCGAGCGGCAGGCCGATGAGGAGCAACGCATCAACGCCACCCTCGACCGTCTCCAGCGCACCCTGCGAAACCGGCTCGGGGAAACTTCCTCCGCCACTGCGGCCTCCCGCACGGCCAGCACGGACACGCTCTTCGGCCTGGACGAGCTGAAGGATCCCGACGAACGCCGCCAGCTCGCCGACGACCGCAAACGCTGGCGGGCCCGGCTCGACGGCGTGGAGGACGAGCGGGAGCGCGAACTCGCGGCAATCTCTGCCCGTTACCGCGACCCGCAGGACCATCTCTTCCCTGTCGCCGTCGTCTTCGTCATCCCCGCCAAGGAGGCTTACTGATGAGCCACGCGCCCCGTAACGGAAGCCGCCGCCCCTCCGCCGCCGCCATCCGTGCCGCGAAGGCGTCTGACGGCAAGCAACAGCACCTGGACTGGCTGAACCTCGTCGAGGTGTCCGGCCCGTTCCTCACCCTGCCGGTCCTGCTGCGCAGCTGGCCACAGCTGGAGGGTGTGCCCAGCGGGCGTCGTGCGGACATCCGCCTCCAGCACGGCATCTGGCAGGACGACCGCAAGGGCGCAGGTCGGCTCGACTGGATCGGCTTCCTACTACGCACCCTGCTGGAATGGGACGAGGCTCTGCATCTGCGGGAGGGTGCCGGGCAGTGCGACAGTGGCGAGAGCCTCGCCGAGGACGACACTCTGCTGGATCGTTTCGCGGTCAGCCCGCCCGGGGCCGACACCACCGTGCGCCCCGACTTCGCTCTCGTCCGCCCCGGAACCGACCTCACTGCCGAACCGGACGCTGCCGGCAGGGCCCAGCACGTACCGATCCTCGGCATGGTCCTGCCACCCGACACCGTGCCAACCCGCCGTATCAGGGACGACTCCTGGGCTGCGAGCGGAGTCGACCGGCTCGCCCACGTCCTGCGCCACCACGGCGTCGAGCTGGGCCTGGTCACCGACGGCCGCTGGTGGACCCTGGTCTGGGCACCGCCCGGCGGCGTCACGACAAGCGCCACCTTCGACACCATCGCCTGGAACGAGGCGGCCGACTTGGTGGCGGTCCGCGCCTGGGTGTCTCTCCTCCGCCGCGGTCGGTTCTTCGGACGCCCGGCAGACGAACTCCTGCCGGCGCTGCTGCGCGAGAGCCTGGACGGCCAGGAAGACGTCACCGAGGCCCTTGGCATCCAGGTCCGCCAGGCCGTCGAACTCCTGGTGGACTCCATCGGCCGCGCCGAGACCCGGATGGTCAAACGCGGCGGCAAGGGACTGTCAGGCGTGTCGGCGAGCGAGGTCTACCGGGGCGCCGTCGCGGTCATGATGCGCGTCGTCTTCCTCCTCTTCGCCGAGGAACGGGGCCTGCTGCCCGCTGACAACGAGCTCTACGCGGAGGCGTATTCGGCCGGGCGGCTGTACGAGACGCTGGACAAACGCCGCCGCGCGGACGGTGAGGACTCCCTGGACCACACCACCGCCGCCTGGCACCGGCTGATCGCCCTCTTCCACGCCGTCCACGGCGGAGTGGACCACCCCCTGCTCACGTTGCCCGCATACGACGGCTCGATCTTCGACCCGAAGCGCTTCCCCTGGCTGGAGGCGGTGCCGGAGGGCGCAGACGCCACGGACAATGACGCCACGCGGGCCGCAGACGGCCACACCTCCCTCCTCCCGATCGACGACCGGACCGTCCTGCACGTCCTCGACTCGGTGCAGTTCGTCGTCGTCAACAAGGAGCGGCGCCGACTGACCTTCCGGGCCCTCGACGTCGAGCAGATCGGCTACGTGTACGAGGGCCTCCTCTCGTACGACGGCAAGCGCGCCCAGGACACCGTGCTCGGCCTCATCGGCAAGCCCGGCCTGGAACACGAGGTGAGCCTGACCGAACTAGAGGAACAGGCTGCCCCGTTCGGAGTGGGCCCACGCGCGGTGCCCGGCCAGAAGCCCAACCTCCCGGGCTTGTCGAAGAAGCTGTACGAGCACTTGAAAGACCCCAGGCCGCCGGCTGCGGCGTCGAAGATGGAGAAGCTACTCGCCCCCGGCGACGACCAAGCGCGGGGCAAGGCCGTTCACCGCTTGCTCGCGGTCACCGAGAACGACCGCGACCTGGCCGAGCGCATCCTCCCCTTTCACGGCCTCCTCCGCGACGACCTGCGTGGCCTGCCGGTGGTGATCCCGGCGGACGGCCTGTACGTCACGGAGTCCCGCCTCCGCAAGAACACCGGCACCCACTACACGCCACGTGTCCTGGCCCAGCAGGTCGCCGAGGGAGCCCTGGAACCTCTCGTCTACCGTCCGGGCCCGCTCCAGACGGCGGACGACAAGCAGTGGAAGCTCATCAGCGCGGTCGACATCCTGAAGCTCAAGGTCGCCGACATCGCGATGGGTTCGGCCGCCTTCCTGGTCGCCGCCTGCCGCTACCTCGCGGACCGACTGGTCGACGCCTGGGTCGAGGCAGAGGACGAGGAGGCTCTGGCCTTCCGCGGCAGCCACCGCGACCAGACAGGCGCGATGACGGCGGCGGACGCGGAGAGCGACCCACTGATGGTCCGCGCCCGGCGCCTGATCATCGAGCACTGCCTGTACGGGGTGGACATCAACCCCATGGCCGTGGAAATGGCCAAGCTGTCGCTGTGGCTGATCTCCATGGACCCGGAACGGCCCTTCACGTTCCTGGACGACCGGTTGGTGGCGGGGGACTCGCTGCTGGGGGTTGCCAAGCTGGAGCAGATCGAGAACGTTCACCTGGATCCGGTCGCAGGGCGCAAGCTACACGAGGGACGCCTTGACGAGCTGTGGACTGAACAGGCGCGCGCCCGTGTCCATAGCGCGTCGGGCAACCGTCAGGCCATCGCCGGAATCCACAGCGACTCCATCGCTGACCTGGACGAGAAACGGCGCCTGCTCGCAGCCAGCAACGAACATCTTCAGCGTCTACGACTGATCGGCGACCTCACGACGGGAGCCGGCCTCGCTTCCAGGGGCGGCAGTGACTCGCTCTACCTCAAGGCCGCGGAATTGGCCAGCACGGTCGCCTCAGATGAGGTCCGCGACTCCGACCCCGTGATCCACGAAGCTCGGACGCGGGCTCTGGAGTGGCTGAGCAAGGACCTACCCACGGATGGCTTCGTTCGCCTGCCAGTGCACTGGCCTCTCGTCTTCCCCGAGGTCTTCGAAGCCGAGCAGGGTGGCTTCGACGCGATCATCGGCAACCCGCCTTTCCTCGGCGGTCAGAAGCTGACGGGGACTCTGGGACAGGCGTACCGCGAGTACCTCGTGCTTGGGCTGGGACGCGGGCAGCGGGGTAGCGCGGACCTCGTCGCGTACTTCGAACTCCGGGCCCACCAGTTGCTCAGCGAACGCGGCCAGACGGGCCTGATCGCTACCAACACCCTCGCCCAGGGAGATACTCGGGAGGTTGGCCTCGACCAGCTACTCGACGACGGCATCGAGGTACGCCGAGCCGTGAAGAGCGCGCGCTGGCCTTCGAGGTCTGCTGCGCTGGAGTACTGCGCCGTGTGGACCACCAAGCTGGGCTTGGGTAACGAGGCCACTCGTGTGCTGGACGATGTCGTGGTCCGGGGTATCACTTCGTCACTTGATCCGCGGTCTCGGGTTTCCGGACGGCCATACCGTCTGGTAGCGGGGTCATCTTCCGGAGGGCCCGACGGTCGTACAACTGACAGGCCACAGGCATTCATCGGTTCATACGTACTGGGGAAGGGGTTCGTCCTCACCCCCGAACATGCAGCCGACCTCATCCAGCGCGACCCTCGCAACAAGGACGTTCTCTTCCCCTACCTCAACGGCGAGGACCTCAACTCCCGCCCGGACTGCTCGGCGAGCCGCTGGGTGATCAACTTCCATGACTGGAGCGAGGAACGAGCACGGAGCTACCCGGAAGTTTTTTCCCGCGTCGAAAGAGACGTCAAGCCCGAACGACTCAAGAACAACCGCAAGGT
>NZ_WWJY01000407.1 GCF_009865405.1 Streptomyces sp. SID3212 | reverse complement strand
CGCGCAGGTCCGGGTGGACCGGGTCGAGGACGACGGCCGGGTCCGGCGGCAGGTCCGCGCCGACGGTGGCGCCGTGGCGCAGCATCCGGGGCAGGGCGATCAGCGTACGAAGTGTCACGAAGCCCCATTCAACGCGGTGGTGTGCGAGGTGCGCGCGGTGTGCGCCGTGTGCGCCGTGTGCGCAATTCAATGCGGTGGTGTGCGTACCGACAAGTGACGGCCGGTGCGGCGGCCATGGTGACCGGCGCCGGCAAGGCCGGGCCCACCGTACGGGCCTGGTTACCCGGGGCGTGGCGTCCCGCGCCTTAGGCTGCCGACATGTGTGGAATTGTGGGATATGTCGGTGGTCAGTCGGCGCTCGATGTGGTTGTCGCGGGCCTCAAACGACTCGAATACCGGGGCTACGACTCGGCCGGGGTCGCGGTGCTCGCGGACGGCGGGCTCGCCACGTCGAAGAAGGCGGGCAAGCTCGTCAACCTGGAGAAGTCACTCGCGGAACAGCCGCTGCCGAGCGGTACCACCGGCATCGGGCACACCCGGTGGGCCACCCACGGCGGCCCGACGGACCTCAACGCCCACCCCCACCTGGACAACGCGGGCCGGGTCGCCGTCGTCCACAACGGGATCATCGAGAACTTCGCCGCCCTGCGCGCCGAACTGACCGACCGGGGCCACGGCCTGGAGTCGGAGACGGACACCGAGGTGGTCGCGCACCTGCTGGCCGAGGCGTACTCGGCCTGCGGCGACCTGGCGGACTCCCTGCGCCAGGTGTGCCGGCGGCTGGACGGCGCCTTCACCCTCGTCGCCGTACACGCGGACGAGCCGGACGTGGTGGTGGGCGCGCGGCGCAACTCCCCGCTGGTGGTGGGCGTGGGCCACGGGGAGGCCTTCCTGGCCTCGGACGTCGCGGCCTTCATCGCCCACACCCGCTCGGCGGTCGAACTGGGCCAGGACCAGGTGGTCGAGCTGCGCAGGGACGGCGTGACGGTGACCGACTTCCACGGCGCACCGGCCGAGACCCACGCGTACCACATCGACTGGGACGCCTCGGCGGCCGAGAAGGCCGGCTACGAGTCCTTCATGCTCAAGGAGATCGCCGAACAGCCGAAGGCGGTGGCGGACACCCTGCTGGGACGTATCGACGGTGAGGGCCGGCTGTCGCTGGACGAGGTACGGATCCCGGCGGAGGTGCTGCGGGAGGCGGACAAGGTCGTCATCGTGGCGTGCGGGACGGCGTTCCACGCCGGGCTGATCGCGAAGTACGCCATCGAGCACTGGACCCGGATCCCCTGCGAGGTGGAGCTGGCGAGCGAGTTCCGCTACCGCGACCCGATCCTGGACCGGCGGACGTTGGTGATCGCCATCTCCCAGTCCGGCGAGACGATGGACACGCTGATGGCGCTGCGGCACGCCCGGGAGCAGGGCGCGAAGGTGCTGGCGATCTGCAACACCAACGGCTCGACCATCCCGAGGGAGTCGGACGCGGTCCTGTACACGCACGCGGGCCCCGAGGTCGCCGTGGCGTCCACGAAGGCGTTCCTCACGCAGCTGGTGGCGTGTTACCTGGTGGCGCTGTACCTGGGGCAGTCACGCGGGACGAAGTGGGGCGACGAGATCCGGGCGGTGGTACGGGACCTGTCGCACATCTCGGGGGAGGTGGAGCGGGTCCTGGAGACGATGGAGCCGGTACGGGAACTGGCGCGCTCGCTCAAGGACAAGAAGACGGTGCTGTTCCTGGGGCGGCACGTGGGGTACCCGGTGGCACTGGAGGGTGCGCTCAAGCTGAAGGAACTGGCGTACATGCACGCCGAGGGGTTCGCGGCGGGCGAGTTGAAGCACGGCCCGATCGCGCTGATCGAGGAGGACCTGCCGGTGGTGGTCGTCGTACCCTCGCCGCGCGGCCGGTCGGTGCTGCACGACAAGATCGTGTCGAACATCCAGGAGATCCGGGCCAGGGGGGCGCGCACGATCGTGATCGCGGAGGAGGGGGACGAGGCGGTGGCGCCGTACGCGGACCATCTGATCCGCATCCCCGTGACGCCGACGCTGCTGCAACCCTTGGTGGCGACGGTGCCGTTGCAGGTGTTCGCGTGCGAGCTGGCGACGGCGCGGGGCAACGAGGTGGACCAGCCGCGGAACTTGGCGAAGTCGGTGACGGTGGAGTGAACGCGGGAGTGCGGGCGCGGGAATGCCGGTGCGCGGGAGTGCGTGTGTCGGTGAGATGCGCGCGTGAGTGAGTACGTGAGTGAGTGAGGGAGTGGGTTCAGGGTGATCATCGGGGTGGGGATCGACGTCGCGGAGATCGACCGGTTCGGGGAGTCGCTGCTGCGTACCCCCCAGATGGTCGAACGCCTTTTCTCGGAGCGGGAGTTGCTGCTGCCGAGCGGTGAGCGGCGCGGTACGGCGTCCCTCGCGGCGCGGTTCGCCGCGAAGGAGGCCGTGGCGAAGGCGCTGGGCGCGCCCGGGGGGCTGCGCTGGCTCGACGCGGAGGTGTACGTCGAGGAGAGCGGGCAGCCGAGGCTGCGCGTGCTCGGGACGGTGGCGGCGCGGGCGGCGGAGCTGGGGGTACGGAACTGGCACGTGTCGCTGAGCCATGACGCGGGGGTGGCTTCGGCGGTGGTGATCGCGGAGGGGTGAGGGGGGGCGGGACGGCGAGGGTGCGGGGGCGGGGGTAGGTCGTTGGCGGGTGGGCCGGGTGTGGTCGGTCGGCCCGGGTGTGGTCGGTCGGCCCGGGTGTGGACGGAGAGATGGGCGTATGCGGACTGCTTACAGCGTGGAGACGGTACGGAACGCCGAGCGGGAGCTGATGGCCCGGCTGCCGGAGGGCGCGCTGATGCAACGCGCGGCGGCCGGACTGGCGGCGGCCTGCGCGGACCTGCTGGGTGGTGGGTCGGCGGCGGGGTCGGGGTCGGCGGCCGGGCCGGGGTCGGTGGCCGGG
>NZ_WWJY01000406.1 GCF_009865405.1 Streptomyces sp. SID3212 | reverse complement strand
GACGGCCACGCGGGTGCTGCCGGGGGCGCGCCCGGTCCCGGCACCGGTCGCCGTGACCGCCGCCCGCCCGGCCGGGGTCCGTACCGGACTCCAGAGCGCCGACGACCTCGACACCCCCGTCCGTACCCGCGCGCCGCGCAGCCTGGTGGCGCTCGGGTCCCCGCTGCCCGGGGTGGTCCTGCGGCTGCTCGACGACCGGCTGTACCCCGTGCCCGACGGCATCGTCGGAGAGGTGTACCTGGGCGGCGAGGGGCTGGCCCGGGGGTACGCGGGTCAGCCGGGCCTGACCGCCGCGTCCTTCCTGCCCGACCCCTACGGTCTGCCCGGCACGCGCCTCTACCGCACCGGTGACCTCGCACGCCGACTGCCCGGCGGGGCACTGGAGTTCACCGGGCGCGCCGACGAACAGGTCAAGATCCGGGGCCACCGCGTCGAACCGGGCGAGGCCGAGGCCGCGCTCGCCGCCGACCCCGCCGTACGGGAGGCGCTGGTCGCCGCCGTCGACGCGGCGGACGGCGGGAAGCGGCTGGCGGCCTGGGTGGTGCCGGCGCCCGGCCACACCGTGTCCGTACCCGCCCTGCGGGACCGGCTGCGTACCGTGCTGCCCACGGCCGCGCTCCCCGCCACCATCACCCCCGTCGCCGAACTGCCCCTCACCGCTCACGGCAAGCGCGACAGATCCGCCCTCGTGGCGCGCGCCGCGACCGCCGCGGACGCCCCTTACCAGGCCCCGCGCACCCGGACCGAACGGCTGCTCGCGCAGGTCTGGGCGCAGGTCCTCGGCCTCGAACGGGTCGGCGTGCACGACCACTTCAGGGACCTGGGCGGCGACTCGCTGCTCGTACCCCCGCTGCTGCTCGCGGCCCGCAGGGCCGGGCTCGCCCTCGATCTGGCCACGGCACTGCGCCACCCCACGGTGGAGCTGCTGGCCCAGGCGCTCGACCACCACTCCTCCACCGCACCCGACCACCACTCCCCGGCTCAGGAAGGCTCATGATGCGTCACCTCATCTCCATCGACGACCTCACCGACGCGGAGTTGCGGGGCCTCGCCGGCCGCGGCGCCGAGTTCTCCGCCGGCCTGTCCGCCCCGTCCGCCCCGCTGGCCGGGCAGGTGGTCGGCGTCTACTTCGCGAAGACCTCGACCCGTACCCGTACGGCCTTCTCGTCCGGATCGCTCCGGCTGGGCGGATCCCTCATCGCGTACGGCCCCGGCGACCTCCAGCTCAACACCGGCGAGAGCACGGAGGACACCGGACGGGTGCTCTCCGGGATGCTCGACGTGCTGGTCGCGCGGACCGCCGGTCCCGAGGCGGAGCTGCGCGGCTGGGCCGCCCAGGACCGGATGTCCGTCGTCAACGCGATGAGCGCCGAGGAGCACCCGACCCAGGCGCTGACCGATCTCACCACGCTCGTACGGTACTTCGGCCGGATCGACGGGCTGCGCATCCTGTACGCGGGGGAGGGCAACAACACGGCGGCGGCGCTGGCGCTCGCGCTGAGCCGGTTCCCCGGCGTCGAGTTCGAGGTCCGTACGCCACCGGGGTACGGGCTCACCGCCTCCGTCCTGGAACGCGCGCGGGCCCGGGCGGCCCGCTCGGGGGCCCGGCTGGTGGAGCGGCACGACATGGACGACCTGCCCGAGGGGTTCGACGTCGTCTACACCACCCGCTGGCAGACCACCGGCACCAGCAAGCCGGACGCCAACTGGCGGGAGATCTTCGCCCCGTTCCAGGTCACGGCCGACCTGTGGCGGACCAGCCCGGGGGCGGTCTTCATGCACGACCTGCCGGCCCACCGGGGCGAGGAGGTCACGGCGGACGTCCTCGACGGGCCGCGGAGCATCGCCTTCGCGCAGGCGACGAACAAGATGCACAGCGCGATGGCGGTGCTGGAGTTCGTACGGGCTCCGGCGAGGGCGGCGAGCGCCGACCCGGTCACCGCGCGCAGCCCGCTGGACGGGCTGGTGGCCGCGCGATGAATCCGCCTCCCGAGTCGGCGACGGATCCCGCCGTGCTGCCGTGGCTGCTGGCCGAGGAGTCGGCGGCGTCGGTGGAGCGGAAGTCCCCGCTCAAGTCCGAGCCGGACCCTGACCCTGTTTCTGAGCCTGAACTCCCCTCTGTGGCCGCCGAGTCGGAGGTCGTACCCCTGCGGCACAACCGCGACTACCGCCTCCTGTGGGGCGGGGCCGGTCTTTCCCTGCTCGCCGGGCGGGCCACGGCCGTCGCGTACCCCCTGGCCGTGCTCTGGGCGACGAAGTCGCCGGCCGACGCCGGTCTGGTCGGTACGGCCCTGCTGCTCCCGCAACTGGTGGTGCAACTGCCCGGCGGCGCGCTGGTGGACCGCTGGGACCGGCGCCGGATCATGCTGGCGGCCGGGACGGGACAGACGCTGGTCGCGGCGGCCGTCGCGACGCTGCTGCTGACCGGGCACGTGTGGCTGTGGGCGCTGCTGGCCGCCGCGTTCGTCGAGGGCACGCTGGGTGTCCTGCACCAGCTGGCCGAGCGGGCCGCCGTGCCCGCCGTCGTACCGAGGGAGCAGATCTCCGCCGCGATGACGGGGAACGAGGCCCGGACGAGAGGCGCCGCGATCGCGGGCCAACCGCTGGGCAGCGGGCTGATCACGCTCGGGGCGGCCTTCCCGTTCGTGGCGGCGACGGTGGGCCAACTGGCCTCGGTGATCTGCCTGTTCGGCGTACGGGGCAAGCTCCAGCAGACCCGTCAGGGCCCCCGGCAGGCCATCGCGGCCGAGGTGCGGGAGGGGCTGGTCTGGATGTGGCGCCAGCACTTCCTGCGGGCGGTGATGGCGGCGGTCGCGGTCTCCAACATCCTGTTCCAGGGCCTCAACCTCGCGGTGATGACCGGCATCCAGTCGGCGGGGGGCTCGGAGTTCCAGGTCGGTGTGGTGCTTTCGCTCAGTGGCGCGGGCGGGCTGGTCGGCGCGATCAGTGGCGGCTGGTTCACCGAACGGCTTTCGATGCGGGCGCTGGTCATCGGGGGGCTGACGGTGTGGGCGCTGCTGATGGTCCCGGTGGCGGTGTTGCGCGATCCGTACGCGCTCGGTGCGATTTTCGCGGCGAGCGGGTATGTGGGGGGCGTGTTCAACGTGGCGGGCGGTGTCTTCCTCGTCCGGGTCGCACCGGACGGGATGCGGGGGCGGGCCAACTCGCTGGCCAACCTGGTCGGCGGCGGCGCGATGGCGGCGGGGCCGGTGGCGGCGGGGTTCGCGCTGGAGGCGGTCGGTCCTACGAGTACGGTGCTGTGGCTGAGCGCGGCGATGGCGCTGACCGCGCTGGTGGCCCTGGTCTCGCCCGCGTTGCGCCGGGGCCCGTTCCCAACGCCCCCGACCCCCTGAGCGACGCGCCGCCCCGACCCACGCTGTCCTCAATCGCCGGACGGGCTTGATTGGGCCGGTGTTGTCCGGAACCGGCGGGTGCGGGTCGTGTGTCCTCAAGCGCCGGGCGGGCCAATCAAGCCCGTCCGGCGATTGAGGACAAAGCGGTGCCCTCGGGCGCGTCCGAGGAACTCGTCCTGCTACACGGCGCACGCCCTCCTTCCGCGGCGCGCCCCCAGCAACAGGATCGCGGTCACGCACACACCCACCGCCACCACCAACGCAGCCAGCGCAGCGACCAACGCGCGGTCCGGATCCAGCGGCGCCAACCCCCGCCGCGCATGCCACAGCAGCAGCGCCGCGAAGCCGGCGTGGCTGAGAGCCGCGACGACCACCAGCGCCGTCCGCACCGCCGCGTCCCGCAGCACCGGCACGCGGGTCGCGAGCAACCCGAGGCCGATCGCGACCAACGGGACCAGTTGCAGCGCGTGCAGCCCGACGAAGTGCGCGACCCGCAGGTCACCCGCGCCGGTCGCCCAGCCCGTCAGCGGCATCCCGGGACCGCCGTCCGGCGCGCCCACCGTGTGGGCCCCGACGATGCCGGGGCTACCCCCGCCGTCCAGGGCCTCCGCCTGCGCGGGGGTCGGGCTGGTCATCAGGAAGCCGACGGACATGCCGGCGAGGGAGATGAAGACCCCGAGCGGGATCGCCCACGCCATGGGCCGGTCCACCCGGCGCTGGAACATCAGCAGGACCCCCACGACGAGGGTCAGCCCCCAGCCCAGGTACGCCGCCCCGCCCATGGCCTTGACCAAGAGGTCGTCCAGGGTCGTGGACACGTTGAAGTGGCTGCGCACGCCCCGTACCGCCTGGAACGTGATGATCGATATCTCCGGCGCGATGAACCCCACGACCGTCACCGTGCCCAGGAAGCGCAGCGTGCGCCGCCAGGCCCGGGTCCGGCCGATCATCCAGGCCAGCGTGAGCGCGTACAGCCCGAACGACACCGCGAACTTGAACGGCTTGAGCCACACCCCCTCACCCAGCAGGGTCCGTTCGTCGACCGCCATGCCGACGACACCGGTCGCGGCGAGGAGCCCCATGGCCGCCGCGCAGTAGGCCAGGGGGCGGTGTAACCGGGGTAAGCCGCGCCGGCCGTCGCCGTCGCCGCCGTCGTTCTCCTTGACCTGATGATCCATCAGATCGGTCACAGTGACTCCTTCTACGGTGGGGGGTAGTGACTGTCTTCGGCCAGCTGGACTGGCCCGAAATCGATGTACGGATCCGTACATCGATTTCCGGAGGACGCTAGTCCGCTGTCGTATCGCCACGGCATCGCGGCGGCTTCGCTCCCTTCCTCCTCCCCTCCGACCAGCCCCCGACACCGTCGGACGGCGTATAGGACGCCGATAGCGGGCGCCGTCAGAGTCGTTCTCGTACCGCAGACCCCCTCATCACCGCGGCGCACCTCACTCACCGCACCGAGACGAAGGAGATCCACCGATGCCGCTCAACACCACGAACCGGCGAGGCGTCCTCAAGGCTGCCGTCGGCGTCGCCGGCGCGGCGGCCGCGGTGTCGGTGGCCGGCGTACTGCCGGCCGCCGCGCACGGCAGGCCGCACCACCGCCGCCTCCCCTCCATCCCGGGCATGGTCGGCGACCGCTGGGCCAACGAGTTCTGGTACGAGTACGACGAGCGCTTCTACTACAACCCGACGCCCGAGCTGGTCGAGGCCGTCGACGTCATCACCGCGCCGTTCGGCGACTTCACGCAGACGGACGCCGCCTGGGCCGCCGCCCGCGCCAGTGGCCGCTACCCCCGCAGCTTCATCGAGCTGGTCAAGCCGAACAAGGACGCCTTCGAGCTGCTGTCGCGGGCGCAGCGTGACGTGTACGACGAGTTCTACGGGGGCGACCCGAAGGGACTGCTCTTCGCGTTCCAGGAGTTCGGCCAGGGCGTCCTGTTCGACCCGCGCCGCCCGGCCGGCAACAAGGTCCACATGATGAACTACACGCCGCCCGCCTTCACCCACGCGTACCACCGCTGGCACCCGTTCCTGGCCGGCTTCCAGCTGCTCAACGTGGACAAGCACTGGTGGGCGCACATCAACCGCCTCGCGGGCACGGCCTGGGAGCTCCAGTCCATCGGGCAGCCGGTCAACGACGCGGACAACAACCAGCGGCTGCCGCGGCGCACGGTGGAGGGCGTCACCCGCAAGTGGCTGCGCCGCTCCACGCACCAGATCGACAAGGCGTTCGACAGCTACCCGTACCCGGCCGACATCGGCCAGTTCTAGGGCCCGGCGGTTTCGTTTCTCTCCCCGTACGACGTACGACTCAGGAGGCACAGCCCACCATGCATGCCACGACTGGAACATCACCCCGGATCGGCGTCTGGATGATCGGCGCCCGAGGCTCGGTCGCCACGGCTGCGATCGCGGGTGCCGCCGCGATCAGCGCGGGCTCTGCCTCCTCCGACGGATGCGTCACGGACCTTCCCCCGTTCCGTGACGCATCGCTCCCGGCCCTCGCCGATCTTGTGTTCGGCGGGCACGACATAGTCGGTGTCCCGCTGCCGGCGAGGGCCGGTCAACTCGCGGAGGCGGGCGTGCTGCCCGCCGGGATCCTGGACGCGGTACGAGCCCCCCTCACCGCCGCCGACCGGGAGATCCGCGACGGGGCGGGGCGGGAGGGCGAGCCGCAGTCCGCGGCCGCCGCCCGCTTCGCCGCCGACATCACGTCCTTCCGGGAGCGGCACGGGCTCGAACAGGTCGTGGTCGTCAACGTCTCGTCCACCGAGCCGCTGCCCGACCCCGACCCGGCGTTCCTCGACCTCGACACGCTGGAGGAGGCGCTGGCCACCAGCACCGGCCTGCTGCCGCCCAGCTCCCTGTACGCGTACGCGGCGTTCCTGGCCGGCTGCGCGTACGTCAACTTCACCCCGTCCGCCGGGGCTTCGCTGCCCGCGCTGGAGCAGCTGGCGCGGCGGTGCGGTGTCCCGCACGCGGGGCGCGACGGCAAGACCGGCGAGACGCTCGTCAAGAGCGCGCTCGCCCCGATGTTCACGCAGCGCGCGCTGCGCCTGCGGTCGTGGTCGGGGACGAACCTCCTCGGCGGGGGTGACGGCGCGACCCTGGAGGACCCGCGCGCCGCGCGCAGCAAGACCGAGTCGAAGCAGCGCAGCCTGGAGGAGACGGTGGGGCACCCGGTCGAGGGCCAGGTGCACATCGACAACGTTCCGGAGATGGGGGAGTGGAAGACCGCCTGGGACCACATCTCCTTCCAGGGGTTCCTGGGGGTGCGGATGTCGATGCAGTTCACGTGGGTGGGCTGTGACTCGGCGCTGGCCGCGCCGCTGGTCCTGGACCTGGTGCGGCTCGCGGCGCTGGCGCGGCGGCGGGGGGAGGCGGGGGCGCTGCCCGCGCTGGGCTTCTTCTTCAAGGACCCGGCGGGCTCGCGGGAGCACAACCTCACGCTTCAGTACGAGGCGCTGACGGCGTGGGCGGCGACTCCGGGGACCGGGTCGGCGACGGACAACTCGCCCGCGTCCACGGGTGCGTTGCGATGAGCGCGCCGACGCTTTCGGGCGCCGGTACGGGCCTCCGTACGGACGCGGGTGTCACGGAGCCGGGCCCTGTCCGCCGGCCTGCCACCCGGCCACCCCGCTCCGACCCCAATTCCCACACCCGCCCCACTTCCCGCACCCTCCTCACCTTCTCTACCCTCCCCACGCTCTCCACGCTCGCCGAGCTGGTGAGGGCGCCCGCGGCGATCACCGTTCCCGGGGACGTCCTGGCGGGAGCCCTGGCTTCGGGCCGCGCGCCGGTAACACGGACGCTGGGGCTGACGGCGTCCTCGGTCGCCCTCTACTGGGCGGGCATGGCCCTGAACGACTGGGCGGACCGGGACGAGGACGCGGTGGAACGCCCCGAACGCCCGATCCCCTCGGGCCGCCTGAGCGCCGGCGCGGCGCTGGCCGTGGCGGTGGGCCTGACGGGCGCGGGCCTGGGCATCGCGGCGCTGGCCGGGGGCCGGCGTACGGTACTGCGGCGCACCCTGCCGCTGGCGGCGGCGGTCTGGGCGTACGACCTGGGCCTCAAGTCGACCCCGCTGGGCCCGGCGGCGATGGCAGCGGCCCGAGGCCTGGACGTCCTGCACGGGGCGGCCTCCGGCCGCACGGCCCCCGCGCTCCCCGCGGCGGCGACGATCGCGGCCCACACCCTGGCGGTGACGCGCCTGAGCCGCCACGAGGTCCACGGCGCCCCGCACTCGGAGCCCCGCGTCTCGCTGGCCACGACGGCAGCGATCACAGCCACGCTGGCAGCCCCAGCGGCCCGACTCCTGACGAACGCGGCACGCCGCTCCGCCCAGCCCGCCACCACAGGGCTGCTGGCGTCCGTTGCCGGTCTGTTGGCTTCCGGGGTCCGCAGCTCTGCCCCGACCCCCACCGCCGGGCCGGAGGCGATGGCTGCCCGTAACCCGGAACGGGCTTCTGCCACCGGGCAGTCGCCCACGTCGGTACGCAGCTCCGGCACGCGCTCCGCCGCCGGGCTGCTGGCGTCCGCGTTCCGGACCTCCGGACTGGCGTCCGCTGCCGGTCTGTTGGCTTCCGGGGTCCGCAGCTCTGCCCCGACCCCCACCGCCGGGCCGGAGGCGACGGCTGCCCGTAACCCGGAACGGGCTTCTGCCACCGGGCAGTCGCCCACGGCGGTGCGCCACCCCGGGCCGGTCTCCGCCGTCCCCCGGGCCCCATCCGCTCCCGCGTCCCCCGCCTCGGCGGCACCTCTCGCCTCGTCCGGTGCTTCCGGGCGGTCCGCCGCCGCGCAGTGGCTGGCCGTTGCCGGGGCCGGGGCTCATCTCGCGGGGCCGGCCGCCGCTTCCGTGGCGCGTCTGCTTGCCGCGCGTACCGACGCCACGGGTGCTTC
>NZ_WWJY01000405.1 GCF_009865405.1 Streptomyces sp. SID3212 | reverse complement strand
GTGAGCAGGACGGCGACCCGGCCGCGGGCGGGCAGGCGGCGGGCCGCGAAGGCGAGCGCCGCGCGGGACGCGGGATCCCAGGCGTGGGCGTCGTCCACCTGGACGAGGAGGGGTTCACGGGCGCCGAGATCCGTCAGAAGGCCGAGCAGGGCGGTTCCGGCGGGCCCCGCCCGTACCCCGGCGGCGAGCGGGAGGGGAGGCGGCACGGGTGCCCGTAGCGGCGCGTTCGGCGCCGAGCAGAGAAGTGCGTGCAATCCGCTGTACGGCAGGAGCCGTTCGGTAGCCGCGGCCTCGGCGCGCAGGACCGTACCGTCCGTGTGTACGGCGGCGGTGTGGTCGAGCAGTGCGGTGCGGCCGAGGCCCGGTGGCGCGGTCAGTACGAGCGTGCCGCCGTGACCGGACCTCAGGCGGTTCAACAGCGCGTCCAGGATGGCGAGTTCACCGCTTCGGCCGTACAGCGGGCGTGAACTACGCACGGTCGTCGATGAGTTCATCTCCGTGACGTTACTTGTGCGTAACGGAGGCCGGAAGGCCCGCGTCCACGGGCGTGCGGCCCGTGGCGCGGGTCTTGGGCGCCGACCCAGCCGGGCCGGCGCCGCGCTGTGCGCCGGCACAGCCGAACGGTCGGTGGGTCAGTGGTGCGGACGGTGGGTCAGGAGTGCGGGCAGTTGCCCCGGTACTCCTCGATGGTCAGGCTCGGCCTCGGCAGCGGGCAGAGGAACTGCTCGTACCGGGTGTCGTCGTCGATGAACCGCTTCAGCCACGAGATGCTGTACTTCGCGATGGTGGTGTCGGAGGAGTTCGGCGTGAAGTGCGTGGCGCCGTTGAGCTCCAGATACGCCTTGTCCAGCGAGCTGGGCAGCGAGGTGTAGAACGGTTCCGAGTGCGAGGACACCGGCGCCACGGTGTCCCCGTCCGCCCCGATGATGAGGGTGGGCGTACGGACCTCGGGCCAGGACTTGTCGGTGTTCCAGCCGGTCAGCGGGATGGCCGCCTGGAGGGACGGCCGGCTCTTCGCGGCCTCCAGGGTGCCGCCGCCGCCCATCGAGTGCCCCATGACTCCCAGACGCGCGGAGTCGATGCGGGTGCGTACCGACGAACGCTCCGTCAGATAGTCGAGTGCGGCGAGCAGTTGGCGTCCCCGGCTGTCCGGCTGGTCGAGGGTGGTGTTGGTGTCGATCGTGAAGACGACAAAACCCTGGGAAGCGAGCCGGGGACCGAGCCACGAGATGCTCGACTGGGTGGCGGTGAAGCCGGGCGAGATCACGACGGCTCCGAACGTGCCGTCCGCGGTGCTGGTGGGGTAGTAGACGGTCCCGCCGCCGAAACCGGTGACGCTCAGCGAGGAGACGGAGGTCTGCGAGACCGAATAGGAACCACGGGCCGCCTCGATGCTGGAGACGGACGGCGCGGGACCGCGCTCGTACGGGTTGGCGGCGGCCTGGGCCCCGGCGGTGCCGGGAACCAGGGCGGCGATCAGCGCGGCGGCGGTGATCCCGCCGGCCCACAGTGTGCGCGGGCCGGACCGGGCGGGACGACGGGGACGGAGGCGGGGGCGGACTGGGGTACGGGCGTCGGAGAGCGGGTGCACTGGGGGGCCTCTCGGTCGTGGCGGGACCACTCCGGAACCTCGGACGCCCCGGGTGGACACCGCCGTACGGACTGACGGAGGCCACTGTCACCGCCCGAACGGTCCCCAGGCATCGGCGAGTTCACCGGTCATGGCGGAAGCCGCCATGCGGGCTGTCGCCGCGCGGGACGAGCCGGTGCCCGCGCGCAGGTCGGCCGGAAACAGTGGCGCCTCGACCTGCGGCGTCGGATGTGAAGGCGGTGGCCGGGCAATCCGTTGGCCCCCTGGGCAGCTCATATGGTGAGATCACCGAACCACCGAACGCGGGTTGACACGGTCGGTGTCCCGGGGCGCGGTCAGGTGAACGGGGGCCGGAGCCGACAGCCCGGCCGGGGAGTGGGGGATCGTGGGAACACCCGGTGTCGTCGTGGAGCAAGTGGAGTCGTGCCCGGAATGCGGTGCCGGAATGCCGGTGAATCGTGGGTTCGTGACCTGGTGTGCCACGTGCGACTGGAACGTCGATCCCGGCGCGCCGGCGCCTGCGGCCGGGCGTGTCGATGCCCTGCGTCGCCGCCTGGCCCGGCGCCACGGCCGGTGGCTCGCCGACGAGATGGCTCGCGGCGAGAGCCTGCGCCCGCACCGCGACGCCTCCAGTGTCCTGGCGTACGTCATCGCGCTGGCCGTCCACGCCGGCATCGTGATGCTGACGGCCCTGGGCGCTGTACTGATCGTCGCGGGTTGGGACACGGTGGTCCAGCCGATGCTGGGGATCGGGTTCCTGCTGCTGGCGGTGACCGTACGGCCCAGGGTCGGCCGCCTCCCCGAGGAAGTACCGGTGCTGACTCGGGACGACGCGCCCCGTCTGTTCGCTCTCGTCGACGAGGTCGCGGCGGTCGTCGGCACGACAGGTGTCCACCGTGTGGTCGTCCTGCCTGACGCGAACGCCTCCGTCGGCACGTACGGGGTGAGAGGCCGCCGTGTGCTGTACCTCGGCCTCGGCCTGTGGGAGATCCTCACGCCCGCGCAGCGGGTCGCGCTCCTCGGCCACGAACTCGGTCACTACGCACACGGCGACACCCGCCATTCGAAGGTCGTCGGCACGGCCCTGCGGACGCTCGCCTTCCTGGTGGACGTACTGACGCCGGACGCCCCCCACGGGTTCCTGGCCCGTATCGGGGCGGTGATGCTGCTCACGCTGCGCGCGGCGGTACTGGGCGTCCTCGTCCTCCTGGACCATCTGACGCTGCGGGCCTCCCAGCGCGCCGAATACCTCGCCGACGCGGCGGCCGGCCGGGTCGCCTCCCCGTCCGCCGTCGTCGAGCTGATGGATCTCCTCCTTGTCAGCGACACCGTCCGGGACAAGCTGCGGCGGGAGTCGGTGCGCGCGCACACCGGTATCGGGGGACAGCGGCCCCGCGACGCCGAACAAGGACTGTGGGAGCGGCTTGCCGCGCAGACCGGGGCCGTCCCTCCCGAGGAGTACGAGCGGCTGCGCCGGGCCGGTGAACGGCGCGGCCACAGCGCGGACTCGACGCATCCGCCCACCCATCTGCGCCGGCGGCACATGGCCGAGGCCGAACCGCGCGGGGCGCGTGTGACGTGTGACGACACCGCCGCGCAGGCCATCGCGGCGGAGCTGGCGCCGGCGCGAGCGAGCACGGCACGGCATGTCATCCGGGACTACGCGGGCTGAGCCCCCCTCCCCCGCACCTGGGGCCACTCGGTCCGTACGGTCCGCCCTCCCTCCGGATGCTGTACGAAGAGCGGTGTGAACGAACCGACTCGGCCCGCGACCATTCGCGTATTCATCGCCCTCGCGCCGCCGGACGACGCGAAAGAGGAACTCGGGCAGAGGTTGCGCCCCGCGTACGACACGCACCCTCAGATGCGGTGGAACCGCGTCGAGGACTGGCACATCACTCTGGCGTTCCTGGGGGAACTGCCGGCCGGGACGGTCCCGCTTCTGCGTGGGCCTCTCGCCGGCGTCGCGGCACGCCACCGGCCACCCCGCCTGGCGCTGCGCGGCAGTGGGAACTTCGACGACCGGGTGTTGTGGAGCGGTCTGGACGGCGACCTCGACGAACTGCACGCCCTCGCCACCGACGTGCGTACCGTCGTCAAGGAGTGCGGTGTCGTCTTCGAGGACCGGCCTCTGCGTCCCCATCTGACTTTGGCTCGTGCGCGTCGAGGGGATCAGTCCTCGGTCGGGGAGATCGCCGAGACGTTCGCCGGATTCACCGGCCGCCGGTGGTCGGCCGAACGTCTGCACCTGGTCGGCAGCAACACCGGCCGGAGCCCCGGACCGATCCACTACCGCGACATCGAGGCGTGGACCCTCGGTGACGTGGACTCCGGCGGATCTCGGAACGACACGTGATCGTCCCGGATCTCCCACGGAGTGCGCGGGTTCCCGGCCGGGCCGGCCGTACGAGTGCCCTGGAGAGCGGCGCGGGCGTTTCGGAGGTTTAACCGGGGGCGTATGGGCGAGGCGAAGGGTGTCCAGCGTTACTCGACGAGCACGGCAGGACGTGAGCACGATGAAGGACAACGAGAAGACCGAGGCGAAGGTCGAGCAGGCCAAGGGCAAGGTCAAGAAGGTCGCCGGCCGCACGGTGGGCAACGAGCGCATGACCGCCGAGGGCCGCGCCGAGGAGTCGAAGGGCGACCTCCGGCAGGCGAAGGAGAAGGCGAAGGACGCCTTCAAGCACTGACGCCCAGGGATTGACCAGCGGGCGCCCAGAAGGGCACGCCCGGCGTGGGAGGGGCCGACCAGCACTGCTGGTCGGCCCCTCCCGCGTTGTCGCGCCCGACGGCCTGCGCAGACCATCGGGCGCGATACACATCGCCAACCGCATCGGCAGCCCCAGCCGTCACATCCGTCGGGCCGCCCGCCGCGACGGCACCGAGAAAACACACTGAGCGTCGTCCGGAACTCCACCGGCCACCGAGAGTCCGAACAGGGGTGTCGCAATCCCCGGGATGCGCAGTGGATACCACGACATCAAGATCAGGAAATTGGCACGAACCATTTCCGCGTGCAATTCTTTGGCATGTCAAAAATCGACCGGAGATGTTTCATTTTTATCCGCCCGTTGACAGATCCTCGCCTTGCCAAAGCTATTGACAACCCTATCATTAAGGGATGATTATAGGGCATCGTCACGACCGGAGGGGGGACGGGGGGTCCCGGCATTCTAGTCCCGCATTCGATGCTCGCGATCCCCCTATATCATCATGAGCCTGACCGCGCAAGCAATCGGACAAATGAAGTTCACGGACCGGATCGTCGAGTCGCTTCGGCCGATTCAGCAGACGCTGCCGATCATTGCGATCCCCCGGGGCAGCCACATATACAACTGCACGGAGAACGACCGGAGCCTCTATCTGGTGAAGTCCGGCCAGGTCAAGACGGTGATCGTGACGTCCACGGGTAAGCGATGTTTACTCGATCTCTACATCGCCGGCGAGATTTTTGGAGAACTTTGCATGACGCGGATCAGCCGCGTCGAAACCGCCGTGGCGATGGCGGACACCGAGCTGCTCAGAATTCCGTACAGCAAATTCTTCGAAATGCTGAATGCGGGAGGCCTCCTCGAAGAATTCGCCGAGCACCTGGCCAATCGCCTCTCGGAACGCCAGCGGGTGATTGTCGACTTAGTCACCCTGGAAAGCGAGTTACGGTTGGCGGCCCGTCTGCTCCAGCTCTCGCACCGTTTCGGGCAGACGCACCAACGGGGGTTGAAGATCGGCGCCCGCCTCACCCAGGAAGAACTGGCGGAGATGGTGGGGACCACGAGGTCCAGGGTCGGGTATTTCCTGAAGAGGTTCCGTGAGGCGGGGCTGCTGGAATCCAGCAACGGCTGGATCACCATCCGCAACGAAGCAAACCTGGCCGGGTACATCGAGGCGCGCCTCGGTCTGAGCGGTGCGGTCGCGTAGCAGCTCTTCGCGGCAGCTCTTCGAAGAGAAGATCTGGTCTCCGGTTCTCGCTGGACTCCGACACCGGGAACGACCCCCGAGCCGGCCTCGCCGGACGGTGGCCGCTCCCGGATCGTCACACCGCCCGGGCGGCGGGAAGATGCCGCAACCGTCCGTCGGCCACCTGCGCGACCCTCCCCCCGATGCGCTCCACCACCAGCCGGTCGTGCGTCACCACGATCAGCGCCACTCCGAGCTCCCGGCACAGCTCGTCGAGCAGCGCGAGGACCGAGAGTGCGGTCGTCCGGTCGAGGGCGCTGGTGATCTCGTCGCACAGCAACACGTCGGGGCGGGCAGCCAACGCCCTTGCCAGTGCCACCCGTTGACGCTCACCGCCGGACAGTGCGGCGGGCCGCCGGCTCAGGTGTTCGGCCCCGAGGCCGACCTGCTCGACCAGCGTCAGCGTCTCCGCCTCCACCTGGTCCGCGGGCACGAGCCCGAACTGGCGCAGCGGACGTCCGACGATCCTGGCCACGGTCTGCCGGGGATTGAGCGAGTCGTACGGATTCTGCGGGACGAGTTGCAGCAGCCTGCGCTGGAGCGGGCTCCTCCTGCCCACCTGCCCCGCCAGCACCTCGCCCGCCATCCGGACCTCACCGGCGGTCGGTACCACCAGGCCGGTGATCGCCCTCAGCAGGGTGCTCTTGCCGCTGCCCGAGGTACCCACGACGCACAGGCGGCCCCCCGCCGGGACGGTCAGCGACGCGTCCGAGAAGATCCGGCCCGCGCCGGGCCGCTCGGCGCAGAGCCCCACGACCGACAGCGGCGCCGCGTTGTCCAGGGCGTTGTTCAGGGTGTCGTCCGGCGCGTCATCCGCCCCGTCGTCCGTCTCGGATGCCTCAGATGCCTCGGCCGGCTTGTGCGTATCGGTCTGCTTGTCTGTTCTGTTCAGTCGGTCGAGTTGCGGGCCGGAGCGCACGACCCGGCCGCCGCTCATCACGACAACCGTGTCCGCGGCCTGCGCGACGGCATCGAGGTCGTGCGAGATGAGCAGGACGGCGGTGCCCGCCTTGCGGCACAGGGCGACCACCTCCATCACCAGCCGGGCGGTGTTCTGCGGGTCGAGTGCGCTGGTCGGCTCGTCGAGGACCAGCAGCCTCGGCTCACGGGCCAGGGCCACCGCGATCGACAGCCGCTGGAGCTGGCCGCCGGACAACTGGTGCGGCTTGCGGGCCAGGAACGCCGGGTCGTCGGGCAGGGCGACGCGGCACAGCGCGGACCTGGCCTTCTCCAGCCGTTCCCCGGCCGGTACGCCCAAGGCGCGCAGCTGTTCCCCGATCTGGTCGGCGACCTTCAGGTTGCCCGGCAGCGAGGTGCGCGGGTCCTGGGCGACGTACGCGACGGTGCGTGCGCGGAGGCGTGCGAGGTCGCGGCGGCCGAGGCCCTCCAGGTCGGTCCCGAAGAGCCGGGTGGTGCCGGACGTACGTTCCAGGCCCGGGTTGGTGTGGCCGAGCAGGGCCAGCGCGGTGCTGGTCTTGCCGCTCCCCGAGTCGCCGATCAGGGCGACCACCGTCGCGGCGGGGACGGTGAGGTCGACGCCGCGGACAGGCTCCAGACCGGTGCTGGTGGCCCGCAGGCGCAGGCCTCGTACGGTCGCGGCCGTGTCCGGCACATCCTCGGATCCCTCCTTGGGCCCCTCCTCGGACGCACCCCCGAGCGGAACCCTCGGCCCGGCCTGGGCGGCCGGTGCCGACGCGGCGGTCGGTACGGCATCCGTGCGCGCCGGGCCGCGTTTGCGCCGGGGCGCCGGGGCGGCGAAGCCGAGGCTGTCGGAGAGCCGGCCCACCGTCAGCAGCAGGGCGAGCAGGAGGGCGGCGGGTGCCAGGACGGCCATCGGCTGGAGGGTCAGGCCACCTTGGTTCTCCATGATCATCAACCCCCAGTCGGGGGTGGGGGGTTGGGCGCCGAGGCCGAGGAATCCGGCGGTCGCGACCGCGTACGCCGTACCTGCGAAGCGCACACTGGCGTCGGCGGCCAGGGTCCTGAGCAGATTGGGCAGCACTTCGCGGGCCAGGATCGCCGCTGTCGACTCGCCCCGGGCCAGGGCCACTTCGACATAGTCGTGGGCGAGGATCTGCGTGGTGGTGGCCCGTACGATCCGTGTGATGTCGGGCAGCATCACCGCGACCACGGAGACGGCGACCCCGAGCAGGCCGGGCCCGGTGCCGGTGGCGATCACCGCGATCAGCACCAGCGGCGGCAGGCCCATCAGCACGTCGGCGCAGCGCAGGATCAGCGTGGCCACGAAGCCGCCGCGATACGCGGCGAGCATGCCGGCCGTCACCCCGATGAGGTAGGCGACCAGCAGGACCGCGACGGAGAGCAGGACGAGGGTCCGGCCTCCCGAGAGCACCCGGCTGAGCACGTCCGCGCCGAGGTGGTCGGTGCCCAGCGGGGTGTCGGCGCTGCTCGGGGCGTACGGCATCCCGGCACCGACCCGGGGGTCCTTGGGGGCGAGCCACGGGCCGCACAGGGTCAGGGCCACCAGCAGGCCGAACACGATCGCCGCGACCGGCCGCCTGCGGGCCGGGGCCTCGCGGGGCGGCGCTCCGGCCGGCGCGGGCGGTTCGGTGACCGGGTGGGAGACGAGGGTCACTGGGGAATCCTCCTCAGGGGGTCGAGCAGCGTGCCGAGCACGTCTCCGAGCAGGTTCGCCAGTACGGTCACCAGCGCCACCAGCAGGGCGACGGCCTGGACGGTCGGCACGTCGCGGCCGGCGGAGGCCTGGACCAGTACCGAGGCGATCCCCGGGAAGCCGAACAGGGTCTCGGCGACGAGGGCCCCGCCGACCAGCAGGGACAGATAGCGCGCCAGGAGCGGGATCACCGGCGGGAGGGCGGCGGGCAGGACGTAGCGCAGGATCAGCCGGTGCTCCGGCACGCCGTTCAGACGCGCGGTGGTGACGGCGTCGCCGGTCGCCACCTCGACCACTCCGGCCCTGACCAGGCGAGCGTTGTGGGCCAGGCAGCCGACCAGCAGGGTGACCACCGGCAGGACCAGGATGTCGGGGTTGCCCAGCAGCCCCTCGCCGGGGCGGAGCAGGGACACGGCCGGCAGCAGGTCCAGCTGGACGGCGAACACCAGGACCAGGATCGTGCCGGTGACGAACTCCGGGACCGACAGCAGGGTGAGGGTGGTCGCCGAGATCATCCGGTCCGGCAGGCCGCCGGCGCGCAGTCCGGCCCAGATGCCCAGGCCCACGGCGAGCGGCACCAGCAGGGCGAGGGTCACCCCGGCCAGGACCAGCGAGTTGCCGACCCGGGCGGCGACCAGGTCGGAGACCGGGGTGCCGGAGACGTACGAGGTCCCCAGATCGCCGCGCAGGACGGCGAGCAGCCAGTCGCCGTACCGGACCAACGCGGTCCGGTCCAGGCCGAGTTCGGCGCGGCGCGCGGCCACGGTCTCGGGGGCCGCGTCGGGCCCGAGGGAGGCGGCGGCCGCGTCGCCGGGCGCGGCCTCGGTGGCGACGAAGACGATCGCGGAGACGGCCGCCAGCACCAGGACGCCGGTGAGGAGCCGTCTGGTCAGGAGAGACCGCAGCGACCCCTGGCCGGAGCCAGGAGTCGCGGGGGCTTCGAGTATGTTGTCGGTCATGCCAGGTAGGCGTCTCGGAAGCTCGGGAACGTCGGGTAGCCGAGCGATTTGACGCCGTGCACCTTGGGGGTGGCGGCGGCCAGGACCGGCGCCTTCGCCCAGACCAGGTCGCCGCCCTCCTCGTAGAGGTAGTGCTGGATGTCGCCTATGGAGCTCCTGCGCTGCTCGTCCGAGACCGCGGACCGGACGTTGGTGACCAGGTCGTCGATCTTCGGGCCCGCGACGCCGGTGAAGGGCAGCAGCGCGTCCGTACCGTAGAAGAACAGCACGTCGAGCGGCAGCGGCCGGGGCTTGCGGTTGGCGGACTGGAACTTGGCGCCGATGAACACCTTCGGGTCGGCGAAGAAGTCTCCGGCCGGCACCTTGTCGAGACCGATGGAGATGCCGGCCTTCTTCGCCTGCTCGGCGAGCACCGCGGCGCCCTCCGCAAGCCCGTACTCGTAGTCGCTGGTCCTGATGGTCAGCGAGAGCTTGTCGACGCCGGCCTCCTTGAGGAGACTCCTGGCCTTGTCGGGGTCGTACTGACGCTGCGGCAGATCCTCGGCGTAGAAGGGCAGGAACTTGCCGAAGAGGTCGTTGCCGACCTCGCCGAAGCCGAGGGTGACGCGCTCGACCATCTGCTCGCGGTCGACCGCGTACTTGAGCGCCTGTGCCACCCGGGCGTCCTTGAACGGGTCCTGGCTGCGCTTGAGCATGGCGCCGAAGTTGGGCCACTCCCACTTGGGCGGGATGATCAACTGCACGGCGGCGTTGGCGCGTTCGCTCTTGCCCGCCACGAGCGAGATGCTCGCCGCGTAGTCGATCTGGCCCGCCTTGAGCGCGTTGAGCCGGGCCGCGCCGTCCGCGATGGAGACGAGTTCGAGTTCGTCCAGGTACGGCCCGGCGCTGCCCCAGTAGTTGGGGTTGCGCTTGAGGGTGGCGCCCTGTCCGACCCGGTGCTGCTGGAGGATGAACGGACCGCTGCCCGGGACCTTGTCGAAGTCCTTGGTGCCCGCCGGGACGATGAAGATGCCCTGGGTGAAGACCAGGTCGAGGAAGCCGTGGGGGCGCTTCATCACCAGGACGGCGGTGAGTTCATCCTTGCGCCGGGCCTTGGGGAGGTCGAGGTCCGCCAGCAGCGGGGCCTGGTTGGCCTGGGTGCTGACGTACGTGCGCAGCGTGAAGAGCACGTCGTCGATGGTGAGCTTCCGGCCGTCGCTGAACGTGACGCCGCTGCGTACCTTCAGCGTCCACTCGGTGCCGTCCGCGTTGGGCGTCAGGCTCTCGGCGAGCTGCATCTCGGTACGGCCGTCCGCGTCCAGGACGCACAGCTCGTCGTAGATCGCGCGGGCCCGGACGTAGTCGATGGGGGTGTTCGCGGCCTTGAGCACGTCGGCGGTCTCGTTGCTGCCCCCGATGAAGGCGGCGCGCAGCTTGCCGCCGCGCTTGGGCGCGCCGGTGGGTTTGCGGTCCGCCGCGGGGGTCTTGTCGTCGTCCGAACCGCAGGCGGTCAGTAGCACCGCTCCCGCGGCGCCCACCGTGATGCCGGTCGCTGTCCGCAGCAGCGTCCGTCTCGACAGTGTGGGCCTTGAGTCCGTCATGGTTCCTCCTAGTTCGCCTTCTGCGCTGGGCCGGGCGCGCCAGGAAGATATCCACTTCAAACGTCCACGCTCTGCGCAGCATTGAGCATGGAACCGGACGAACCGCCAGGCCACGCTCACGACCGCCGGGCCACGCTCACTTCGGAGCAGAGCGACGCGCGGAGGCGTGCGAATCTGCGCCCCATGACTATCCAGCTTCAGGAGATGCCGGCCGACTTCGACCGGGTGCTGTGTGTGGTCGCCCATCCCGACGACATGGAGTTCGGCGGTGCGGGCGCGGTGGCCGCGTGGACGTCGGCGGGCAAGCGGGTGGGATACCTGCTGCTCACGCGTGGCGAGGCGGGGATCGACGGGACGGAGCCGGCGAAGGCGGCGGCGGTACGGGAGGAGGAGCAGCGGCGCGGAGCGCGGATCGTGGGGGTGGACACGGTGGAGTTCCTGGACCATCCGGACGGCACGCTGGAGTACGGTCTGCCGCTGCGGCAGGACATCACGGCGGCGATCCGCCGGCACCGGCCGGAGCTGGTCGTCGGCTACAACCACCGGGATGCCACGCACACCCGGCGCTGGAACACGCCGGACCACCGCCACGCGGGCCGGGCGCTGCTCGACGCGGTGGGGGACGCGGGCAACCGGTGGATCTTCCCGGAGGCGGGCGAGCCGTGGGGCGGTGTGCGGTACGCCGCCATGGTGGGCTCCCCCGAGCCGACCCACGCGGTGGACGTCACCGGCTCGGTAGACAGGGCCGTCGCGTCGCTGGAGGCGCACGCCGCCTACCTGGCGGAGCTGGGCGGCGGGGCGCCCGTCGACGTACGGGCGCCGCTCACCGGGCTGTTCCGGGCGACCGGTGAACGGTTCGGGGGCCGGCTGTCGATCGCGTTCGAACTCGTGGTGGGCTGAGGCGCGTGACGGGCTGAGCGCGCCCGTCGCGAACGGGCCCGCGGATGCGCAACTTTGGCCGGACGGCGTGCGACGGGCTCCCTACGCTTTTCGGCATGGCTGCTATCCCATACACGAAGTACGAGGACGTCGCGCGTGCGCTGGAGTGGCTGACCGAGGCGTTCGGGTTCACCGAACAACAGCGGTTCGCCCACCCGGACGGCCCGGTGTTCCACGCGGAGATGCTGACGCGCGCCGGTGATCCGGTGTACCTGGCCGGGCCGGGTGACGGCTACGAGTCGCCGGGCACCACGGGCTACCGCAGCGCGATGGTGTCGGTGGACGTCGAGGACGTCGACGCCCAGTACAAGCGGGCCGAGGCGGCCGGTGCCACGCTGGTCTTCCCGCCCACCGACACGCCGCAGGGCACGCGGATCTGCAAGGTGGAGGACCTCGAAGGGCACGAGTGGTTCTTCAGCCAGAAGCTCACGACCGGCTGACGGGGCAGGCGCCGGAGCCGTCAGCCGTCAGCCGTCAGCCGTCAGC
>NZ_WWJY01000404.1 GCF_009865405.1 Streptomyces sp. SID3212 | reverse complement strand
GCTCATCCTGGCACGGCGTTCCGGCCCCGGCCCGTCCCGGCCCGGGGCGCCCGTGGATCAGCCGAGTGTGCCGTCCGGGCCCAGTTCCCCGTTGAGGAGCGCGATGCCCAGCGGGGTGACATGGTGCCGGACGGATCCGCCCTCCCTGCGGGTGTCCAGCAGCCCGGCCTCCCGCAGCACGGACGTCTGGCGGCTGATGACCGGGAGAGCCACCCCGACCCGGACCGCCAGCTCGGTCGTCGTCCCGCCGGCCGCCGCGGCGTCCAGCACATGGGCGCGGGTCCGGCCGAGCAGGGCGACGATCGGGGCCAGGCCGTCCTGGTCCCCCTCCGCCCCGGCCGGCCGCAGCCAGCCCAGGCGCGGCGAGAGCGGGTACACCAGCACCGGCGGCCGGTCGGGGTCCATCAGGGTGATCGGCTGGATGCGGCAGAAGAAGGACGGGACGAGCACGAGGCCGCGGCCCTCCAGATACACGTCCTGGTCCGCGTACACCGGGATCTGGAGCACCGGCGCCTCCCACCGGACGCGGGGGTGCAGTTCGGCGAGCAGCCGCTCCACCCCGCCGTTCAGCAGCGCGACACCGCGCCGGGCCCGGTCCGCCTCCGCGTGTGCCTGGATCCGTTCCTGGTACGGCGCGAGGGCGACCCGGTGGTACGCGGTCAGGGTGTCGCCGAGGCGGGCCATGACCTGGTGGTCCCCGCCGGCGAGTTCGCGGATCCAGGGGGTGGCCCCGCTCTCCTCGGCCAGGATGGCCAGTTCGGCGGAGAGCCGGGAGCACGGCGTGGACAGGACGTCCTCCACCTGGTGGGTGAAGTCCGCCTCTCCCCGGCCGGGCGTCAGGAAGTCGGGCGAGTAGCCCCAGGGACGGGCCAGTTCGAGGAGTGGGCGCACGCCCGGCATCCGTAACGCCCGTGTCCTGCGCCGCCATTCGCTGAACGCGAGGGAACGGTCGGGCTCCTGGACCATGTGGAGGCTGAGCAGGACGTCCCACAGAGGATCCGAGCGGGCGGCGACCGTCACCCGGGTCAGATCCTCGCCGGTGAAGTGAATGCGCAACACGCCGACCACCTTCCGCCGCGGACCCGCTCCAGCACCCTAGGCAGCGCCCGTGAACGAGGACAGAGCGCAACTCGCCTTATTCTGTCAGCCGTTGACGTATATCGTCCGTTCGCGTTCCACTTCGGTCCGTCACTCCCGCCGTACGCCGCCCCCGTATTCGACCGAAGTGCCGAATCGCCCGGCGCCACCGGCGTCCGGCGGTCCTCGATAAACTGGACGCCATGGTCGCCGCTCTTCGTCCCGCCCGCTCACCCCTGGGGCGGGGGCTGTTGACCGGCCTCCCGGTCCTCGCCGCGCTCCTCGTGCTGCTCGTGCCCTCCGTGACGGCGGGAGCCGTGCCCGCGCGGATCCCGGCGGCGTACGGCAGTACGACGGTCCCGGACGTCGGCGTGCCGATGAGCGACGGCACCACGCTGGTCAGCGACGTCATGTATCCGGCGGACCGTCTCACCGGGGAGCGCGCCGGGGGGACGTTCCCCGTCCTGCTCTCGCAGAACCCGTACGCCTGTGACACCACGGCCGGGAACCTGCGCGGTCCGGGACAGGCCGCCCTGGGCGACCCGGCGTATTTCGTGGAGCGCGGATACATCTACGCGTCGGTCTGCGTGCGCGGTACGGGCCGCTCCGGGGGCGCGTTCGAGCTGTTCGGGCCCCGGGAGCGGCGTGACGGGGTCGAGCTGGTCGCGTGGGCGGCCGGCCGGCTGGCCGGGTCCGACGGCACGGTCGGCCTGACCGGCTGCTCGTACCTGGGCATCAACCAGCTCCTCACCGCCTCGCTGCTCCCGCGCGGCTCCGCCGTGAAGGCGATGCTTCCGGCGTGCGCCGGGGCGGAGACGTACCGCGAGTCGATGAACTCCGGCGGGATGCCGACCCAGACCCGCAACTACTTCACCCATCTCGGTACGCGGATGGGCCCGCGCGCCGGGGCGTACGGCAGGGCCCTCGCCGCGAACGCGCAGCGCGGGGGCGACAAGGCGTACGCCGGGGCGTGGGCGGCGTCCCGCACCCCCGGGGACCTGGCCGCCGCGATCGTACGGGCGGACATCCCGACGCTGTTGTGGAGCGGGAACCTGGACCTGTACGCGCAGGGCTCCCAGGAGATGTACACGTACCTCCAGAACGCGTACTTCCACCGGCCCGTCCACACGAGTCCGGCACCCGGGCAGCGGACGACCCCCCGCTACCAGGCGGTCGTCGGCCCGTGGGCGCACGGCGAGGGTGTGGACCGGGCCGTGGCGCTCGACTGGTTCGACACGTGGCTCAAGGGCAGGCCCACCGGTTTCGCCACCACGACCACACCGTTGCACCTCTACCGGCAGGGCACCCGGACCTGGCTCCACACCACGGCCTTCCAGCAGGTCCGCACCTACACCCCCTACTACCTCGGCCCCGACGGCACCCTCGGGCCGACCCCGCCGCGCGCCGGGGGCGCGGACCGGATCTCGTACACCGAACCCTCCGCCGCCGACGGGCGGCTGACCTACACGACGGAGCCGTTCCGCCGGGGCGCGGTCCTGGCAGGGCCGCTCAGCGCCAGCCTGTCGGCCGGGTCGAGCGGTACGAACCTGACCCTCATCGCCCAGCTGGACGACATCGCCCCCGGCGGAACCGCCACGAAGATCACCTCGGGCTCCCTCGTCGCGAGCCTGCGCGCGCTCGACCCGGACCGGTCGTGGCGCGATGCGAAGGGGGTGGTCGTCCGTCCGTACGGCACGTTCACCGCGGACCGGTACCTGCGGCCGGGACAGGTGTACGAGCTGACGATCGGGCTGTCCCCTCGGGTGGCGCGGCTCGCGCCCGGCCACGCGCTGCGGCTGACCCTCACCACCCGGACCCCGGAGGCGGACTGTTCGGCGCCGGTGGGCGTGGACCCGTGTTTCCCCACCGACCCGCAGCTGCGGACCCTGCCGGGCACCTATACGGTCCACCGCTCCCCCGCCGCCCTCTCGGCGGTCAACCTGCCGCTGGCCGGAGGGGCCGGTTAGGCTCCTGACATGGCGACACCCGACTTCATCCGCACGATCCGCGCCTCGGCGGGTCACCAGCTCCTCTACCTGCCGGGAGTGAGCGCGGTGGTCCTGGACGACGACGGCAGGGTCCTGCTGGCCCGCCGCGCCGACACCGGCGGCTGGTCGCTGGTCGGGGGCATCCCCGAGCCGGGCGAGCAGCCCGCGGTGGCGGTCGTGCGCGAGGTGGAGGAGGAGACCGCGGTGCGCTGCCGGGCGGAGCGGGTGGTGCTCGTCCAGGGTCTTGAGCCGGTCCAGTACCCGAACGAGGACCGCTGCCAGTTCATGGACATCACGTTCCTCTGCCGTGCGACCGGCGGCGAGGCCCGGGTCAACGACGACGAGTCGCTGGACGTGGGGTGGTTCCCGCTGGACGCGCTGCCCGATCTCTCCGAATTCGCCCTGCTGCGGATCAAGCAGGCCCTCGCCGACGAACCGACGTGGTTCGATCCGGGCACGCCGGGCGGCCTGGACGCCGGCCGGGGCGGGACCGCCCGGTAGCGGCCCTCACCTCACGGCCGGTCGGCGGGCACGGGTTCGACCGAGGGCCACCGGGTC
>NZ_WWJY01000403.1 GCF_009865405.1 Streptomyces sp. SID3212 | reverse complement strand
CTCGTCGGCGGCCTGGGGTCCCGCCTCGGCGGTCAGGAGTCCCGCCCCGTCGGAGGCGAGGGGTCCCGTCCCGTCTGCGGCCGGGGCCCCCGTCCCGTCCGCGGCCGGGGCTCCCGCGCCGTCGTCCGTCAGGGGTCCCACCCCGTCGTCCGTGATCTCCAGCCGTACCTGTTCCGCCGAGCCGTCGAGCGTGATCACGCAGTGGGTCGCGGAACTGTGCCGTACGGCGTTGGTCACCGCTTCCCGTACCACCCACCCCAGCAGCACCTCGGTCTGCGGCTCCAGGGGCGGCCCCGACAGCCGTACGAGCGGCTCGATCCCCGCCGCCGTCAGGGCGGAGCGCGCCCGGTCCAGGTCGGCGGAGAGGCTGCCCTCGCGGTAGCCGCTGACGGCTTCGCGGATCTCCGTCAGGGCCTGCCTGCCCACCGACTCGATGTCGGAGACCTGTGTCAGCGCCGCGTCCAGGTCACGCGGCGCGAGCCGCCGCGCGGCCTCCGCCTTCACCACGATCACGGAGAGCGTGTGGCCCAGCAGGTCGTGCAGGTCGCGGGAGAACCGCAGCCGCTCCTGCTCCACCGCCGAGCGGGCCAACTCCTCACGGGTGGCGCGCAGTTCACCCACCGTCTCGGCGAGGGTGAGGATCGCGGCGGTCACCATCATCGAGATGAACGTCCCGTACGCGATGGTGATCGCGTCCCAGCCCCCGTAGTACGCCGAGACGACCGCCGCCGCCGCGGTCAGCGGGAAACCCACGAGGCCGAGGAGCCGGCCGCGCAGCACACTCCCGCAGGCCAACCCGTAGAGCGGGAAGAACATCAGCCAGTTGTCGCCGTACCCGGCGGCGAGGCCGAACGTCGGCACCGCCATCGCGCCGAGCAGCCACCACGTGGTGGGGGTGTTCCGCCTGGACGGGACGAAGGACCGGAACACCACGGAGATGTAGAGGGAGTTGAAGACCAGCAGCCCGGCGCCGGCGATCCAGGCGTTGGAGGTCTCTCCCCGGACGAGGTTGGAGAACGAGCCGAGGCCGAGCAGCAGCCACGGCAGCAGGGTGTACCCGCTGGGCGGTCCGGGCCTGCCCCGCTCGTGGCGCGGTTCGCCGGCGGTCCGTGCCGGCCGCGTGTGCGTCGGTCTCATGCTGTCCTCGCTGACCTGCGGTACGAGAGCACAGCGTACGAACCGAACGCGGCCAGCCACCCGAGCAGCACCATGATCGTGACAGCGCCCGGGGCACGGCCCGCCGTGGTGGACCAGCCCAGGTCGGCGAAGCGGTTGGCGGGGGTGTACGCGGCGACCGACCGCAGCCAGTCCGGGAACGCGTCGATCGGGAACCAGAGCCCGCCGACCACGGCCAGCAGCATCAGCGAGCCCATGCTCACCGCCCCCGTGGTCTGGGCCGTCAGGCGGTAGCCGTTGCCGATGCCGAGCAGGGTGAAGGGCAGCGCGCCCGCCCACAGCAGCACCACCAGGGCGGCCCACTGCCACAGGTCCAGGCGTACACCGTTGACGAGACCGCCCGCCGCGAGCACCGCCAGCAGGGTGGGCAGGACGGTCACCGACGCGCTCAGCGCCCGGCCGGTCACCACACTGCGCGGGGACATCGGCGTGACACGCAACTGCCGCAGCCAGCCCTGGGACTTGTCCTCGGCGATCCCCGTCCCGGTCGACACCGCCGCGCCCAGCGCGCCGTACGCCGCCATGCCGACCATCGAGGAGATCTTCCACTCCATGGCAGCCGCGTTGTTGTCCACCCCGATGTTGGTGAACAGCAGGTACATCAGGACGGGGCCGCCCGCGCCGAAGATCAGGAAGCCGGGGTCGCGCAGGGTCCTGCGCACTTCGAGCGCGATGTAGGCGCGCATCACACGGTCTCCTTCGAGGGGTTGGTGTTCGTGGGGTCGGTGGGGTCGGTGGTGTCGGTGTCGGTGGGAGGGCTGCCCGTCAGGGCCACGAAGGCGTCTTCGAGCGTGGCCGGGGTCACTTCGAGCCGGCGGATCCACCCCCGTCCGGCGAGGGCGACCACCGTCGCGTCCGAGTTGCCGGTACGGAGCAGGGCCCGGCCCCCGCGTACCTCGGCGGACACCACCCCGGGCAACCGCTCCAGCGCGTGGGCGTCTTGAGAACTCCCGTCCGCCAGGTCGAACGACACCAGGTGGCCGCCGGCCGCGCTCCTGATCCGCTCACCGGTCCCGTCGGCGACCACCCTGCCGTGGTCGAGCACGACGATCCGGTCCGCGTTCCGGTCGGCCTCCTCCAGGTAGTGCGTGGAGAAGAGAACGGTGTTGCCCCGGTCGGCGTAGGCCCGCATGGAGTCCCAGAAGGCCCGCCTGGCCTCCACGTCGAGCGCGGCGGTCGGCTCGTCCAGGACGATCAGCTCAGGCCCTCCGGCCAGCGCGACGGCGAACCGCACCCGCTGCGCCTGGCCGCCCGACAGCTTGTCGACGCGCCGTCCCGCGAGGCCGGTGAGCCCGGCGAGGGCGAGCACCTCGTCGACCGGCAGGGGACGGGGGAAGGTGCTCGCGACGAACGACACCAACTCCCTTACGGTCACCCGGCGGATCGGCCGGCCGTCCTGGAGCATCGCCCCGACCCGCCCGGCGGCCACGGCCCGCGCGGGCGTCTGCCCGAAGAGCCGTACGGTCCCCGCGTCCGGCTCGTCCAGGCCGAGGAGCAGCGCGATGGCGGTGGACTTGCCCGCGCCGTTGCGGCCGAGCAGCGCGACGGTCTCGCCGCGCGGAATCGTGAGATCGGCCGCGTCGACGGCCCGTACCGTACCGAAGCTCTTGACCACGCCGGTGAAACTCACGGCGATGGAGGGGGAGTCGGGGAGGGAGGCCGAGCCGGGGAGGGAGGGCGAGCCGGGCAGGGTCCCCGGAGCCGCTCGTTCTGCTGTCCGCGTCATGGCCACGACGCTACGGAGCACGGGTACGGTCCCGGCAGAGGCGCATGTACGGACTCGGGCAGTACATATGTCACTTGGCGGGTCCGGTACACGCACATGTCACTCGGCGAACCCGGCACACGCACATGTCACTCGGCGGACTCGGTACACGCACATGTCATTCGGCGGACCCGGCACACACCGACCGGACACACGGAGGGGCCGCCGCTCACCGCTGCCGGTGTGCGACGGCCCCTCACGGGACGCTCGTTCAGGCCGCCCTGCTGTTCTCCTCCGGGCGGCGGTGCCGTCCGTACGCCGGAGACGCCGAGTCCTCCGTCGGAGCCGCGCCCCCTCGGTGTTTTCCGATGCCGCCGTCGTCGCCCCGGTGGTCGGCCGCTCCGTGCGGGACCGGCCGCCCCTGGGTCGTGTCGGTTCGGGCTTCAGACATGTGGGAAGTCACCCCGTCGTGATCGCTGCTGGTCAGGTCGTTCCGCTGGTACGCGCAGGAGCCGGCCGCCCCGCACCGCCCCCGGCGGAGTCGTGGTCACTGTCCACATCACGCGGTCACTTTCCCCACCACGCGCGCACACCACGGTCACCGACCGTGTGCGGTCGATACGGCTGCGTAGCCCCGGCGAAAGTCTAGGCCCGCCCTCAGGACCGGACTCAGCCAGGTGCCCCGCGGCCGGTGAGCGGTGCCTGTTGCAACGGCACCGGCCTGCACATCACAGGAGTGCCGGAGGCGCCGGATGGTTCCCCTTCGGAGCCTTCCGCTTGTGCCGGTTCTGTGATCGACGCCGACCGCGGTCCCGACCGAGGCCCCGACTGCGGTCCGCACTGCGGTCCTGACCCCGGCCCCGGCCCCGGCTCCGGCCCCGACTGCGGTCCCGACCCGGGCACCCGGGGG
>NZ_WWJY01000402.1 GCF_009865405.1 Streptomyces sp. SID3212 | reverse complement strand
GGCAGCCGGCGCGCGGGGGCGCCTGCCGCGGGCGGGTCCTTCGAGCGCGCCGGCGCGGGCGCGGGCGTGAGCGGGGCTGTGGGCGCGCGGCGCAAGCGGCGCGGCCCGGTGCTCTGCCGGGTGTGCGGGAAGACCCTCACCGACGCGGGCGAGATGAAGCTGACGCGCTGCGAGGACTGCCCGTCGGACATGGACGAGGCGCTGTACGAGCGGCTGCGCGACTGGCGCGCCGGTCAGGCCAAGCTGCTGGGCCAGCCGGCCTATTGCGTCTTCACCGACAAGACCCTCATGGCGATCGCCGAGGCGGTGCCGGGCAGCGAGGGGGAGTTGACCGGGATCGCCGGCGTCGGCGGCCGCAAGCTGGACCGGTTCGGCGCCGATGTTCTGGCCATCTGCGCAGGTGGCGAGGTTGCGGGCGGGGCGGAGGACGCGTGAGCGAAAATCGACGGGAAAATAGTTTGCGCCCGCCCCGGGAATCCCCATAGGTTCTTAACCACGGGAACGAGAGCTTCACGAAGCTCTCTCCCCGTGCTCTACTTGTCCATACGCATGACCGGCTCCGGCCGGTCCCAGAGACGCCGAGAGGAGGCGATTCCAGTGTCCACGATTTTTGAGACCAAGACCGGTACCACCGTTGTCAACACCGAAGGCTCGGTTGTCAGCACCGTCAAAATGACCGGCCTGCTGGTCGCCTCCGTGTGCTCGCTCGACGTGTCGCGTATCGAACTGAACGGCAATGGTCTGCCCGGCGTCTCCTCCGTCGTGCCCTCCGTCGGCTTTGCGGGTCTTCCCGTCCGGCCGGTGGCACGCGATGAGCGACCGATCGAGGCACTGGAAGCAGGAGCGGCAGCGGTGGAGGCCCAGGCCTACACCTACGCGGCGGCCAGTGCCGAGACCGGACGGCAGACGAGCAAGACGACCCAGCACCACAAGATGTGGGCCTTCCGTGGGCCTGAACCCTGGAGTGATCCAGCCTGATCCACCATCAGGCCGGCGCCTTCAGGGCCGCGGAACCCCACCCGGGATCCGCGGCCCTTCTGTTTGTCCCGAACGGGACGGGCGGAGCGAAGGGGCCTCGGGATTGAGAACAACAGGTACCAGCCGCAGCCCGGCCGACCGGCCGGAACGACCAGACGAGGAATCACACCCCGTGCAACTCGAAGCGCACGCCCCGTCCGTACCGCCTTCCGAAACGATCCCCCCGCCCTGCCTCACGGAGGACTCCACCTTGATCCCCCTCACCGCGCTCACCGCGCTCGACGACGCCATCGAGAACCTCGGCGTACCCGTTCCATGCCGTGCCTACGACCCGGAGGTCTTCTTCGCGGAGTCCCCCGCCGACGTCGAGTACGCCAAGGCGCTCTGCCGCACCTGCCCGCTGGTCGAGGCCTGCCTCGCCGGGGCCAAGGAGCGCCGGGAGCCCTGGGGCGTCTGGGGTGGCGAGCTCTTCGTCCAGGGCGTGGTCGTGGCCCGCAAGCGGCCCCGCGGCCGTCCGCGCAAGAACCCGGTCGCAGCGGCATGACCATCAGCGGAACCATCGACCGTCCCTACACGCACGATCCCAAGAAGCAGGCTCCGATGACCTCTTCCCTGCGTGAGCCCACCGGCTCCGCCGCCCCAGCCGTCAGCAGCAGCACCGACGCGGACGACTCGCGTCAGAACAGGACCCGCGAAATGCAACTCATCCCAGAAGCCATGGCTCGTGTCCATATGGCGGACCGCCTGCGCGAAGCCGACGCGGAACGCCGGGCCGTGCGCCTGGTCGCCGCCCGCCGGATGCAGCGCCGCGCCGAGCGCGTCTCGATGCGCGCCCGCCGCGCGCTGGCCATGGCGGTCATGCAGTAACCGTCCCACCGCCGCACGGCACCTCGGTGCTCGGTGAGTCCCAGAAAAACGGGGGGCCGGTCCTCAAGGACCGGCCCCCCGTCGTCTTGTCAGGTCTGGTCCGCCCCGTCCTCTTCTTCCTCGTCCGGCAGGAAACCGGGCAGCCAGTCCTCCAGCTCGTCCCGCAGCCGCACCGTCGCGTTCAGCTGGCAGAGCACACCGATCGTGCTCAGCGTGACGCGGTGGATCAGCAGATAGGCCGGCGGCAGGTTCAACTGCCTGCCCAACTGGTGGGCGGGCGACCGGGGATCGGCGATCCGCGCGGCCTGGTTGCGCATCCAGCTCCGGGTGAACGTGAACTCGTCCACCGCGGCCGGCTCGATGATCGGCAGCAGATAGTCCAGCACCGCGTCCGGGTCGAGATCGATGGACTCCTTGACGAACCCGTCCTCGCGCAGCAGGTCGTACACCCCCTCCGCGTCGCCCTCCAGCGTCATCCGCAGCGCGTAGCCGATGGTGTCGGGCAGCCCGCCGGGCAGCCGGTCGACCGTCCCGAAGTCGAGCACCCCCAGCCGGTACTCGCCGTCCTCCACACCCTCGTCCGGGGGCAGCAGCCGGAAGTTCCCCGGATGCGGGTCCGCGTGCAGCAGACCCGTACGCGCCGGGCCCGAGAAGAGGAAGCGGGCCAGCAGCTGGCCGGCGCGGTCCCGCTCCTCCGCGGAACCACCCGAGATCACGTCCGCCAGCGGCTTCCCGTCGATCCACTCGGTGACCAGCACCTGCTCGCTCTGGTGCACCACGTCGGGCACCAGCACATCGGGATCGTCCGCGAACTCCGCCGCGTGCTCCCGCTGCGACTCGGCCTCCAGCGCGTAGTCCAGCTCCTCGGAGACCCGGTCGCGCATCTCGCTGATCAGCGGCTTCATGTCCATGCCGGGGATCAGCGGGCCCAGCAGCCGGACGAACCGGCTCAGCTGGGTCAGGTCCGACAGCAGGGCCTCCCCGGCCCCCGGATACTGCACCTTGACCGCGACGACCCGGCCGTCGTGCCACACCGCGCGGTGCACCTGCCCGATCGACGCCGCCGCCGCGGGCTTCTCCTCGAACTCCAGGAACAGCTCGCGCCAGTCCTCGCCCAGCCGCTCGGCCAGCACGGCGTGCACCGTACTGCTCGGCATCGGGGGCGCCGCCTCCTGGAGCTTGGTGAGCGCCGCCCGGTACGGCCCGGCGACCTCCTCGGGCAGCGCGGACTCGAAGACGGACAGCGCCTGCCCGAACTTCATCGCACCGCCCTTCAGCTCCCCGAGGACCTTGAAGAGCTGGTCCGCAGTGCGCTGCTGCAACTCCTTGGAGACGATCTCCGCGGATTTCCCGCCGATCCGTCTGCCCAGGCCCCAGGTGGCCCGTCCCGCGAAACCGATGGGCAGCGCCGCCAGCTTCGCGGTGCGGGTGACCGCCTTCCGGGGAAGATCAGACATCAAGCCCTCCAGACAGCCGTGCCGCGAACGTCGGTTACCCCGTCATTGTGTCCTGCTGTGGCAAGGCTTCCGCCAGGCGCTCCCCCTCGCGTCTCCCGGCGGCCCCGCAGCGGCACTCCGGATGGGGTGCCGTCCGCCGCGACCGCCAGTCGAGCTGGGGAAGTGACACCTCCCATCGTGCACCCGTCGTGGCGGGTAGTTCACCATCCAGGAACGACAAGGCGTGCGCCGCCGCCAGCCCCGCCACCGTCGTGGCCAGTCCGACGTCGCAGGCCTGCGCCCCCGTGGCCCCCCGCCCGGACCGCCACTGGGCCAGCAGCCGGGGCCACCCCGGGTCCCGGTCCGCCCGCTCCAGGGCCAGGCAGCCCGCGCACGCCGAACCGCCCGGCAGCACCAGCGGGCCCACCACCCCCGTGGCCTCGATCACACCCGCGTACAGATGCGGGGTCCCCGAGGACATCCACGTCTCCGCCACCACCGGATCGGGCGCGTGGACCGCCAGGCCGTCGCGCGGCGTCACGACCACCAGGGCCAGCGGCGGCTCCCCGCCGGCCGACCACCGCGCCCGCTCCGCCTCCCTCGGCGCCCGGCCCGGTGCCGACCGCCGCACCAGCTGCCGGGCCGCCGTGTCCCTCCGTTCCCCCACGGACGCGTACGGCAGCCCGCCCGGCGCCACATCGCCCTCTTGGACGAAGCCGCCCTCCAGCACGTCGACCCGCCCCACCCCGGCCGCCGAGAGCACCGCCGCCACGGCCGACCCGACCCGCCCGGTGCCCCGGACCTGGACAC
>NZ_WWJY01000401.1 GCF_009865405.1 Streptomyces sp. SID3212 | reverse complement strand
GGCGGGCTGAACTACCAGATCGAGCACCACCTGTTCCCGAGCATGCCCAGCCCGCACCTGCGCAAGGCGCAGCCGATCGTCGCCCGCTTCTGCCAGGAGCACAACATCGGCTACCTGGAGACCGGGCTGATCAACTCCTACCGGCAGGCCCTCAAGAGCCTGCACGACGCGGGAGCGCCCCTGCGGGCGGCTGCCGCGTCGCCCGGGCCCCAGGGCTGACGCCGGGTCCTCGGGGCCGGCCGGGCGATTCCCGGCCGGTTCCGTTCCTGGCCGTTCAGCGGTCCTGGAGGACGGAGAGGATGTTGCCCGCCGGGTCCGTGAACCACGCGATGTACGGACCGCCGCCGCGGAAGATGCCCTTCTCGTCCGCCTCCATGTCCGGGTAACGCTCGAAGACCACACCCCGGGCGGCCAGCGCGTCGACGGCCGCGTCGATGTCGTCCACCGGGAAGTTCAGGACGGTGAAGGTGGCCGGGGTGTGGTGGGGCTTGGGGTAGAGCAGCACCCGTGTGTCACCGGCCAGACGCAGGGTGAGGAGCCCGTGCTCCTCGCTCGTCTCCAGCCCGAGCGTCTCGTCGTAGAACCGCTTCGCCTTCTGGATGTCGTCCACCGCGAACCCGCTGAACGCCTTGCTCCTGCCGAGCATGACTGCTCCCTTCCTCGGTCCTGTGCGATTGTTCTTCCCGGTCCGGTGTTCTTCCCGGTCCGGGAAGCTGATTGACTACAGTGTCGTAGACCGTCCGCTGTCGCGGGTGGACGAGGAAGCGGGAGGAGTGTCCCCATGGGCGACGAGAGGGCGGAACGCCGGCCGGCCGGGGAGCTGGAGGCCGAGGTGCTCGCCGCCCTGTGGGCGGCCGGGGAGCCGCTCACGCCCGACCGGGTCCGGAAGGCGCTCGGGGTACCGCTGGCCCGCACCACCGTCACGACGATTCTGTCACGGCTCCACGAGAAGGGCACCGTCGGCAGGACGCGGTCGGGGCGTGGCTACGCGTACGCCCCGACCGAGGACGCTCCCGGGCTGACCGCCCGCAGGATGCACTCCGAACTGGCGAAGGACGAGGACCGCGGCGCCGTCCTCGCCCGCTTCGTCTCCCAGCTCAACGACGAGGACGAGCAGCTGCTCCGCGCGTTGCTCGACGACGGGGAAGCCGGCTGATCCCGCCGGCCCCGCCCCCGCCGCCGCGCGGCTGTCCGTACGTCAATCGTCCGGCTCCGCGCCCCCGTTCAACCACCTCCGCCGATCGGTCCGCCCAACCGCACGGTGTCCGCGGCGGGTTCGCCCGCATTCCACCACACGCCTGCCGCGCTTTTCCTGACACCCTCCCGGCGGGCGGGCCCCGGCATTGCCCCCGGGTTGATGAGAACCGGAATCGCGCGGTCCATTCTCATGGCGTCCACCGATTCCGCGAGCAGTTCGTATTCGGTGGTGTCGTCGTGCGTGGCGACTCGAATGAGCCGCCCCGCGGCCAAATGTTCACCGACGATATTCTGATGGGTCACATCGTCCCGCCAGGCCCGCAGCGTATGCGGAACGTCCGGCACGCTCGGTCCGACCGGAGTGAGCGCGGAGGCGGGGAAATGATCGCTCTCGGGACTCGGGTCGAGCCGCTCGGCGATCCAGGTCGCCCGGTCCCGCAACCACCACAGTGCAAGAGTCAGAGTGGGTGCGCGATAGGTGCCGAGGGGTACGCCGATACGTTCGCCGCCGCAGACCCCGTATGCGGTGACATGGCACAGGAATTCGTCATGCACGGCCGCTCTCCTCGCGCCGTTCTGTGGAGGCCGGAGGCCTGGTCGTTGGTCTTTCGCAGTGACGCTGTACGGTGTCTCGCAGGGCGATTCCCGGGAGAGCCTGTCATTGATCCGTGGTCGCCCAACTTGCCATTATGTTCATTTCTGATGTGCAGTCACCACGTTGTTCTGGCCAGAGTTCGGGTGAATTCCCCGACGTGATGGCCGAAATTCTCGGCCGATCGCCCACGGGTTATATAGCCGATGGGCTATGTTCGCCGAATGCCCATACCGTTCGACGTTCTCGCGGACCCGAGCCGCCGGAGGATTCTCGATCTTTTGCTGGAGCGCCCGCACCTGGTGGGGGAGTTGACCGAGCGGCTCGGGCTGAGCCAGCCGGGCACCTCCAAGCACCTGAGGGTGCTGCGGGAGGCCGGGCTCGTCCGGGTCAGGCAGGACGCCCAGCGGCGGTGGTACGCACTCCGGCACGAACCCCTCGCGGAACTCGACTCCTGGCTCCACCAGTACCGGCACCTGTGGTCCGGCGCGCTCGGCGCGCTCGAACGGCATCTCGACGCGACAGAGGACACTTCCCCATGAACACGACCCCGTGGCCCGACTCCCTCACCACGACCGCCGACGGCAGGTCCGTCCTCCGGATGGAGCGCCGGCTCCCGCACCCTCCGGAACGCGTCTGGGCGGCGCTCACCGAACCCGCGAGCCTGGGGCAGTGGTTCCCCGCCGAGGTCTCGGTGGAGCCCCGCCCGGGCGGTGCGATGACGTTCCGCTTCCCGGGCCCCGGTCCCGGCGCCGAGGGGCCGCGGATGACCGGTGAGGTCACCGGCTTCGACGCGCCCCGTCTCTTCGCGTACACGTGGGGGAGCGAACACCTGAGCTGGACCGTCACCCCGGACGCGGACGGGTCCTCGCTGACGCTGGTGCACACCTTCGACGACCGGGCGGGCGCGGCGAGTTTCGCCTCGGGCTGGCAGTTGTGTGTCACCGCGCTGGGCCGGCTGCTCGACGGTGAGCCGGGCGCGGTGGGCCGCGACACGGGCGAGCTGCACGAGTCGTACGTGCACCGGTTCGACCTGGAGCGCGGGGTCACCGAGACCGTGCCGGGCGGCCGGCGGGTGCGATTCGAGCGGCAGTTGGTACGGCCCGCCGAGACCGTGTGGGAGATCCTGTCGGCGGGCATCGAGCCGGTGGCGGGGCTGCCGGTGCCGGAGGGCTTCACGGCGGAGAAGGTCCCGGCGGGTCCGGTCAGGGAGGTACGGGCGCCGCGGTCCCTCACGTACACCTGGGGGGCGGACGGGACGGTCGACTGGGAGCTGACCGGGGGGACGGGGCACGGCGCCCGCCTCGTGCTCACCCAGACGGGTCCGGAGGACTTCGACACGGCAGCGGCTTCGGCGGCCTGGCAGACCCGGATCGAGGAGCTGGCGGCGCGGCTGGTGGAGGCCTGAGCGGGCGCGGGCGCGGCCGGTACGTGTCAGCGGTGCCGGGTACGTCAGGCGTGACGCGGTCCCGGCCCGCCCGAGTGGCCGACGGCGTGCAGGGAGCCGAGCAGGGCGAGTGAGTCGGCGTCCGCGCTGCCCGGCTCGGCGGTGCCGACCAGGAGGTACTGGCCCGGCGCGCCCTGGACGTCGAAGGTCTGGTACGTCAGCTCGATCCTGCCGACGTCCGGATGGTTGAACACCTTGGACTTGCGGCCGAGGGCGCCGACGCGGTGATCGCGCCACAGCGCGGCGAACTCCTCGCTCCCGGCGAGGAGTTCCTCGACCATCCGGGCGGTCCCCGGGTCGCTCCTCCGGTGTCCCGCGCCCAGCCGCAGCGCCTCGACGGTGTCCCGGGCCACGGTGTCCCAGTCCGCGAACAGCTCCCGGGCGGCGGGGTCGCGGAACAGGGAGCGGACCATGCGGCGGGGGTCGGCGAGCGGGGAGAGCAGCGCGTCGGCGAGCGCGTTCGAGGCGAGGACGTCCAGGCGGCGGTCGACGACGTACGCGACGGCGGTGGGGAAGTTGTCGATGAGCCCCAGCAGCGCGGGGTCCACCTCGTCGGTGCCGCCGGGCGCCTCCGGCTTCGGTACGAGGCCCGCGAGCCGGTAGGCGTGCCAGCGCGCGTCCGTGTCGAGGCGCAGCGCCTGGGCGAGGGCGTCGATCACAGGGCCGGACGGGCTCCTCTCCCGGCCCTGCTCCAGGCGCGCGTAGTAGTCGGCGCTGACGCCCGCCAGGACGGCGACCTCCTCGCGGCGCAGCCCGGCGACGCGGCGGGACCCGGAGCGGGCCATGCCCACGTCC
>NZ_WWJY01000400.1 GCF_009865405.1 Streptomyces sp. SID3212 | reverse complement strand
CCGGGTCCGGCCCGGTGGCCTCGGGGAGTGACGGCGGCGGTGTGCCCCGGCCGACGGCCGTCCACGAGCCGCTGCGGCGGGGCTCCGGAAGAGGGCTGCTGACACGGCTGCGCCTCAGGAAGGAGAGGGAGAGAGACCCGGGGCGGCCGGTCGGCAGTGAGCGGCCGTGAGCCGCGGTGAACGGCTCCGGGACGGCCGGCGGTCGGTCGGCGGCGGGGCGGCCGGCTCAGGACGTGACGCGCAGGACCAGCTTGCCGCGGGTTTCGCCGGCCTCGCCCCGGCGGTGCGCCTCGGCCGCCTGTTCCAGGGGGAGGACGTCGTCGAGTCCCACCGTGACCGCACCACTGTCGATCAGCGCGGCGATCCGGCCCAGGGCGTGGCCGTCCGGCTCGACCAGGAAGTCGCTGACGCGCAGCCCTTGTTCGCGTGCCGCCCCGGCGAGGTCGGGGGAGACGCCGGACGGGACGACGACGAGGTGACCGCCGGGGCGCAGGGTCCGGAGCGAGCGGCTGCTGGTGGAGTCGTGCCCGTCCCCGACGAGGTCGATCACGGCGTCCACGTCCCGGACGACGTCCTCGAACCTGACCGTGCGGTAGTCGACGACCTCGTCGGCGCCGAGCGTGCGCAGCCAGTCGTGCTTGGCCGCGCTCGCGGTGCCGATGACATGCGCGCCGAGGTGCTTGGCGATCTGCACGGCGAAATGGCCCACACCTCCGGCGGCGGCATGGATGAGGACCCGCTGTCCCGCCTCGACGTTCGCCGTGTCCACGAGCGTCTGCCAGGCGGTCAGACCGGCCAGCGGGACTCCGGCCGCCCGGTCGTGGTCGATGGTCGCGGGCTTGCGGGCGAACTGCCGGGAGGGGGCGGTCACGTACTCGGCATAGGCCCCGGCCTGGCGGGGGAACCACGGCATGCCGTACACCGCGTCGCCCACCCGGACGGTGGTGACGCCGCCCCCGATCTCCGACACCACCCCGGAGACGTCCCAGCCCAGAACGAAGGGAGGCTCGCCCAGTACGCCGCTCATCCCGCCGCCCGTGCGGGTCTTCCAGTCGACGGGGTTCACCCCGGCGGCGTGGACACGGACCTGGATCTCGGTCGGCAGCGGCCGGGGCCTGGCCACCTCGCCGAGCCGGAGAACCTCGGGACCGCCGAGGGTGTCCTGGGTGATTGCGCGCATCGTGTTGTCGCTGCTCATGGCTGGTCGCTCCTGTGGGTGCGTGCCGGGGCCCGGGCCGCTGCCCCGCCGGTGGTCGATCGACACCAAGAAGCTAGCTCCGCGGCGCGCTGTCGCCGCCGCGACGTGCGGGATCCGCTCGCCGGCGGACGGTCCGTCACCCGCGCCGGTCGCCCGACCGGGTCAGGAGGGGTCGCCGGTGACGACGGGGCGCTCCTCGGAGAACCGGCCCCACTTGCCGTCGGGCAGTTTGGCACGGAGCTTCACCCGGTAGGCGTCCCCTGCCCGCTTGCCCACGTACACGCTGTACGTGGCCCGGCCCTTCGGGGTTTCGCCGCCCCAGATGAGGGTGGTGGCGAACTTCCCGTCGAGATAGATCTCGTACGTGGTGACCTCGGCCCCCGTCTCCGGGGCCACCCACGACAGGTCGGCGTAGTAGGCGCCGTCGGCGGCGTGGGTCGTGGCGCGGAACGCCGTCGGGGCGGTGTCGGGGTCGTCGCCCGGACCCTTGGGGGTGGTGATCTCGACGGTACGGCTGACGGGCGAGGTGTTGTCGGCCGCGTCGCGGGCGGCGAGCGTGAAGGAGTAGTGGGTGCCCGGTCGCAGCCAGGTGATCCGCGCGGAGGTCGCGCCCCCGGCGACACTGTGGATCTTCGAGCCGCCCTGGTAGATGTCGTAGGACGTGATGCCCTCGTCCTTGGCGGACCTGGCCCAGTTCAGCTGGGCGCCGCGCGGGCCGGCGCTCTTGCCGGTCAGCCCGGCCGGGCGGGAGGGTGCCTTCTTGTCCTCCGCGACGGCGGCCGGGGTGGTGGCGGACTTCTCGGCGCTGTGCGGGGAGTAGGTGCCGTCGCCGTCCTTGGCCCGGACGGAGAAGGTGTACGGGGTGGAGGGGGCGAGGCCGGTGATGTCGACCATGCTCTGGTTCGCCGGGACGTCCTTGACCTTGGTCCCGCCCCGGTAGACCTCGTACCCGGTGATGCCGGAACTCTCCGGCGCCTGCCGCCACATGACGTGGACGGAGGTGGCGGTGCCGGCCTGGACGGTCACTCCGGCCGGGGCGGCGGGCGGGGCCTCGTCGGCTCCGCACGCGGTGAGCGCGAGAGCGGCCACGGACGCGAGCGCGGCAAGGGGGAAGATCCTTCTCAAGGCCGTGTCCTGCATGCCGTGTCCTCCGTCCGGGGGGCAATGGTCTAGACATATATGACACAGGTGTCGGGTTCACATCAAGAGGCAGACGCATAACGGTGGCGGGCTGCCCGGTTCCTCCCCCTCGCCGGTCGCGACACACCGCCGGAATCCTCCCGCCCCGCGGGGGTAGGGGCCTGACGCACAATGACGTGCTCACAGCGGGCGCGAGGAAGGGCGTGGAGCGTGCGGATCGACCTGGCAGGAAAGACAGCTCTGGTGACGGGGTCCACCCAGGGGATCGGCGCGGCCATCGCGGCCGGACTCGCCGGCTCCGGGGCGCGGGTCGCGGTCAACGGGCGGAGTGCGGAGTCCGTGGACAGGGCGCTGGAAGGACTGCGCGAGCGGGTGCCCGGCGCCGAGTTCGTCGCCGCGCCCGGCGACCTCGCCACCGAGGACGGCGCGGCGCGGGTCCTCGGTGTCCTGCCCTCCGTGGACATCCTCGTCAACAACCTGGGCGTCTTCGGGTCCCGGCCCCCGCTGGAGATCAGCGACGACGAATGGCGGAGGTACTTCGAGGTCAACGTCCTGGCCGCGATCCGGCTGACCCGTGCGTACCTGGGCGGCATGATGGAGCGGTCCTGGGGCCGGATCCAGTACATCGGCAGCGACTCCGCGGTCGTCACCCCCGCCGAGATGATCCACTACGGAGTCTCGAAGACCTCGCTGCTCGGCGTCTCCCGGGGCTTCGCCAAGGCGGCGGCCGGCAGCGGGGTGACCGTCAACTCCGTGCTGGCGGGGCCGACCCACACGGGTGGCGTCGAGGACTTCGTCTACGAGCTGGTCGATTCCTCGCTGCCCTGGGAGGAGGCCCAACGGGTCTTCATGCGCGACCACCGGCCGCAGTCCCTGCTCCAGCGCCTGATCGAGCCCGAGGAGATCGCGCACATGGTCGTCTACCTCAGCTCGCCGTTCGCGTCGGCGACCACCGGCGCGGCGGTCCGGGTCGACGGCGGGTACATCGACTCGATCGTCCCCTGACCCCGCACCCCGGAACGGCGCCCGGCCACGGCTGTCACGCCGTGGCCGGAGCGGACGTGGGGTCAGATCTGGTGGACGAGCTGGGTGGTGAGTTCGTACCGGGCACCGACGATGGCCAGCGAGCCGTCGGCTATCTTCGCGGCCAGGTCGGGATCGGCGGCGAGGCGCCCGCGGATGAGCGAGACGTTCGCGTTGATGGTGGAGTCCTTGCGCGCGGCGCCCGTCTTGGTGCGGTCGATCGCGGGCTTGATCTCGTCCGCCAGGTACTGGATGTGGGCGGGGAGCAGCGCTCCGGACTCGTCCGCGTCGACGGCCGCCGAGACGGCGCCGCAGGACTGGTGGCCGAGCACGACGACGAGCGGTATGCCCAGCTCCAGGACGCCGTACGCGATGCTGCCGCGGACGGCCTCGTCCAGGACCTCGCCGGCGGTCCGAACGGTCATCAGGTCGCCGAGGCCCTGGTCGAAGACGAGTTCCGGCGCGACCCGCGAGTCGATGCACCCGAGGACGATGGCGAAGGGGTGCTGGCCGTCGACGAGCGTCCGGCGTACCACCTCCGTCTCGTGCGGGTGCTGCTCACGGAAGGTGCGCCAGCGCCGGTTGCCCGCGTTGAGCGCGAGAAGGGCCTGGGCGGGAGTGGACGGACGGGGCTCCTCCGGAC
>NZ_WWJY01000399.1 GCF_009865405.1 Streptomyces sp. SID3212 | reverse complement strand
GTCGGGACGGCCGCCCCGGCGGGACGCAAGGCGGCCTCCGGCATCAAGCGGAAGCTGCCCGCGGCCGGACCCAAGAAGCAGGGCCAGACCCGGCCGCCGGCCAAGAAGAACACCGCCTCGAAGCGTGTGAAGGCGGCGAAGCCCGCCAAGGCCGCGCCCGTCGAGCAGACGGCGGACGACACGTCCGAGCCGGCCGGTGGCCTCACGGAGCAGGTCATCCAGATCCTGGCCGACGCGGGCGGCTCACCGGTGCGGGCGCGCGACGTGGCGGCGAAGCTGGGCCGCGACGACAGTCCCGGCAGCATCAACGCCGTTCGCAGCACGCTCGACCGGCTGGTGGCCACCTCCCGCGCCCACCGCGCGGGCCGGGGCCTCTACCAGTCGCCGGGCAACTGACCGGGGCGCCCGGCGGGCGCAGGGTGGGGCAGAACGCGTTTCCGTCCTGATTTCGCAACAGGCCGTGTCCGGCCGGGACAAGATGCGTAATGTCTGGCACCTCGCGCCCGCCCCGTCGTGCGGCGCCCACCCGGAACAGGACGTTCTGCCATGCCCCGTACCCGCATAGCCGCCACCGCCGCCGTCACCGCGGCCGCGGCGGCCGCCACGTTGTTCATGTTCCCCGGGCAGGCCCAGGCCGCCGGATCCGTGCATCTCACGAAGATCTGGTACAACTCCCCGGGCTCGGACAGCCGTTCCAACACCAGCCTCAACGGCGAGTGGGTCCAGATCAAGAACACCACCACCAAGTCCGTGAGTCTCAAGGGCTGGACGCTCACCGACGCCTCCAAGCACGCCTACACGTTCGGTACGTTCACGCTCAAGGCCGGGAAGACCGTCACGGTGAAGACCGGCAAGGGCACGAACACCGCCACGACGGTGTTCCAGAAGCGCGGCGCCTACGTCTGGAACAACGACAAGGACACCGCGACCCTGCGGCGCGCCTCCAAGGCCGTTCAGGACACGTGTGCGTACAACGCCCCGAAATCCTCCTCCAAGGCCTGCTGAGCCGTAACCGGCCCTCCTTCAACTCGGGCCGCCCCGCCGGGAACTCGACGGCGGTGGCAACCGACCACTGAGGGAGAAGGTGAGCCGGTGGGGCCGTGAGGTCCAGGAGGAGGGCCGTGGTGTTGAAGTGGTACGAGGACGAATCTCTCTGGTCCGACTTCGCTTCCACGATGTTCTCGGCGGACCGGGGTGAGACGGTGGCCGGACTCGTGAGCTCCTCCCCCCTCCTGGACTTCCCACCGGGCACCCGGGTGCTCGACCTGTGCTGCGGACCCGGGCTGTTCCTGGTCCCGCTGGCCCGCCGCGGCTACGCCGTCACCGGGGTCGACCTCAGCCCGTCCCTGCTGGAGCGGGCCACGGGCGCGTGCGCGGAGGCGGAGGTCGACGTACGGCTCGTGCGGGCCGACATGCTCGCGTACGCCGATCCCGGCGCGTTCGACGTGGTGCTCAACGTCTTCACGTCGTTCGGCTACTTCGACGACCCCGAGGACAACCTCCAGGTGCTGCGCAACGCGTGGACGAGCCTCGCGCCCGGCGGGCGGCTGCTGGTCGACGTGATGGGCAAGGAGGTGCTCGCGGGCTGGATCGGCCGGCCGCAGGCCGTCGACCTCCCGGACGGCTCGTACGTGGTGCAGCGGGACGTCGTCCTCGACAGCTGGCGGCGGCTGCGGACCGACTGGACGCTGGTGCGCGGCACCACGGCCCGTACCGCCTCGATCACCTCGTTCCTGTACAGCGGCGCCGAACTGCACGACCTGTTCGAGGCGGCCGGCTTCACCGATGTCGAGTGTTTCGGCGGCTTCGACGGCTCTCCGTACGACCAGGGGTCGCGGCGCCTGATCGTCAGGGGGACCAGGAAATGAGGCCCCGGGACGTCATGGCGCCGGACCTCGGATACACGGTCGCCCCGGCCCCGGCATCCGCGCCGGCCTCCGTGCCCGCACCGGTGCACGCGCACATCACCGACGCGATGAAGGCCCCGGACCTGGTCAGGCTGGGCGAGAACGTCGTACTGGCACGCTTCGAGACGATGAAGGTGTACGCGGCGCTCGGCGCCGTCCGCGCCCTGCTGCGCGCGGGCCGGGTCGTCCCGGGCCAGACGCTCGTGGACAGTTCGAGCGGCATCTACGCGCTGGCCCTCGCCATGGCCTGCCACCGGTACGGGCTGCGCTGCCACATCGTGGCCTCCACGACTGTCGACGCCGTGATGCGGGCGCAGTTGGAGGTGCTCGGCGCGACCGTCGACCAGATGCCGCCGTCGAGCAGTCTGCGGCTGGACCAGGAGCGGCGGGTGCGGCACGTGCGCCGACTGCTCGCGGAACGGCCGGACTTCCACTGGATGCGGCAGTACCACGACCCCGTGCACTACGCCGGATACGGCGAGTTCGCGGATCTGGTCGCCGGGGCCCTGCCCGACGCCGAGCTGACGGTGGTCGGCGCGGTGGGGACGGGCGCGTCCACCGGCGGTCTGGTGCAGGCGCTGCGCGGGGCCGGCCGGCCGGTGCGGCTGGTGGGGATCCAGCCGTTCGGCAGTGTGACCTTCGGCAGCGAGCGGTTCAGCGACCCGGAGGCGATCATCGCGGGCATCGGCAGCTCCATCCCGTTCGAGAACGTGCGGCACGAGCTGTACGACACACTGCACTGGGTGGACTTCCGCCACGCCATGGCGGGTGCGGTGGGCCTGCTGCGGGACCACGCGGTGTTCGCCGGGCTGTCCACCGGCGCGGCCCACCTGATCGCCTCGTGGGAGGCGGCCCTCGATCCCGGGCGGCTGCACCTCGTCATCGGCGCCGACACCGGACACCGGTACGCGGAGCGGGTGTTCGCCCGGCACGCGGAGGCGCTCGACCGGTCGTCGCTGCGGCCCCGGCGGATCACGGCGCTGGACGACCTGCGGCCGCCGTGGTCGGTGATGGAGTGGGCCGGGCGGGCCCACCAGGAGTCCGGCGGGACGCCGGCGGAGGAGGTCTCATGACGGTGGTGGCGCTGGAGGCGCTGTCCTTCGGACTGGCCAGGACGGCCGCCGCCGCGGCGGCGGCCGGGCACCGGCTGTGCCTGCTCACCGGCGACCGGTCGGTCTACCGGCACGAGCTGGACACACTGCCGCCCGGTACGGCCCTGGACGTGGTGGACGTCGACACGTTCGACGAGGACGCCACCCGGCGGGCGTTCGCCGCCGTGCCCGGGGTCGCCGGAATCATCAACACCACCGACACGTGGAGTGTGCCGGCGGCGGTGCTCGCCGCCGAGTCCGGGCTGCCGGGTCCGGATCCGGAGTCCGTACGGCTGCTGCGGGACAAGGCGCGGGTACGGGACCTCCTGCACGGCAAGGGCCTGGGCAAGAGCCCCGCCCTTCGGGTGGCCCCCGACCCCGCAAGCGCGGCGGAGGTGCTCCGTACGGTCGGCCTGCCGGCGGTCCTCAAGGACGCGGCGGGCACCTCGTCGCGTGACGTCTGGGTGGTCAGGGACGAGGAGGCGCTGCGCGCCGCCCTCGGGGAGGCGGGGCAACGCGCCCTCACCGGGGGGCTGTTCGCCGAGCCGTTCCTGTCAGGTCCGCTCTACAGCGCGGAGACGATCGGCTGGGGCGGGGAGACCCGGCTGCTGGGTGTGCTCAGCCGGCAGACCTCGCGGGAGCCGGCCGTACGGGAGGAGGCAGCGGCCTTCCCCGTCGTGTTCCCGCCCGGCGGACTCGGCGAGATCGAGGAGTGGGTGGGGCGGGTCCTGCACACCGCGGGGCACCACAGCGGCTTCGCGCACGTCGAGTTCGTCCTCACCTCCGAGGGGCCGCGGCTGGTCGAGATCAACCGGCGGATCGGCGGTGCGCTGGTCGGTGAGGCGCTGTGCCTGTCGCTGGGGACCAATGTGTACGAGGCCATGATCGAGGCGGCGCTGGGCGTACGGCCCGCGCTGATGGACGCGCGTCTCGAACACACCGGTCCCGCCAGTGGTTTTGTCCTCGTGTACGCGGACAGGCCGGGCGTCCTGACCGGCTGGCGCGGGCTCGACGCGCTGGGCGACTACCCGGGCGCGGTGCGGTGGTTCCCGACGCGGGCGGCGGGGGACGCGGTGCGGTACGTCCACGACCAGCGGGGCTGTACGGGCATCGTGCTGGCGGAGGGCGCCACCGCGGAACTGGCGCTGCACCGGGCGCTGAGCGCC
>NZ_WWJY01000038.1 GCF_009865405.1 Streptomyces sp. SID3212 | reverse complement strand
CGCCACGCGCCGGCGGTCGCCGCCCGCCCGGCCGCCGGTCTTCGGCGCGCGCCTCCGCGCAGGCCCTTCCGCTGCTCCGACGTCCGGTGCTCCGACGTCCCGTGCTCCGACATCCCGCGTTCAGAGGTCTCGCGCTCCGACCTCCCGTGCTCCGACGTCAAGCGTTCCGCTCTCCCCTGCTCCGGCGTCACGCGCGGGCTCCTTCGCGTCCGCCGGAGCGACCGCGAGATCTGAGTGCCACCTCCTCCCCGCAGGGGAGCGGGGTGCGACAGGCGTGGCGGAGTATGTGCTGCATACCTGCGGGATTCCTCACGGGAGTACGTGGCCGGGCAACCGGCGTGCCGGGCCGGCGGGTTGACGCGTGCGGTCGGGCACGGCCGGGACGACGGGCCCCGGTCGTGATCATGAACAGCCTTCCTGTGCGCCGGCCCTCAGCTCATTGACGCGCCGGGCCCGGCCCGGTGTTTCACCAGGCCCCGCGCCGGGAGGGAAGACGCGTCCGCGCGTCCGCGCGTTCCGCGAAGAACCTGTGAATTTCCGGCGGCCTCGCCGCCCGTCCGGGCCGTCTAAAGTGGTCGCCGTGACCGACGCCGACGATGTCCGCCGTATCGCGCTCTCCCTCCCGGAAACGGTGGAGAAGGAGGCGTGGCGCATGCCCACGTTCCGGGTGGCGGGGAAGATGTTCGTCACGGTTCCCGACGATCAGTCGTCGTTCGCGGTGCGCTGCCCGCGGCACGAGCGTACGGAACTGATCGCGGCGGAACCGGAGAAGTTCTGGGTGCCGCCGCACGAGGCGAGTTCGGCGTGGGTACGGGTACGGCTCGGCGCGCTGGACGACGTGGACGAGCTGCGCGACATCCTGGTCGACTCCTGGAAACAGGCGGCGCCGGACCGCCTGCTGGAGACCTTCCGCACCTGACCCGGTGTGCGGGTTCTCCGCTCCCGGTCTCTTCCGCCCCCGGTCTCCTCCGCTCCTACTCAGGCCGACCTGAGTGCGTGTGCTCATGCCCGGGGCGTTCCACGCGGCGAGGATCGGTGCGACGGCGCGGCCGAGAGCGCCGGTCGGATCCCGCTGAGACGATTATGGAGAACCACTCATGTCCCGTCGTATCGTTCTGTCGCTGACCGCCGCGGTTGTTGTTCTCGGGGGCGCCGGGGCCTTCGCGTTCGCCCAGGCCGGGGAGCGGTCCCCTTCGCTGGCGCACAGCACGGCCCGCTACGCGGCGCCCGTCGGCGAGCGCGACGGTTCGCTGACCTTCACCACCGACGTCACGTCGTCCTCCGGCGTCAAGGACGTGAAGGTCCTGGCCTGGCCGGCCGACTCGTCCTTCGCGGAGCGGGGGCTGACCGCCAAGGACATGGCGACTGCCGAGCCGGCCACCTGCAAGCCCCTGAACGAGGACACGGTGCGCTGCACCTACAAGGTGGCGGTCACCACCACCGACGCGAAGGCGTCCCCCCGCGGCGCCTGGCACGTCGCCGTTCTGGCCGACGCCAAGAACGGCACCACGACCCTGAACACCAAGGCCGCCGACTTCACGGTCGCCTGACCGGCCGGCGTCCCGGGGCGAGGTGTCAGCTCACGGTCACCTTGCGGTCGAAGGCCACGTATCCGCTGAAGTCCCGTCCCACACGCTCGATCGCGGACGCCGGCGGTCGCGGATACGACCAGGCCGCGTCCGCGTGGGCGCCCTCGGCGGTCCGTACGTCGAAGTACTGCGCCTCGCCTTTCCACGGGCACGTGTAGGGGGTGTCGCTCTCCGACAGCGCCTGAGAGGCGACCGCCTCCGCCGGGAAGTACCAGTTGCCCTCGATCGAGACCACGCCGTCGTCGTCCGCGTCCGCGAGGACCGTTCCGTCGAGTACCGCCTGCATCAGCCGTTCCTTTCCGAGGTTCCGCGACGGCTCCGGTGACCGTCGCGCACGGTGCCCGGCCCACAGTAGGGAGAAGCACCGGACCCCACACCGTCCGCCCCGGCGTCGCGGCGACGGGTCAGCCATTTGCCCCAACCCACGCGGAGGACCGGACGAGGCGCGGCGGACTTGCGCGGCAGTGGCCGCGAGGGCCGTAGTCGTTGCCGGAGTCGAGCAAACTACTGCGCCTGCCCCTGTGTGGGAGTGTCATGCGTGTCGTGTACATCACGCCTGACGATCCGTCCTGTGCATGTGCCGCCTCGGCGCGCACGGGGCTGGGGATGTGGGGCCGGTCCGCGGCGTTGCCGTGGAAACGAAGGAGGGTGCTCTCCGAATCCGTCGGGTGACCGTGCGTCAAAGTGCCTGCGGTGTGTAGCGATTCCAATGGAACACGCCGTTCCGGTGGGGCGTGTGGTGAGGATGGGAAGGCGTACCGCTTGGTGCGCCTTCCGATGTGCGCACACCCGGATGCCTGTTCGGGCTGTCGGGGTTGCGCGCTTCTTCTGGGGGGGTCGTGCACGTGAAACGTGTGTATATGACGCTGGTGGCGACGGTCGCGGGGGCGGCGTTGTCGTTGATGGGTACGGGGGCGGCTTCGGCGGGCACCGGTCCGGGGGCGACTCCGCAGCGGCAGGCCGCGAACGCCGCGGTGGGGGCGGCGGGTACGGAGGCCGGGAATCCCCTCAGCGCGGTGGCGACGGCGGCGGAGGTGTGCGCGGACGCCACGCAGATCGGCACGACGGAGTACATCTACCGGGATACGGAGACGATCGCCTCGGTCAAGCAGTTCTACTCGCCCAGCTGCCACGAGAACTACGCGTATGCCTGGGTGTGGAAGTCCTTCCTGGACCAGAATGTCAGCTTCGACCTGACTCTCGGTGTGTGGGCGTACGAGCGCGGCGGCCTGGTCGGTGAGCGAGCGGTGGTCAACACCCACGCGCAGGAGTTCTGGAGCTACGCGGCCGACACGGCCGACGAGTGCACCTCGGCCGACGCGACGATCGACATCCCCGACTACCCGGTGCCGCTCAGCACCCGTACGTCCAAGCGCTGCTGACGAGACCTCACCCTGCCCCGCCCTCCGCGCGCGGCCTGCCCGGACTCGGTGGAGCGATTTCGCCGGTCCCGGCGCACCGGTGCCCCGCCGGTTCGAGACCGTGCGGGGCACCTCGCGCGTCGACGCGGTGGCCGGCCCGGCGCGGGCGGGTGTTTCAGTGCGTCACGTTCAGCACCACGGGGGGATGCCGTTCACGTTCTCGATCCAGCGGGCGGCGACCCAGCCGCCGCCCTTCAGCAGGTACCAGCGGGGATTGCCGTCCACGACCTCGCCGTTGACCTTGCACTGGATGTCGATGACGGCGCCGTGCGGGATCGCGCCGATCGCCTTGTAGTTCCTGTTCGGGGTCTTGCGAATGCTGACCCCGATGGCGGGAGTGACCCGCCCCCGGTAGACGGCAGCCGCCTGGGCCTGCTCCGTCTGCTCCGCCTGCGCGGTCTGGCCGGTCTGCACAGTGGAGGAGGCCGGCCCGGCCGGATCGGTGTCGGCGACGGCGGGAACGGCCAGCGCCGTCCCGGCCAGCAGAACCCCGGCGAGCACGGAGACGATCCGGTGCCCGTTCGTCGGTAAAGTCATGGCGATTTCCCCAAGTTGTCGGTGAGCGCCCGGGTACTTCCCGGTAGCGACACCTTCATGGCACAGCCCGAGCACGACAGCCCCCTGTTCGTACGAGCGAAACGCCGACTCCCACCCGGATGGGCCCGCCCCCCGGGGCGCCGCGGTGCTGGCCACGCCACCGGGCTCCGACCCGGGGTTCGCGCTGCGGCATCCGTACGTCAGATGTCCCGGAAGATCTCGATCTGGGCGCCCACCGAGTTGAGGCGCTCCGCCAGGTCCTCGTAACCGCGGTTGATGACATAGACGTTGCGCAGGACGGACGTCCCCTCCGCCGCCATCATCGCCAGCAGCACCACCACCGCGGGCCGCAGGGCCGGGGGGCACATCATCTCGGCGGCTCGCCAGCGGGTGGGGCCCTCGACCAGGACCCGGTGCGGGTCGAGGAGTTGGAGTCGGCCGCCCAGGCGGTTGAGGTCCGTGAGGTAGATCGCGCGGTTGTCGTACACCCAGTCGTGGATCAGCGTCTTGCCCTGGGCCACCGCCGCGATCGCCGCGAAGAACGGCACGTTGTCGATGTTCAGGCCGGGGAACGGCATCGGGTGGATCTTGTCGATCGGTGCCTCCAGCTTGGAGGGGCGTACGGTCAGGTCGACCAGGCGCGTACGGCCGTTGTCCGCCGCGTACTCCGCCGTACGGTCGTGGTCGAGTCCCATCTCCTCCAGCACCGCGAGCTCGATCTCCAGGAACTCGATCGGCACCCGGCGGATCGTCAGCCGCGACTCGGTGACCACCGCCGCCGCGATCAGGCTCATCGCCTCGACCGGGTCCTCGGAGGGGGAGTAGTCGACGTCCACGTCGATGTTCGGCGTGCCGTGCACGGTGAGGGTGGTCGTACCGATGCCGTCGACCCGTACGCCCAGGGCCTCCAGGAAGAAGCACAGGTCCTGGACCATGTAGTTGGACGAGGCGTTGCGGATGACGGTCGTGCCGTCGTGGCGGGCCGCGGCCAGCAGCGCGTTCTCGGTCACCGTGTCACCGCGCTCGGTCAGGACGATCGGGCGGTCCGGCGCCACCGTACGGTCCACCTGCGCGTGGTAGAGCCCCTCGGTCGCGGCGATGTCGAGGCCGAAGCGGCGCAGGGCGATCATGTGCGGCTCGATCGTGCGCGTACCGAGGTCGCAGCCGCCGGCGTAGGGCAGCCGGAAGGTGTCCAGGCGGTGCAGCAGCGGGCCGAGGAACATGATGATGGAGCGGGTACGGCGGGCCGCGTCGGCGTCGATCGCCTCCATGTCCAGCTCGGCGGCCGGCACGATCTCCAGGTCCACGCCGTCGTTGATCCAGCGGGTGCGCACCCCGATGGAGTTCAGCACCTCCAGCAGCCGGAAGACCTCCTCGATCCTGGCCACGCGGCGCAGGACCGTACGGCCCTTGTTGAGCAGTGAACCGCAGAGCAGCGCCACACAGGCGTTCTTGCTCGTCTTGACGTCGATGGCGCCGGACAGCCGGCGCCCGCCGACGACCCGCAGATGCATCGGTCCGGCGTACCCGAGCGACACGATCTCGCTGTCGAGCGCCTCACCGATGCGCGCGATCATCTCAAGGCTGATGTTCTGGTTGCCACGCTCGATGCGGTTCACGGCGCTCTGGCTGGTGGCCAGCGCCTCGGCGAGCTGGGTCTGGGTCCAGCCCCTGTGCTGCCGGGCGACGCGGATGAGCTTGCCGATGCGTGCGAGGTAGTCGTCTGCCATAGGGGCAGGCTATATCAGCTGTGAGATAGGAAAGGGGCCGGGGTGGGCCGTTGGAGTGATGCACCAGGTGCATGTCCGATGGTCGCCGCCCCGGCCCCACCCCGCCATCGGGGTCCGCCGTACGGGTGTGTCTCCGCTGTGACTCCGCGCCCGCGCCGCGGGTCAGCTCTTCTTGGTCTTCGTGGTCTTGCGCCAGCCGAACGGACCCGGCAGGTCCATCGACGTCGTCCTGCGCCCCGTGCTGCTCGACGTGTGGCGCGGCCCGTGCTTGCCGCCGCCCGTGGTGACGGACCAGGAGCGGCGGTTGATGTTGAGCCGCACCCCAGGCAGGATCCGGAAACTCTTGCGGAACGTGATCGGCATCGTGCGCCTCCTCTGTCTCTGTCTGGCGTACGGGTGTCCCGTCCGCGCCGATCCATGCCACCGAACGCCACCCAACGCGTTCCGGCCGTGGGGAGGATGACATCGCGTCACCTGTCGACCATCGTTTTAACGCTCTCTCGTGTGGTAATCACACCGCATATCCCGTGGGGCGGCGCGCCACGCCCTGACGTGCGTGTCCGTATAGGGCGTTTGGACCCTTTATCTGCCGCCGAGTTGACACCAGGTCGGCACTCTTGACACCCCTGTGGGCGGCTCATAGTCTCCACGCCACGGAATTCACGTTAGATTCACGTCAGATTTCACATTCGACGTGGTCGTGTGCGCTGTCGCGGCGCCAAGGAAGGACGTGCTCGTGTCCGGATCCCCGGCAGCGGACGCACGGACCCCGAGACCCCCCGCCCCGCCGTCCGGCCCGCGGCCCTACGCGCTGCGGTGCGACCACCGCACCACCCCCCTCGGTACGGACGAGCCCGCGCCCCTGCTCTCCTGGCGGCTGGAGTCCGACCGGCGCGGCGACGACCCCGTCGCCTACCGGGTCAGGGTCGCCGAGGATCCCCGGGACCTGGCCGGCGGCGGACGGCCGCTCTGGGACACGGGGCGGGTCGCGGACCCGGACGCGGTGGGAGTGGTCTACGGCGGGCCCGCCCTGACGGCCCGTACCCGCTACCACTGGCGTGTCACCGTCTGGCCCGCCGGCCCCACGCCCCTGCGGCCCGCCGAGGCCACCTCGTGGTTCGAGACCGCGATGGCGGACGACCTGATGACCGACCACGCGGCAACCGGCGCCGACCCCTGGAGCGCCTCCTGGATCGCCCACGACCCCCGTCCCGTGGACGTCGTGGACGCCCCCACCGACGGCGTCGTCGCCCTCGACCACCACGGCCTCGCCCCCTGCCCCACCCTGCGCCGGGCCTTCTCCGCGGCGCGCCCGGCCCGCGCCCGCCTCTACGTCAGCGCTCGGGGCCTGTACGAGGTCAGGATCAACGGCGCCCGCGTCGGCGACGCCGAACTCGCCCCCGGCTGGACCGACTACCACCACCGCGTCCAGTACCAGACGTACGACGTCACCGACCTCGTCCGGGCCGGCGAGAACGTCCTCGCCGCGACCCTCGCCGACGGCTGGTGGAGCGGGTTCGTCGGCTTCGAGCCCCGCAGGGCCGGCGCCCACTACGGCACGTTCCCGCAGCTGATCGCCGAACTGCACCTCACCGGCGCCGACGGCCGTACGACCAAGGTCGTCACCGACCCCGCCTGGCGCACCGCCACCGGCGCGATCCGCCACGCCGACCTGCTCATGGGCGAGTGCCACGACCTGCGGTACGCGGCCGACGGCTGGGACCTGCCCGGGTTCGACGACTCCGGCTGGTCGCCCGCCGTCGTCACGGACACCGACCACCGGCTGCTGGTGGCCTCACCCGACGAACCGGTCCGGGCCACCACCACCCTGCTGCCCCGTACGATCACCCGCGTCGCGCCCGGGAGGCACCTGGTCGACTTCGGGCAGAACCTCGCGGGGCGCGTACGGCTCCGCGTCCCCGCGCTCCCGGCGGGCGGCCGGGTGGTCGTCCGGCACGCCGAAGTCCTCGACGGGACCGAGCAGTTGTACACCGCCAACCTCAGGACGGCCGCCGCGACCGACGTCCTGGTCGGCGACGGGCGCGCGAACGTCATGTTCGAACCCCGTTTCACGTACCACGGCTTCCGGTACGCCGAGATCAGCGGACTCCCCGACGTCGACCCGTCGGACGTCGTCGCCGTCGTCCTGCACAGCGACACCCCGTGGGCCGGCGCGTTCGACTGCTCGGACCCCGGCATCCGCCGCCTGCACGACTGCGTCTCCTGGGGGCAGCGCTCCAACTTCGTCAGCGTCCCGACGGACTGCCCGCAGCGCGACGAACGCCTCGGCTGGCTCGCCGACGCCCAGGTGTTCCTCCCCACCGCCGCGCTCAACGCCGACGTCGCCGCGTTCTTCACCAAGTGGCTGCGGGACGTGGACGACGCGCGCACCCCCGACGGCGGATTCACCAACGTCGCCCCCCGCCTCGCGGGCGTGGACGACGAGGGGGCGCCCGGATGGGGCGACGCCGGGGTGATCATCCCGTGGCACCTCTACCGTACGTACGACGACCCGCGCTTCCTCGCCCGCGCGCTGGACGGCATGCGCGCCTGGGTCGACCTGATCCACCGTCACAACCCCGACCTGCTCTGGCGGAAGAGGGTCGGACCGCACTTCTCCGACTGGCTCGCCCCCGGCACCCCCACCCCGCGCGACGTCATCGCGACCGCGTACTTCGCGCGCAGCGCCAGGATCACCTCCCTGGCCGCGGACGTCCTGGGGGAGCGGGAGACGGCGCGGCGGTACGGGGAGCTGGCCGACGCCATCGGTGCCGTGTTCGCCGAACAGTTCGTCACGACCGGGCCCACGACCGGCGTCACCGCCGACGAGACCTCCGTACGCATCGAAGGCGACACCCAGACCGGCTACCTCGTCGCACTCGCCTTCGAACTCCTCCCCGCCGACCTCGCGGACGCCGCCGCCCGCCGCCTCGCCGAACTGGTCGAACAGGCCGGCCCCGCCCTCACCACCGGCTTCCTCGGCGTCGCCCTCGCCGCCCCCGTCCTGGACGCGCACGGCAGGGCCGACCTCGCCCACGCGCTTCTGCGCCGTACGGACCACCCCTCCTGGCTCTTCCCCCTGCGCCACGGCGCCACCACCGTGTGGGAGCGCTGGGACGGCTGGACCCCCGAGGGCGGCTTCCAGGCGGCGTCCATGAACTCCTTCAACCACTACGCGCTCGGCTCCGTCGGCGAATGGCTCTACCGCGGGGTCGCCGGGCTCGGCCAGCGCCCGGACTCCACCGGCTACCGGCACCTGAGCGTCCGGCCCCACCCCGGCGGCCTCACCCACGCCGGCGCCCGGCACGAGTCCGTACGCGGCGCGATCGAGGTCCGCTGGACCCGGGACGGCGACCGGTTCGAACTGCGGGTCCAGGTGCCGCCGGGCGCCACCGCCGACGTCCGCGTCCCCACCACCGACCCCGCGTCGGTCCGCGAGTCGGACACGCGCGCCGAGGACGCCCCGCACGTCACACCGCTCACCACCGGCCGCGACCACGCCCTCTACCGGGTCGCCTCCGGCGCGTACCGCTTCACCAGTGTGTACGCCGACACGTCCCCGACGGCCCGGCTCCCGCACGCGCTCCGCCAGGACCGGCGCCGACCGAGCCCGGCGGCGGCCTCGTTCGCCGGCACCCACGAGGAGGACACACCATGAGCACCGGCTCCCGCGCCCGCCCCGCCCGGCGTACGGTCAGCCGCCGGGGATTCCTCCGCATCGGCGGCGGGGCCGCCGCCGCCACCGCGCTCCCCGGCCTCGCGGCCTGCTCGGGCTCCAACTCCGGACGTGTGCGGATCGTCGGGGTCACCGACCAGCAGAAGCCCCTCGACGAGCTCCTCCCGGTCTACCTCAAGACCCACCCGGACACGGAGTTCTCCACCTCCTACGCCCCCACCGACCAGGTGCAGACCGTCGTACGGACCCAACTCGCCGGCGGCAACGCCCCCGACGCGCACGTCCTGTTCCCCGGCAGCGGCAGCGCGATGTCCATGGTCGAGCTGGCGAAGGGCGGACTCCTCACCGACCTCTCCGACCAGGAGTGGACCAAGGGCATCCCGGACAGCTTCGACGCCGCGTACCGCCACGACGGCAAGACCTATCTGTACTCGGCGGGCAGCAGCGTCATCGGCGCCGTCTACAACAAGAAGGCCTTCGCGAAGGCCGGGGTGTCCCCGCCCCGTACCTGGAGCGAACTCCTCACCGTCTGCGCCAAGTTGAAGGCGAAAGGCATCGTCCCCCTGGCGCTCGGCGCCCAGACCCCCTGGGTCACCCAGCTGATCACGTACGCGCTGGTGCCCGACGCCGTCTACGCCGACAACCCACGCTTCGACGACGACATGGCCGCCGGGCGGACGAGCTTCGCCGACTCGGGCTGGGCCGACGCGATGGGTAAGTACCAGGAACTCCAGCGCCGCGGCTTCTTCAACGACAACCCCAACGGCACCACCTTCGAGCAGCAGACCGCGATGGTCGCCGCCGGGAAGGCGGCCATGGCCGTCCAGGTCTCCGCCGTGCTGGCCATGTACCGCGAGGCCACCCGGACGCCCCAGGATCTCGGCATGTTCCCCTTCCCCGGCGGCGAGGACCCGGCGAAGGCCTGGATCCCCGCCGGGATCGTCGTCGGCCTCGGCGTCGCCGCCCGCGCCGACAACAAGGAGAAGGCGAAGTCGTTGATCGCGTTCCTCGGACAGCAGGAGAACCTCAACCGCTGGGCCGCCGCCGTCTCGGCGATCCCCCTCACCCGGGACGCCACCACGAAGATCGATCCCATACTGGCCGACTTCCTGCCCATCGTCGACGCCGAACGCGCCGTCCCCTTCATGGACCAGCGCTGGCCCAACGCCGAGGTGCAGCCCGCCCACTTCGCGGCCGTACAGGACCTGCTCGCGGGGGAGACCGACGTCGAAGGAGCGCTCGGCCAGATGGACAAGGCCTACAGGATGGACTCGTGAACTCCCTTCCCGGGACGACCACTTCGGACGGGAACAGGCCGCAGGACCCGGCCGGCACCGGCACGGCCGCCCGGCCCGGCACCCCGGGCCCGGTCCGCCGGAAACGGGTCCGCCGCGACCAGACCGTACCGCCGTGGGCCTTTGTCGTCCCGGCTCTCGTCGTGTACGCCGTCGTGGTCCTCTACCCGAGCCTCGCGGGGGTCGTGTACGCCTTCACCGACTGGTCCGGCATCGGCGGCTTCTCCTTCATCGGGCTGGACAACTTCCGCACCCTGCTCGACGACGACCGCGCCCTGGAGTCCGTCGGGAACACACTGATGCTCACCGTCGCGGTGGTGGTGGTCCAGAACGCCATCGGCCTGCTCCTCGCGCTCGGTGTGAACACGAACATCCACTCCCGGTCGCTGCTGCGGGTCATCTTCTTCGCCCCCGCCGTCGTCAGCCCCGTGATGGTCGCGTTCCTCTGGAAGTACGTCTACAACCCGGACAACGGCGCCGGACTCAACGGGGTCCTCGGCGCGATCGGCCTCGGCGGGCTGCGCCAGGACTGGCTCGGCAACCCGTCCCTCGCCCTGTGGTCCGTCGCCGCGATGGTGATCTGGCAGTACGCGGGCTACTCGATGGTCGTCTTCCTCGCCGGGCTCCAGGGCGTGCCCGTGGAACTCCACGAAGCGGCCCGGATCGACGGCGCCGGGACCTGGCAGCGCTTCCGGTACGTCACGTGGCCGCTGCTCGCCCCGGCGCTGACCATCAACCTGATGCTGTCGACCATCGGCGGACTGAAACTCTTCGACCAGGTGTACGCCGCCACCAACGGCGGCCCCGGCACGTCGAGCGAGACGCTGTCGACCGTCCTGTACAAGGAAGCCTTCGTGTTCGGGAAGTTCGGCTACAGCACCGCCGTCGCCCTGGTCCTCGCGCTCTTCGTCGCCGCCGTCTCCTTGGTCCAACTCCGTTACCTACGCGCCCGGGAGGTGACCGCGTGAGCGCCACCACGCTCGCGGAAAAGCCCGAACGACGGACGGAGGAGAAACGCAAGCGCCGTCCCCGGTACGGGAGTTACGTCCTCGAACTGGGCATGGCCGCCGCCGCGGTCGTCTTCCTCTTCCCGGTGTACGCGCTGCTGACCCTGGCCCTCAAGGACCCGCGGCAGATCGCCGATTCGCCCCTGTCATTGCCCGCCCCGCCCACCCTGGGCAACTTCGGCGACGCCTGGACGTCCGCGTCCCTCGCCTCCGCCCTGGTGAACAGCGCGATCATCACCGGGTTCAGCCTGCTGCTGCTCATCGTCCTCGGCTCCACGGGCGCCTACTACCTGGCCCGCACGGCGAAGGGGCTCGGCTACGGGCTGTACGTCCTGTTCCTGCTGGGGATCGTCCTGCCCTTCCAGCTCGGGATGATCCCGCTGTACAAGCTGGTCGACAACCTGGGCTGGCTGGGGACGTACCACGGCATGGTCCTCTTCTACACGGGCATCCAGCTGCCGTTCACGATCTTCCTCTACACCGGGTTCATCCGCGCGCTGCCCGCGGACTACGCGCAGGCGGCGCTCATCGACGGCTGCGACCACCGGCAGGCGTTCACCCGGATCGTCTTCCCGCTGCTGCGGCCCATCACCGGGACCGTGATCATCCTGAACGCGGTCTTCGTCTGGAACGACTTCTTCACGCCGCTGCTCTACCTGGGCGGCTCGGGGAAGGAGACCGTGCCGGTCGGTGTCTTCTCCTTCGTGGGCCAGTACGTCTCCGACTACGGGCTCGTCTTCGCCGGCCTGGTCCTGGCGGCGCTGCCGATCCTGCTGGTCTTCCTCGTCCTCCAGCGCTTTGTGATCAAGGGGTTCGCGGGTGGCCTCAAGGGCTGAGGGGGCGGCCGACCCGCTCCCTGGCCCGCCCGGGCGGGAGCGTCTGCCCGCACGCCTTCCCGCGCGGGTCGCGGAGCTCCTCGCCGACCCGCCGCGCGCCTTCTCGCCCACCGCCATCTGGTGGTGGAGCGGCGAGCCGCTCGACCGGGCGCGGCTGCGGTCGCAGCTCGAACGCTTCGCGGAGGGCGGGGTGTTCCAGCTCGTCCTGCTCAACCTGGCCCCGTCGGGGCCGCTGTTCGGCTCCGACGCCGACGATCCGCCGTTCCTCTCCGACGCCTGGTGGACCCTGCTCGAAGGGGTCTGCGACGACGCCCGCGCGCTCGGCGTCAGCCTCTGGTTCTACGACCAACTGGGCTTCTCCGGCGCCGATCTCCAGGCCCGGCTCGTGGACGAACGGCCCGCGTTCGCCGGCCGCCGCCTCGCCCGCGTACGGGCCGTGGCCGACGGCGGGGGAGAGCTGTGCCTCCCGCCACGAGGCGAGCCGCTCGCGGCTTCCGCGCGACCCGTGGACGAGGAGGACCGGGCCGTGGGCCCGCCGATCCCCCTGTCCTTCTCCCACCCCGCCCCCGAGTCGGACGGCGCGGTGGTCGTCCGGGCCCCGGACGGTCCGGGCCGCTGGCTCCTGACGGTCCATCACCACACCCCGCAGGGTTTCGACTACCTCGGCGCTGACGCGTGCGCCGCGCTCCTGGACGCGGTGCACGGCTCCTTCGAACGACGTCTGGGGGAGCGGCTGGGCACGGTCGTGGTCGGCTCGTTCCAGGACGAACTCCCGGCGCTGCCCACCTGGTCCGCCGACTTCGCGGAGACGTTCCTGCGGCGGCGCGGCTACGACCTGACCACCCACCTGGACGTGCTGTACGACGACGAAGGCGGCGGCACCTCCGATCCCGACGTCCTGCGCACCCGCCGCGACTACCACCTCACCCGCGCCGAACTCGCCGAAGAGGCTTTCTTCCGCCCCCTCGCCGCCTGGCACGAGCGGCACGGCCTGCTCGTCGGCTGCGACCAGCAGGACCCGGCCCGCGCCGGACACCCGGTCGCCGGGGTCGAGTTGTACGCCGACTACGCCCGTACCCACCGCTGGTTCTCCGCCCCCGGCTCCGACCATCACGGCGACGCCCGTATCCACTCGTCCCTCGCCCACCTCTACGGCAGGGCGCGCACCTGGATCGAGGCGTTCCACTCCACCGGCTGGGGCGGCACGCTGGAGGAGACGTACGACTGGCTCCTGCCCTGGCTCCGCGCGGGCGCCACCCTCTACAACCCGCACGCCGTCTACTACACGACCAAGGGCGGCTGGTGGGAGTGGGCACCGCCCGGCACCGACTGGCGTCAGCCCTACTGGCGGCACCACCGCGTCTTCGCCGACGCCGTGACCCGGCTGTGCGCGATCCTGAGCCTCGGCAGCCATCTCTGCGACGTGGCGATCCTGCTGCCGACGACGACCGCCCAGGCCGGTTCCGCGCTGGACGGGGTCTCGGCGGAGGCGGTACGCGCGCAGTCCACGTACCTCGAACTGGTAGGCGACATGTCCTGGTTCAGGACCCGCCCCGGCCTCATGGACCGGCTGGGCCTGGACGCGGACGTCATCGACGACGCCTCGCTGGCGGGCGCCCAGGTCCGGCGGCCGGTGCCCGCCGCCACGATCGCGCGCCTCCATATGGCGGACGAGGCGTACGCGGCGGTGGTCCTGCCCGCGTGCACGGTCCTGGAGGAGGAGACGGCGCGCCGGCTGATCGAATTCGCCACGGCGGGAGGGCGGTTGATCGCGCTCGGGGCCGTCCCGGAGCTGATCCTCGGCCCGGAGGGGGCGGCGGCGCTGGAGGAGATGCGGGCGTGCTTCAAGGACGGCCGGGCCACGTTCCTGCCCGCGACGGACGACCTGCGGACCGAACTTACCGGTCTGCTGCCGGAGTTGACCGCGTCATGCACCGAGCGGCGGGAGCAGCGGGAGCGGCCGGGCCAGCCGGGCCAGCCGGGCCAGCCGGGCCAGCCGGGCCA
>NZ_WWJY01000398.1 GCF_009865405.1 Streptomyces sp. SID3212 | reverse complement strand
GGCGTCTCGGCGTCCGGGTCCGCGACGCTCGCGCCCCGGGGGGTGGTGTTGTGCGGGGCCGCCTCCTGGGAGGCGAGATCCTGGGCGTCCTGGGAGGCGATGTCCTCGGGGGCCGCCTCCTGGGGGGCCACGTCCACCGGCGTGACCGGGTGCCTGCGCCGCCGGTGTTTCAACAGGGCCCACGGCCCGCGCGCGCCGGCGACCTCCGTGCCCGCCCGGGACGCGGCGGCCGAGGCGGCCTTGGCCACCGGGAGCATGTCCTCGTCACGCGACACGTCGAGGTGATCGGTCTCCGGCCACAGGCCCAGCACCGCGCACAGCGTGGGCAGGACGGCCATCGACGCCGTCGCGTACCCCTCGGCCGACGGGTGGTAGTTGTCAGGCCCGAACAGCTCCCGGGGGTTCTCCGCGAACTCAGGACCCAGCAGGTCCCCCAGCGAGACCGTACGGGCCCCCTGCTGGACCGCCACGATCGTCTGCGCCGCCGCCAGCTGCCGGCTCACCCGGCGCGCCAGATAGCGCAGCGGCTGGTACACCGGCTCGATCGTGCCCAGGTCCGGACAGGTCCCCACGACCACCTCGGCGCCCGCCGTCCGCAGCCGCCGTACCGCCGCCGACAGGTACCGCACCGACCGCGTCGCCGACATCCGGTGCGTGACGTCGTTCGCGCCGATCATGATCACGCAGACCTCCGGCGGCTCCGCGCCGGACAGCAGCAGCGTCACCTGCCGGTCCAGATCGTCCGAGCGCGCCCCCGGCAGCGCCACGTTCCGCAGGTCCACCGGCCGCTCCGCGACCGCCGCCAGCCCCGAGGCCAGCAGCGCCCCCGGGGTCTGCCCCGCCCGGCGCACGCCCTGCCCCGCCGCCGTCGAATCGCCCAGCATGCCCATCCGCAGCGGATCGGTGTGCCCGAAGGCCAGTCCGTACCACCCGTTACCGCTCGGCGGTACGGGTGCGATCCCGCCGCCCACCGACCGCTTCGCCAGCTGCGCCTCCGCCAGCAGGATCCCCACGCCGGCCGCGCCGATCAGGCCGATGCTCCCGCCCCCGTAGGCCGCGCCCGCCGCGATCCGCCGTGCCACCCTCGCCCTCGACACAGTCCGAGCCACCTCCTCCTCGCCGCACGCCGTACGCCGCGCGCCCTACGCGTGAGTACGTACACCAGCTAACTGCCCCGTAAGGACCGTCGCCCAATCTCGCGCGTCTCCGCATACGCTGGCCGGACCATCACGGAGACCCCGGAGACATACGGTGCAATTCCACGACTCGATGATCAGTCTGGTTGGCAATACCCCGCTGTTGAAACTGAACAGCGTGACCACGGGCATTCGGGCGACAGTCCTGGCCAAGGTCGAATACTTCAACCCGGGCGGTTCGGTGAAGGACCGGATCGCCCTGCGCATGATCGAGGCGGCGGAGCAGAGCGGCGAGCTCCGGCCGGGCGGCACGATCGTCGAACCGACCAGCGGCAACACCGGCGTCGGACTCGCGATCGTGGCCCAGCAGAAGGGGTACAAGTGCGTTTTCGTGTGCCCTGACAAGGTGTCCACGGACAAGATCAACGTCATGCGCGCGTACGGCGCCGAGGTCGTCGTCTGCCCGACGGCGGTCGATCCCAGCCACCCGGAGTCGTACTACAACGTCTCCGACCGGCTGGTCACGGAGACGCCGGGCGCCTGGAAGCCGGACCAGTACAGCAACCCGAACAACCCCCGCTCGCACTACGAGACCACCGGTCCGGAGCTGTGGGAGCAGACGGAGGGGAAAATCACCCATTTCGTGGCGGGTGTGGGCACCGGCGGCACCATCTCGGGCACCGGCCGCTACCTCAAGGAGGTCAGCGGCGGCAGCGTGCGCGTCGTCGGCGCGGACCCCGAGGGGTCCGTCTACTCGGGCGGCTCGGGCCGGCCGTACCTGGTCGAGGGCGTCGGTGAGGACTTCTGGCCGACCGCGTACGACCGTACGGTCACGGACGAGATCGTCGCCGTGTCCGACAAGGACTCGTTCCGGATGACCCGCCGGCTGGCCAAGGAGGAGGGGCTGCTCGTCGGCGGCTCCTGCGGGATGGCGGTCGTGGCGGCGCTGAAGGTCGCCGAGGGGCTCGGCCCCGACGACGTCGTGGTCGTCCTGCTGCCGGACAGCGGGCGCGGCTACCTCAGCAAGATCTTCAACGACGAGTGGATGAACGACTACGGGTTCCTGGAGCAGACCGGGGGCGCGGCGGCCGTCGGTGACGTCCTGCGGCACAAGGAGGGCCCCATCCCGACGCTCCTCCACATGCACCCGGAGGAAACGGTCGGGCAGGCCATCGAGGTCCTGCGGGAGTACGGCGTCTCCCAGATGCCCATCGTGAAGCCGGGCGCGGGACACCCGGACGTGATGGCCGCCGAGATCATCGGCTCGGTCGTGGAACGGGACCTCCTGGACGCGCTGTTCACCCAGCGGGCCGCGCTCGGCGACGCGCTGGAGAAGCACATGTCGGGGCCGCTGCCGCAGGTCGGTTCCGGTGAGGCGGTCGCCGACCTGATGGCCGCGCTGAGCGGCTCGGACGGCGCCGACGCGGCGATCGTGCTGGTGGAGGGAAAGCCGACCGGTGTCGTGAGCAGGCAGGATCTGCTGGCGTTCCTGTCCAAGGACGTGCCCCACCCCGCACATTGACCCGGGGTTTCGCGCATTCGCGAAAGTGGTACGAGGGCGACACGTCCACGCAGCACCCGCTTAACACGCGTACGGCACATTGGTTGTTGTCGGCGTCACGGACTACGGAGCGGCTCCCGGACCTCCATGGACGCCCAGGACACGAGAACCGGCCCTGACCCGGATCGTGTCCCTCGCGGGGACCGTCGTCGTCCCGCCCCCCAGTAATGGGGGTGCGGCGGTCCCCGCGCTTACTTTTTCCCGGGCGCGGTCCGCGCCCGGGACTCTCCGGGTCGTACGCGCCGGTCCTCAGTCCTCCCAGTCGGATTCGCGCCGCCGCCGCGCGGCCCACGGCCAGCCGTGCGACGAATGCACCGTGTTGACCGCGACGATGCCCAGCCAGCAGACGATCAGCCCCTTGTTGCCGGCCTGGACGGCGGCGATCGCGGACAGCGGGATGGCCAGGATCAGCGAGATGATGCCGAAGCCGAACCGCTCACCGAACCCCTCGGGGCCGGCCGGCGAGCGGCTGCTGCGGGCCGCCGACATCTGCTGTTCGGCGAGCTGGCGCCGTACCCGGCGGTCCACCGTCCCGTCGAGGCGCTGCTCGACCTTCTCCAGGAACGACTCGACGAGCGCGGGCTCGTACTCCGTCCCCAGCTCCCGGCGGGCCTGAAGGGTCGCGTCGAGCTCCTTCTTGAGCTCAGGATCGAAGGCTTCCATGCGGACCACCGTACGAAGCGGGAGTGCTCGCGGTCCCTGGGGGTAACCCCCCCATTTTCCGGTCCCCCGCACGCGCCGGGGCCGACGCCCAGGCATTCGCCTCACGTTCACCCGGTGAACATCCTGCGCTCAGCGGGCGGCGACAACATCGGCACACTCGAACGGCCCTTCCGTCGGAAGACATCCAAGGAGACCCGTGAAGATCCTCCGCAAGATCTCGTCAGCCGCACGCCGGGCGCAGCCGGGCTCCGGCCGGCCCGCCGCCGCCCCGCGCGGGACCCGGATCCAAGACCTCGACGCGGGGAACCGGGTGACCGCGGCGGAGGCCGCGCGCATCCGGCCGGTCACGACCACCGAGATCCTGAACACCCACCGCAAGGCCTTTCCCCACCACGGGTGGGTGGAGATCGACTCGGGCCTCTGTCCGCCGTTCGTCATGTTCTGCGCGAACGACGAGGCCGTCGCCCTCGACACCGTGTGGAACGGCCGCTTCGGCTACGAGTCGGCGAGCCTCTACCACTGGAGCCGCCTCGCCGCCGGCAGCCGTACGGTCCTCGATGTCGGCGCGCACGTCGGCTACTACGCGATGATCGCGGCCCTCTCCGCCCCCAAGGCCAAGGTGCACGCGTTCGAGCCGGTCCCGCCCATCCACGCCAGGCTGGCCGTCAACCACCGGATCAACGGCGTCAAGAACCTGGTGCTGCACCAGAAGGGCGTCTCCGACCACGTGGGGTTCGCGGACATCAACATCCGCTTCCCGCTGGTGAACCTACTGTCCACCGGCTCCTCCCTGGAGGACTTCACCAAGCCCGTGGCCAGCGCGATCACCAGCCGGGTGCAGCTCGTCTCCCTGGACGACGCCCTGGGGGACACCCCGGTCGACCTGATCAAGATCGACGTCGAGGGCCACGAGCCGAGCGTCCTCGCCGGGGCCCGGCACCTCCTCAAGCGCGACCGGCCCGTCGTCATCCTCGAAGCGCTCCAGTCGACGCTGCTGGACCAGCTCACCGAGCCCTTCCGGGACCTCGATTACACCTTCCGCTGGATCTCGGAGTCCGACCGCAGGCTCGTGCCGATCGCCGACGGGCGGCCGGGCAAGAGCCGCAACCTGATCTTCGCGCCCCGGGAGAAGGAGTACGCCTGACCCGGAGCCGTGATCCGGAGCTGGAGCCGGACCCGGAGCCGTGGTCCGGAGCCTTGACCCCGGAGAAGGGTTGCGCCTGACAGCTGCCGCGCTTGCCCGGCTTGCATATAGTCATGCAGAGTTGTGTGTGGCTGAATGGATGCCAAAAGGGGGCATGCGCGCATGATGTCGTCCCACCCGCCGTACCCGGTGGCCGCCGCCGTGGTCGTCCTGGACGGGCAGAGCCTCCCGGTGGCCGACGTCGTACGGCTGGCCGACGGCGCCGCCCGTCCCGTCCCCGGCACCGACGCGATGAAGCGCGTCGAGCGGACCTGGGACGCGGCGCGCGAGCTGGCCGCGTCGGGACGGGTGTACGGGCGGTCCACCGGCGTCGGCGCCAACCGCACCGAGGCCGTGCCGACCGAGGCCGC
>NZ_WWJY01000397.1 GCF_009865405.1 Streptomyces sp. SID3212 | reverse complement strand
GGTGGCGCAGCAGCGCGGGGCCCGCCACGGCGGTGACGGCCAGGCCGAGCCCGGCCAGGAGGAGCAGGTGGACGGTGGGGGAGAGGCCGCCGGCGAGCAGCCCGCCGAGCCCCGCGCCGGCCATGCCGCCCAGGCTGAACGCGGCGTGGAAGCTCGATATCACCGGCCGCCGCAGCGCGGTGACCAGGTCGACGGCCGCGCTGTTCATCGCCACGTTGGTGGAGCCGTAGGCCGCGCCGAAGAGCAGCAGCACGAGGCCGAGGGCGAGCGCCGAGTGGGTCAGCGGGGGCAGGACGATGCTCAGGGAGAGCAGGGTCACGCTGGCGACGGTGACCGGGTGGTTGCCGAAGCGGCGGCAGAGCCGTCCGGTGAGGGTCATGGTCACGACCGCGCCGGCGGACACCCCGAGGAGCGCGAGGCCGAGGTGGCTCGCGGAGGCTCCGGTCTGTTCCTTGATCGCGGGGATGCGGACGACCCAGCCGGCGAACAGGAAGCCGTCCAGGGCGAAGAAGAGGGTGAGGGCGGTACGGAGGGCGGACAGCGACGACGCGGCTGAGGCGGACGGGGCGGGCGCGGCGGGACTCACTTTGTTTCGGAACGGCACAAAAGGAGGATAGGGGCGGTGCCCCGTTCCGTACAAGGCGTCGCCACCCCTCCGGATCATGGGAGACTCGCCCCCATGAACGGCAAGGCGACCACCCGGGCGAAGCTGGAGAGAGGCCGTGGCGCGCTCGGCCCGGCACTGGAACTGGTCCACACGGGACGGGCGCCCACCCGCGCCGTCCTCACCGCCGAGCTGGGTGTGACCCGTGCCACGGCCGGCGCGGTCGCGGCGGAGCTGGAGGCGCTGGGGCTGATCCGGGTGGATTCACGCCCCGGGGCGGCGGCGGGTTCCCAGGGCCGTCCCTCGCACCGGCTGTCCGTGGACGACACCGGGCCGGTCGTGCTCGCCGCCCAGATCCACGCCGACGGCTTCCGGGCCGCCCTGGTCGGGCTCGGCGGACGTATCGTCGCCACCGCGCCCGCCCGGCGTACGGTCACGGCCGACCCGGCCCAAGTGCTGGGCGAGGTCGTCGAGGTGGGGGCCGGGCTCCTGCGCGCCGCCGGGCGGCGCTGCGTGGGCGCGGGACTCGCCGTACCGTCGGCCGTCGCCGAACCCGAGGGTACGGCCCTGAACCCGCTGCACCTCGCGTGGCCGGCCGGCGCCCCGGTCCGCGAGATCTTCGCGGAGCGGGTGGGCGCGGCGGGGATCGAGGGCCCCGCGTTCACGGGCAACGACGTCAACCTCGCCGCCCTTGCCGAGCACCGCCACGGCGCCGGACGCGGCGCCCAGCACCTCCTCTGCGTCGCCACCGGCCACCGGGGGGTGGGCGGCGCGCTCGTCCTCGACGGCCGCCTGCACACGGGCAGTTCGGGCCTCGCGCTGGAAGTGGGCCACCTGACCGTCAATCCCGAGGGCCGCCCCTGCTACTGCGGCGGCAAGGGCTGCCTGGACGTCGAGGCCGACCCCCTGGCCTTCCTCACGGCGGCGGGCCGCGAACCGGGCCCGGAGGTCTCGCTGTTGCAGCAGTCCCGCGACCTGCTCCGCACGGACGGCACGGATCCGACGGTACGGAGAGCCGTGGAGGAACTGATCGACCGCCTCGGCCTCGGCCTCGCCGGCCTGGTCAACATCCTCAACCCGGATCGCATCATCCTCGGCGGCCTGCACAAGGAACTGCTCGAAGCGGACCCGGACCGCCTGCGCGCGGTGGTGGCGGACCGCAGCCTCTGGGGCCGCAGCGGCGGGGTCCCGATCCTGGCCTGCACCCTGGACCACAACAGCCTGGTCGGAGCGGCGGAGGTGGCCTGGCAACCGATCCTGGACGACCCCCTGGCGGCGCTGGCGCCGTGACGTCACCGGCTCATCGGTCGTCAGCGTACGGGTCTCATCCAGTGCGGGCGTTCGACGTCAGCGCCGCGCGCTCCGGCTGGGACACGTGGAGCACCTGGAAGCGGTCACCCACCGCGCGGGGGGTGTCGTGGTCCCACAGGGTGAAGTGGACCAGCTCCCAGTGGCGCGGATCCAGTGCGAGCGCCGCGCACACCACCCCGGCGACCCCGGACAGCCGCCGGGTCTCCTCGACCGCCTCCGCCAACAGGGCGGGCAGCGGGGCGCCTTCGGGGACACGGTGACGGCGGCGTACGGCCGTGCGCGCGACGCACGCGCTCGCCGGGCCCTCCTCGAAGGCGAGACCGGTCCAGTGCTGGACCTCGGGTCTGCCGAAGTCCCTGACGACGCCGTCGAATCCGGCTCCCAGCAGGAAGGCGTTCATGCCGTCCTGCGCGGCCCAGAGGTAGAACGGCGCGTACTGGTTGACCACCGACTGCTCGCCGCGCTCACGCATCAGGTACGCCTTGAGGCCCAACCCGGGGAAGGCGTCGAGCAGATGGCCCTTCGTCGCGACGCGGGTGCGGATGATGCCCATGTCGTAGTCGGCGGGAAGGGTGATCTCGTACTGCATGGCATGCATGCGGGGGTCCTCCGTGGCGGGGGCGGGAATCCGGCTGCGCGGGCGTGGCATGGGCGTGGGCGTGACCGCCCCGGTCGCCGTCAGGCCACGGCCCCGCCGGGCCGCAGCAGCGCCAGCAGCCCCCGCACCCCGGCGTCGAACGCCGCCGGCGACCCCGAGGCGCGGGCCAGCACATAGCCCCCCTGCACCGTCGCGACGACCGCCGAAGCGACCTCCACCGGGTCGAGACCGGACGCGAACTCCCCGCTCGCCATGCCCTCTTCGACGATCGCCGCGAGCCGTCCCCGCAGCCAGCCGATCGTCGCGTCGACCGGCGCGCGCAGCGACGCGTCGGCCATGATGTCCGGGTCCATCGTCAGCCGCCCGACCGGACACCCGCGCAACACGTCCCGCTCGCGCAGGAGATACGCGGAGATCCGGTCGTACGCGGAGCCGTCCCCCGAGAGAGCGGTTTCCGCCGCCGCCCGCATGTCGTGCGCCGTGCTCTCGATCGCCGCGAGCGCCAGTTCGGGCTTGCCGGTGAAGTGGTGGTACATGCTGCCCTGCCCCGCGCCCGCCCGCTGCTGGATCGCCTTGGGGCTGGTGCCCACATAGCCCCGGTCCCACAGCAGTTCCCGGGTGGCCTCGACCAGCCGCTCCGAAGTGTTCATGACCCGAATGTACATACTAGTAGGTACAGAATCCAGCGAGGCCGCGGTGGACCGATCGGGTGGATCCGGGGGTCCGACGGCCCCCGGTCCACCCCGGTCCGTCCGCCCGTTCAGCCCACCACGGCCGAGCGGGCCTCGGTCTGTCCGTGTTCCCTTATCACGGCGCTGAGTTCCGTCCCCCGGAAGGGGCCGTCCGTCGTCGCGCCGTACACAGGGCGCGGCGGCAGGGCCAGGGCGGCCGGTGGTGCGGGCAGGGTGAACCAGATGCTCTTGCCCAGCTCGCCCTCGGGGCGGATGCCCCAGCTCTCGCTGACCGCCGCGATCAGGGCGAGACCCCGGCCGCCGGTGTCGAGGAGTTTCGCGTCGTTGACCGTCGGCACCCGTGGGTCGTGGTCGCTGACCGAGACCGTGAGCCGGTCGAGCAGCAACGCGATGTCGACGGTGCACATCTTGTCCGGCTGTGCGTGCCGGTGGACGTTGGTCAGCAGCTCGGTGACTCCGAGTGCCGTGGGATCGATCAAGGGGTCGAGATGCCAGTAGCGCAATTGCGCGGAGATGATTCTGCGGACCTGACCGATCCGCGACGGCAGGGCCTGGAGCTCCACCGTGCAGTGCCTGCTTGGCTGGCTGATCACGGCTGCGACTCCCCGAATTGAGGTCCGGAAGACGACGAAGGACCGGATCCAGCAACTGGCTCGCTGCTGTTCCCGCCCGGCGGGGCTGGATCGCAGCGTCACCGCCGGTTCACCCTGAGTGAGGGGTGAGACCAGAGTGAACCAGGGGATACGGCTCCGCAACTCGCGGACAGCAGGGGAGGGACCCGCGACCCGGAGGATCCGGGGCGGGTCCGTGGCGCGGTCTCAGATTTTTCGTACGGTCAGCTCTTCGTACGGGTCGCCCTGCTCACGGCCTCCAGGAACCGGCCCGCCAGCGCCGACGCGTCCGGCCTGCGCCCGCCGCCGCGCTGGCCCATGGTCAGCCGGTAGCGCGTGCCGTTGACGGTCGCGACCGTGCTGCCCTTGCCCGCGAACCACGGCCGCGCGGCCTGGACCGCCCGGAGCGGAGCACTGTCGATCACCCGGCCGTAGCTGGTCAGCAGCGCCAGCCTGCCGTCCTGGATGAGCACCTGCCCGGCCCGGGTGAGTGAGCGGGGCCACCGCTCTATCCGCACCCCGCGCGCGCTGAAATCGGGCTCTGCCATGGCCTCTCAGCCCCCTCCGTGCCACTGACCCGAGCATGGTCCTCACCCAGTATGCCGGTCGGTGCCAGAAGCTGGTGCCATGGATACCCAAAGTCATCATTGGCGCAGGTGGTGGCGGTAGCGTGACGGACCGGGGACCGGAGCCGACAACAACCGAGGAACGGCGCGCATGACGGAACAGCACGACAGGGCCGGATCGGCCGAACGCGCGGGGGCGCCCGGCACGGGAGCGCCCGGCGCCACGCCGGACACGCGCGTCGTGACCGTCGACGTGGACCGTACCGACCCCCGCTACCGCGCCTGGCTCAAGGAAGCCGTACGGAAGGTCCAGGCCGACGCCAACCGCTCGGCGGACACCCACCTGTTGCGCTTCCCGCTGCCCGAGGCGTGGGGCGTGGACCTGTACCTGAAGGACGAGTCGACGCACCCGACCGGCAGCCTCAAGCACCGGCTGGCCCGCTCCCTCTTCCTGTACGGCCTGTGCAACGGCTGGATCAGGCCCGGCAAACCGGTGATCGAGGCCTCCAGCGGCTCGACCGCCGTCTCCGAGGCGTACTTCGCGAAACTGATCGGCGTGCCCTTCATCGCGGTCATGCCGCGCACCACCAGCCACGAGAAGTGCCGGCTCATCGAATTCCACGGCGGGCGCTGCCACTTCGTCGACGACTCACGGACGCTGTACGCGGAGTCGGCGCGCCTCGCCGCGGAGAGCGGCGGCCACTACATGGACCAATTCACCTACGCGGAGCGGGCCACCGACTGGCGGGGCAACAACAACATCGCCGAATCGATGTTCCAGCAGCTCAGGTCGGAACGCCATCCCGAGCCCGCCTGGATCGTCGCGACGGCCGGTACGGGCGGCACGTCGGCGACCATCGCCCGCTACGTGCACTACATGCAGTACGACACGCTGATCTGTGTGCCGGACCCGGAGAACTCCTGTTTCTTCGACGGCTGGACACGCGGGGACGCCACCGCCAGCGCCGACCGCGGGTCCCGGATCGAGGGCATCGGCCGTCCCCGCATGGAACCGAGCTTCGTGCCCGGCGCCGTCGACCGGATGATGAAGGTCCCGGACGCCGCGAGCGTCGCCGCCGTACGCACCCTGGAACGGGTCATCGGACGCAAGGCCGGCGGCTCCACCGGCACCGGACTGTGGAGCGCGCTGCGGATCGTGGCGGAGATGGTCGCCGACGGCCGGCAGGGGAGCGTGGTCACCCTGCTCTGCGACCCCGGAGACCGCTATCTCGACAAGTACTACTCCGACACCTGGCTCGCCGGGCAGGGCCTGGACATCGACCCGTACACGATCACGCTCGACCGGTTCCTGGAGACCGGCGTCTGGCCCGCCTGACCGAGGGGGCGGCCCTCAGCCCCGAAGCAGGCGGTCGACCGCCCGGCCGAACACCAGCCCTCCGGCCCGCGCGGTGAGCGGGCCGAACGACCGGGGCAGCCTGCGCAGGCCCAGGTCCTCCTCCCAGGACACGGACGACCCGGTGCCCTCCTCCCGTACGCGGATCTCGGCCCAACCCACCATCACCGTGCCCCGCTTCTCCAGCCGGCAGCGGCCCGGCGCCCCCGCGACGGGCGGCTCCCAGAGGACCACCTCCATCGGGTCGTCGAACCCGACGGCTCCCAGCGCGCTCCGGGCGACAAAAACCGTACCGACCCGGGTGGGTCCGGGCGTGCGGACGGAGATCGTCGTCAGGGGCACCTGATCCGCGTGCGCGGGCCAGTCGGTGAGCCGCCGCCAGGCCTCCTCGGCGGCGAGCGGTGTGGTGCGGTCGATACGGAACGCGGTCATCCGGATCCGTCCTCCTCCGGCCTTCCGGCCACGGACGGTTCTCCGGGCACGGACTCACCCGCCACCACCAGGCCGGGCAGCACCTCGGCGATCTCCTCCCGGGCCCCCGCCGACAGCCCGGCATCCGTCACCAGCGTGTCGACCTGATCCAGCGTCGCGAACGAACTGAGCCCCACCGTCCCCCACTTGGTGTGGTCGGCGACCACCACCACCCGGCGCGCGGACCGCACGAACCGCCGGTTGGTCTCCGCCTCCCCCAGATTCGGAGTCGAAAGACCCGCCTCCACGGAGATGCCGTGCACCCCGAGGAACAGCACGTCGAAGTGCAGCGAGCGGATCGCCTGGTCGGCGATCGGGCCCACCAGCGAGTCCGACGGGGTCCGCACCCCGCCCGTCAGCACCACCGTGGCCGCGCCGGGCCGCCGGCCGCCCACCGCCCCGGCGGACTGCGCCGCGTGGAACACGTCGGCCACCCGCACCGAGTTGGTCACCACCGTCAGGTCCGGTACGTCCAGCAGGTGCTGCGCCAGCGCGTAGGTCGTCGTACCACCTGACAGCGCGATCGCGCTGCCGGGCACGGCCAGCGCCGCCGCCGCCCGGGCGATGTCCTCCTTGGCGCTCAGCTCCAGCGCCGACTTGGCCTCGAACCCCGGCTCGTGCGCGCTCGCCTCGACCACCGGGACCGCGCCGCCGTGCACCTTCTCGACCACACCCTGCCGGGCGAGCGCGTCCAGGTCCCTGCGCACGGTCATGTCGGAGACATTGAGCTTGCGCGTCAGCTCGTTGACCCGGACCCCACCGCGCCGGCGCACCTCGTCCAGGATCACGGCACGACGCTGCTCCGCGAGGAGGTTCTGGTTGTCGCTCACCACGGGAGCTGTCCTTCCGCTTCGGCATGCCTGTTTCATCCTCCCACGCGCCTGTGACCCGCGCGGCGGGGATTGGCGGCGGTGGCGCCCGGGGAGGTTCCCCGTGTCGGCCGAGCCGCCGGCCGATCCCGGCATCCGGAGGGTGAGTGACCGAAGTGCCTCCTGAGACTCCTGTTCCGCACCGTGGCGGACCCGCGCTCGAACTGTTCGTGCACGGTGTCGGTGGCACCACACCGCAGGAGATGCTCGGCGATCCGCGTACGGTCCGTGTCACGGGCGACGACACGGCGGCGGTCTTCCGTCGCGCGGACGACGTGGACGCCGAGGACCGGACCGCCGGGGACGAGACCGCCGGGGACGCGAAGGCCGACGGCCGGCCGGTCCCGGAGGCGTACGTCTGGTGCAACCTCACCTCGGGAAACGGCTCCAGAGCCCTGTGGCTCTTACTCCTGCCCTTCATGGTCGTCAATCTGGCGCACTGGATGCGCCCGGCGACCAAGGGCCGGATGAAGTCCCAACGGCTGTACGGCGTACTGGTACGACTGGTCGCCCTCACCCTCACCGTGCTGCTGACCGCCGCCGCCTCCGAGGTCGCCCTCGACCTCACGGCCTGGCAGTGCGCCGGTTCCGCGCACTGCGTCGCCGACCGGTCCTGGCTCGGCTTCCTCTCCCCGGAGGAGCACGGCTGGTGGGCGCAGCCGGGCCGCCGGCTGGCCCTGGCCTCGCTGGTGCCCACCGCGTTGGTGGGCCTGCTCTGGTACCTCTCCAACCGGACATGGAGCGCGTACGAGTCCCAGCGCCCGCCCACCGACGCCCGCCCGGGCGGATTCCCCGAAGCCGAGGCCGACCACCGCACGGCGGCCGACACCCCCACCGACGCCCGCACCAACGACCCCACCGACACCACGACGGACATCACACCGGACCCCGCACCCGGCCCCGCACCCGGCCGCGCACCCGTCTCCGAG
>NZ_WWJY01000396.1 GCF_009865405.1 Streptomyces sp. SID3212 | reverse complement strand
CGTACGGGCCTGCGGGGTTGCCCCGGACCGGACCGTCGCGCCCTTGTCGTCGGTGCCGCCGGCGCCCCGGGACCCGTTCGCGAGCTCGCCGCCGCACCCCGTGGCCAGGGCCGCCGCGATCAGGACGAGCAAGGCGGCCCGTACCCCCCGCACCCCCGCCGTTCGAGCTGTTCGAGTCGGTCGAATGCCCGTGCGTGCCATCGTCCCCACCACTCCCGCTGTCGCCTCGCGTCGTCCTCGGAGAGAGACGAGCGGAAGGGGCGGGAGGATCCGGTCATCACCGGATGGTCATGAGTTCGTGGGACCCGCTCGCTCACCAGTGCCTTTCCGGGCCGTACGGCGCGCGCGGGACGGTCACCCCGCCACCGCGTGCAGCGCCCCCGGCCTGCGCCCCGTCAGGTTGTCCAGCGCCGCCGACGTGGCGTCGTCCGCCGGCAGGTGCACCACCACGTGCAGGCCGTCCAGGCCCGGCAGGTCCAGCGTCTCGGTCGCCAGGCTGAGCGCGCCCGCCGACGGATGCGCCACCCGCTGTGACAGCGGGCTCTCCGGGGTCAGGGCGGCGCGCGCCCAGCGGTCCGTGAAAGGAGCCCCGGCCACCCCGGACAGTTCCTCCACGAACGACGCCAGGAAGCGGTCCTCCGGTACGGAGTCGGTCTTGAGGCGCGAGACCAGTACGTCCGCCTCCCGCTCCCAGTCCACCAGGACCGTACGGGCCCGCCGGTCCGTGAACACATAGCGGGCGAGATTCGGGGCGGGGACGTCCAGCAGGCCCAGCGGGGCGACCAGCCGCCCGTACCCCTCCGTGTACGCCAGCACCTCGGTCAGCCGGTTGACCAGGACGGCCGGGGTGGGCTCCAGCCGGTCGAGGAGGGCCCGCATCGTGGGCCGTACGGTACGGGCCGGCGGGGTGCCCGCGCCCGGGCACAGCCCCAGGTCGCCGGTCGTGACCTTCTCGGCGCGCATGAGCGCGAAACGCTCGTCGGCCGTCAGCCGCAGCGCCTCGGCGAGCGCGCCGAGCACCTGGGCCGACGGGTGGCGGCCCCGGCCCTGTTCGAGGCGGGCCAGGTACTCGACGCTGATGCCCGCCAGCATCGCCAGCTCGGACCGGCGCAGACCGGGCGTACGGCGTCGGCTGCCGCCGGGGAGGCCCACCTGGGCGGGTGTCACGGCCTCGCGGCGGGCGCGCAGGAAGAGGCCCAGCTCGTTGTGGCTCACCCCGGCAATTTACGCCGGATCCGCCCCCGGATCGTAGCCCTGCCAGTACCCGCCTCGGCCGGGGCTTCCTCGCTGCTCGCGGCCACGACAGGTTGTGCGGGGTCGGGCCCGGGACCGGGCCCCCTCACCTCCGCTTCCACCGTCTCCAGAGGGGCACCTGTGTTCATCGCCTACGCCGTCGTCGGCCTGCTGCTCGCCGCCGGACTGACCATGTCCGCCGTCGGTACGTTCACCCGCGTCGAGAAGGTCATCGCGTCGATGCTCGGACTCGGCGTGCCGGAGTCCTGGCTGCCGAGGCTGGCCACGCTGAAGGCGCTCGGCGCGGTGGGACTGGTCGTGGGGCTGTGGGTGCCGCTGATAGGCGAGGCGGCGGCGGTCGGGGTCTTCCTCTACTTCGTCGGGGCCGTCGTCACGCACCTGCGCGCCAAGGACCACGAGATCGCCCCGGCCGGGGTGTTCGTGGTGCTGGCCGTCGCCGCGTTCGTGCTGCGGCTCGCCTCGGCCTGAGCTCGTACACGATCACCGACCGCGTCACCCCGTACGCCGCACCGACCGCCCCGCCAGCGTGTCCGTCCGCCGGCCGTCCTCGATCACGAAGCGGCCGTCGATCAGCACGTGCGGGATGCCCACCGGCAGCGTGCGGGGGGAGTCGAACGTCGACCCGGCCGCCACCGTGGCCGGGTCGAAGAGGACCAGGTCCGCGCGGTAGCCCTCCCGTACCAGACCGCGATCGGGCAGGCGCAGCCGCGCGGCCGGGCGCGAGGTCAGGTGCGCCACGCACTCCTCCAGGCTCAGGACGCCCAACTCCCGTGCGTACCGCCCGAGATACTGCGGGAACGTGCCGTACGTACGCGGATGAGGCTTGGCGCCCTGGAGGATGCCGTCGCTGCCGCCCGTGTGCACGCGGTGGCGCATGATCTCCCGGACGTTCTCCTCGTGGCCCACGTGCTGGAGGATCGTCGAGCCGAGACCGTCCTCGATCAGCAGCCTGCGGGCCGTGGCCCAGGGGGCCTCCGCGCGCTCGGCCGCCGACGCGGCGACCGTCTTCCCCACGTACGGGTCCAGGCCCGGCGCCGAGACCCCCGAGATCTCGATCGTGTCCCACTCGATGGGCACCCCGTGGCAGCCGTCCGCGCCCACCACCTCCATGTGGTGGCGGATCTTCTCGGCGGTGGTGTTGTCGCGCAGCCGCGCCAGGATGCTGTCGGGGCCGCCCTCGCTCGCCCAACTGGGCAGCATCGCCACGAGGGTGGTGCAGCCGGGGGTGTACGGATAGGTGTCCAGGGTGATGTCGGCGCCCGCGTCCAGCGCGGCGTCCAACAGGGCCAGCAGGTCGGGGGCCTTGCCCTCGTTGACGCCGAAGTTCATGGTGGCGTGGGCCAGATGGAGCGCGCAGCCGGCCCGGCGGGTGAGCGTGACCATTTCCTCGTACGCCTGGAGGGCGCCGGCGCCGTACGAGCGGTGGTGCGGGCAGTAGTACCCGCCGTACCGCGCCACCACCCGGCAGAGCGCGGTCAGTTCGGCGTCGTCGGCGTACATGCCCGGTGTGTACGTCAGCCCCGAGGACAGGCCGACCGCGCCCTGTTCCAGGCCTTCGGCCACCAGCCGTTCCATACGGACCAGTTCGGCGGCGGTCGCCGGGCGGTCGTCCCAACCGACCGCGTACATACGGACCGTGCCCTGCGGGATCAGGTACGCGGCGTTGACGGCGATGCCCGCGCCGTCGAAGCCGTGGTCGAGCCGGTCCAGGTACTCGCCGACCGTCCGCCAGTCGAAGTCGATGTCCGAACCGTCGCCGTTCCAGCCGGTGATGGACTGCCTGACCTGCGCGAGGGTCACGTCGTCCACGGGCGCGTACGACAGTCCGTCCTGCCCGATCACCTCCAGCGTCACCCCCTGCGCCGCCTTCGCGGAGTGGTCGGGGTCGCGCAGGAGGGCGAGGTCGCTGTGCGCGTGCATGTCGATGAAGCCGGGGGAGAGGGCGAGCCCGGCGGCGTCGAGGGAGCGGGCGGCGCTCAGGCGGGGGCCGCCGCCCTCCCGCCGTATCGCGGCGATACGGCCGTCGGTGAGGCCGACGTCCGCGCGGTAGGAGGGGCCGCCGGTGCCGTCGACGACCTGTACGTCCTGGATGACGAGATCCATGGCCTGCGCTCCTGGGTCCTGGGTCCTGGGTCCTGGGTCCGGGGGTTCTTGCGGCTTCTCAGAAGAACGTGCGGATCAGGTCCGTGACCGTGCCGTCCGCCTCCACCAGCGGGATCAGCTGCCACTTGTCGAACGACGTGCACGGGTGGGACAGCCCCAGCCCGACCCAGTCACCGACCTCCAGCTCCGCGCCCTCGGCGGTGGACACCCACGTGTGCTGGTCGGACAGGCCGGTGACGGTCAGCCCGGTGGCGGGCCTGACCTCGCCGGTACGGCCGTCCCGGACCACCTGGGCCTCCGGGAGGTCCAGGTCGTACGCCGCGTCCCGCTTGCCCGCGTTCAGGAACGCCTGCCCGGCGGACGGGCGGGAGACCACCTGCGCCCACAGCCGGAACGCGGGCTCCAGGGCGCCCTCCTCGGGCACCCGGTTGAAGGGCGTGAGGCGGCGGTAGTGGCCGTCGTCGTGCGAGACGTACGCGCCGGAGCGCAGCAGTTTCAGTACGGGGAGGGAGAGCTCCGGGATCCCGGCGAAGACGTCGGCGACCGCGTCGAACCAGGCGCTGCCGCCCGCGCTGATCACGATCTCGTCCGGGCCGCCCGGTCCGTCCGGGCCGCCCCGGCCGGAGAAGCGGCCCGCCTTGTCGAACTCCGAGGCCAGCGCGACCAGTCGGCGCAGCCAGGCGCGTACCCGGTCACCGTCGGCGTCCGGCACCTCGCCCTCGTACCCGGCGACTCCCGCCAGGCGGAGGGTGGTGACGGCGGCCACCGCGTCGGCGACCGCCGCGCAGTCCGCCTCCGTACGCGCTCCGGTACGGGCCCCCTCGCCCGCGCCCAGTTCGACGACGACCTCCACCGGGCGGGTGGCGCCGGCCGCGCGCAGGGCCTCGTCCATCAACTCGACGCCGCGCACGGAGTCCACGTAACAGAGGAAGCGGAAGTCGGGGTCACGGTCCAGTTCGCCGGCCAGCCAGCGCAGCGCCGCCGCGTCGACCACCTCGTTGGCGAGGAAGATCCGCCGGATGCCGAACGCCCGGTAGACGCGCGCCTGGTGGGGCAGGGCGGCGGTGATGCCCCAGGCGCCGTGGGCGAGTTGGCGCTCGAAGAGCTGGGGGGACATGGAGGTCTTGCCGTGCGGGGCGAAGGCCAGGCCGTGGCGTTCGGCGTAGGTCTCCAGCAGGGTGAGGTTGTGCGCGAGCGACTCGGCGGACAGGGCGAGCACGGGGGTGGTGAAGCCGCCGGTGAACAGATCGCGGCGCTGGGAGGCGAGCGCGCCGACCGTCAGGCCCTCGGCGTCCGGCGGGAGCCCCTTGAAACGGTGGTCCACCCGCTCGTCGCCGAGGTGGCCGACACGTCCGTCACCGAGGTGCTCCACGCGCTCGTCGCCGAGCGGGCCGGGTCGGTCGGTCGCCATAAGGGCCTCCGGTGTCGAAGTGGGATCACTTTGATCGCTGTCGTTGCAACATTTGCAACACCCATTGCGCATATCGCTTGTCGCTGTCTAACATCCGAGCCGATGTCGGGTCAATGGTGGCCCCTCCACGCATCGGCCGAGCGGCGAGGAGCCCCAGAGTGACCGGAGTGACCGGACCCGTGCCCGCCCGGGTGGACGTCGTCTGCCTCGGTGAGTCCATGGTCACGTTCCTGCCCTCCCGGCCCGGACGCCTCGCCGACGTGCCGTCCTTCGACCGGGCCATCGGCGGCGCCGAGTCCAACGTCGCGTGCGCGCTGGCCGCCGCCGGGCACGCGGTGAAGTGGGTCAGCAGGGTCGGCGCGGACGGCTTCGGCGACCATCTGGTGGCCGCCGTCGGCGCGTACGGCGTCGACACGTCGGGGGTCCGGCGCGACCCGGAGCGCCCCACCGGCATCTACTTCCGTACGGCGACGGACCGCGCGACCGACGCGCACGAGGTCGCGTACTACCGGGCGGGGTCCGCCGCCTCCGCGATGTCCCCGGCGACCGTGCCGTACCGCGACCTGTGGACGGGGCGGGTCCTGCACCTGTCCGGGATCACCGCCGCGCTCTCCGCCGGTTGCCTGGCCCTGATGCGCGAGCTGACCCGCCGCAGGCCGGGCCGCCCCCTGGTCTCCTTCGACGTCAACCACCGGCCGGGGCTGTGGCGCGACGGCTCGGGCGCGGAGATCCTGCTGGAGCTGGCGCGCGGCGCCGACCTGGTCTTCGTCGGCGAGGACGAGGCGGCGGAGGCGTGGGGGCTGCGGGGCGCGGACGCGATCCGCGCGGCGCTGCCCGAGCCGCGGACGCTGGTGGTCAAGCGGGGGAGCG
>NZ_WWJY01000395.1 GCF_009865405.1 Streptomyces sp. SID3212 | reverse complement strand
GACCTGCCGGGCCGCGTCGGTGTCACCCGTGCCGGAGGGGGCGGGAGACGCCCGTCAGACGGTCTGGTGGGTCTTGTCGGCGGCCTTGTCGCCGCCGTCGGCGGCGTTGGCCCCCTCGACCTGCGCCCGCCCGGCCTCGGCCCTGGCGCGCGCCTGCTCCGTGGACTCCTGGGGCATGCCGAGACCCATGAACTTCATCCCGAGGCCGACCACGCCGCCGAGCAGGACGACCCCGATGCCGACCCAGAACCCGACCGGGTCCGCCGTCACCGTGAAGACCCCGCCGACGCAGAACCCGATGAACGCGATGGTGACGCCGGTCCAGGCGGCCGGGGTGTGTCCGTGGCTGGTGCCCGCCATGAGTTGCTCCTCGTTGGTGTTGCGCTGTGTGAGTCGGACGCTCAACGCCATTGTCCCGCATGTGCGGGGCATTCCGGCGCCGGGGGTCACGTCTCCCGCGTCGGGTCCTCGCCCCGGTCCAGCGCCTTCCACAGGTCCTCGGGCCGGTCGGGGTCCACGACGGGCGCGGGCCTGGCCGGGCCCCTGCGCACGGCGCCGCTCCCGCCGCCCGCCCGGGGCACGCCCTCGCGTTCGTAGCGTCCCGACATGGCGGGCCACTGCTTCCCGTACCGCAGGGAGAGCAGGCCGGCGAGCAGGATGAGGACCCCGGCGACGGCGGTGACGTACGGCCAGGCCGTGTGGGTCAGGACGTCGCCGATGGTCGCCGAGCTGTCGCCGACCGTCGTCGCGGCCTTCTCGTCCAGGGCGGAGCTGTCCGACGCGCCGAGGAAGGCGGTCGCGGCGGCTCCCGCGCCGCTCAGCGTGAGCAGCAGGGAGACGAGCAGGCGCCCTCCGCTGCGGACGGCGAACACGGCGACGAGGGCGGCCAGTCCCACGACGGCGAGGGCGGCGGGCACACCGGTGACGTCACGGCCGTCGGCGGAGAGCGGCACGCTGCCACCGCCCACCGAGGCGGTGCCCCGGGACCAGACCTGGCCGGAGGCGATGAGGACGACGGCGGCGCCCGCGGCACCGAGGAGGAGGGCGACGGCGAGACTGCGGCGGCTGCTCGCGGCGTCGGTGGACACCGGGACGGCGGCGCGGGGCTGGGGTACGGGGACGGCACTCACCCCACCACTATCCCTTACGGGCCTTTCGTGCCGCCGCCCCGGGGTTCCGGCGGTCCCGGGCCGGGGCCCGCCGGCCGGTCCCTCAGCCTCCGTGCGGCGCGGGCGCCTTGAGCCGGTTCGCCGTGTGGACGGCCCGGAGGACCGCCGCGGCCTTGTTCCGGCACTCCAGGTCCTCGGACACCGGGTCCGAGTCGGCGACGACGCCCGCCCCGGCCTGGACGTACGCGGTGCCGTTCCTGAGCAGCGCGGTCCTGATGGCGATGGCCGTGTCGGAGTCCCCGGCGAAGTCGAGATAGCCGACGCAGCCGCCGTACACGCCCCGCCGGGTGGGCTCGACCTCGTCGATGATCTGGAGGGCGCGCGGCTTGGGGGCGCCGGAGAGGGTGCCCGCCGGGAAGCAGGCGGTCAGGACGTCGAAGGCGGTACGGTCCGCCGCGACCCGGCCGGTGACGGTCGACACGATGTGCATGACGTGGGAGTACCGCTCCACGGACATGAAGTCGACCACCTCGACGCTGCCGGGCAGGCAGACCCGCCCGAGGTCGTTGCGGCCGAGGTCCACGAGCATGAGGTGCTCGGCGCGCTCCTTGGGGTCGGCGAGCAGTTCGTCCGCGAGGGCCTGGTCCTCCTGCGGGGTGGCGCCGCGCGGCCGGGTCCCGGCGATGGGGTGGACCATGGCCCGCCCGTCCTCGACCTTCACCAGCGCCTCGGGGCTGGACCCGACGACGTCGAAGGGCTCGCCCCCGTCGGCGGCGGGGAAGCGGAAGAGGTACATGTACGGGCTGGGGTTGGTGGCCCGGAGCACCCGGTAGACGTCGAGCGCGCTCGCGGTGCAGGGGGTCTCGAAACGCTGGGAGGGGACGACCTGGAAGGCCTCGCCCGCCCGGATGCGCTCCTTGATGTCCTCCACGACGGCCTGGAAGTCGGGGCCGCCCCAGAGCGCGGTGTACTCGGGGAGTTCGGAGGCGGGCAGCGCGGTGGGCATGGAGTCGACGGGCCTGGCGAGGTCGGCGGCCATGGCGTCGAGCCGGGCGACGGCGTCCGCGTACGACTCGTCGACGCCGGTGTCCAGGTCGTTGTGGTTGATCGCGTTGGCGATCAGCAGGACGGTGTTGTCCCAGTGGTCGAGCACGGCGAGGTCCGAGGTGAGCAGCATCGTCAGCTCGGGCAGCCCGAGGTCGTCGCGCGCGTGGTCGCCGATCTTCTCCAGGCGGCGGACGATGTCGAAGCCGAGGAAGCCGACCATGCCGCCGGTGAAGGGCGGCATCCCGTCGGAGAGGTCGCGGGGGGTGTGCAGGGTCTCCACCGTGGCGCGCAGCGCGGCCAGCGGGTCGCCGTCCACGGGGACGCCGACGGGCGGGGCGCCGAGCCAGTGGGTGGCGCCGTCGCGTTCGGTGAGCGTGGCGGCGGACCGTACCCCGACGAAGGAGTAGCGGGACCAGGAGCGGCCGTTCTCGGCGGACTCCAGCAGGAACGTGCCGGGACGCTCGGCGGCGAGCTTGCGGTACAGGCCGACCGGGGTGTCGCCGTCCGCGAGGAGCCGCCGGCTGACCGGGATGACACGGCGGTCGGCCGCCAGCTTGCGGAAGGTCTCAAGATCCATGGCCGCTGACCCTACTCGTTGGCTCTTCGCCGGTTGCGCGGGCTCCCCGCGTGGTGCCGGGGAGTGCCCGCCTGTGGGGGAGGCGCCTCACCGCCCGAGCGGCAGGACGTCCTCGTCGAAGCAGGTGCGGGCACCGGTGTGGCAGGCGGCGCCGACCTGGTCGACCTGGACGAGGACGGTGTCGCCGTCGCAGTCCAGGGCGACGGACTTCACGTGCTGGACGTGGCCCGAGGTGTCGCCCTTGACCCAGTACTCCCGGCGGCTGCGGGACCAGTAGGTGCAGCGGCCCGTGGTCAGGGTGCGGTGCAGGGCCTCGTCATCCATCCAGCCGAGCATCAGCACCTCGCCGGTGTCGTACTGCTGGGCGACGGCCGGGATCAGTCCGTCTGCGGTGCGCTTGAGGCGGTCGGCGATGGCGGGGTCGAGGCCGCCGGTCGGTCCCGGCGCCGCGGTCGTGCTGCTCATACGGCCATTGTGCCGCGCCCGGGCAGCCGCGCGGGAGGGGAGTCCACTGGGCGGACGGGCGGGCGCGGCCGTACCCTTGCGGACATGTCGACCCATGCAAAGCGTGAACGACTTCTGCTCGCCGACCTGTTGGAGACCGCGGGCCCCGAGGCGCCGACCCTCTGCGAGGGCTGGACCGCCCGGGACCTGGCCGCTCACGTGGTGGTGCGTGAGCGCCGGCTCGACGCGGCGGGGGGAACGATGCTGCCCGCGCTCAAGAACCGGCTGGACCGGGTCCAGGGCGAATTCGCCGCGAAGCCGTACGAGGAGCTGATCGAGCTGATCCGTACGGGACCGCCGAAGATGTCCCCCTTCTCCATCAAGCAGCTCGACGAGGCGGCGAACACCTCGGAGTTCTACATCCACGCCGAGGACGTCCGGCGGGCGCAGCCCGACTGGACCCCGCGCGAGCTGGACCGGGTCTTCGCGGACTCGCTGTGGTCGCGGCTGGAGAAGGGCGCCCGGCTGATGGGGCGCAAGTCCCCGGTGGGCCTGGTGCTGCGGCGGACGGACGGCCGGACGGCGGTGGCCCGCAAGGGCGCGCCGGTGGTGACGGTCACGGGCGAGCCGGGTGAGCTGCTGCTGTTCCTCTCGGGGCGCCAGGCCGCGGCGGACGTGCAGGTGGAGGGCGACAAGGACGCGGTGACGCGGGTGCTGGACACGAAGCTGGGCATCTGAGTGCCCCTGGCCGGGCGCCCTGGGGCGCCCGGCGGCAGGACGGCCGGGGTCAGGCGGGCAGTTCGGCCAGGCGGAGCTGCTTGACGCACAGCCCGAACGTCGTGCCCGCCGCGCAGAGCGCCGCGCTGGCCACGAACACCGGCCCCGAGCCCCAGGCGCCGATGGCCGCGCCCATGACCGGGTAGACGAGCGGGGCGATGCCCAGGCCGAAGAGCGTCGAGACCGAGGTGACCCGGCCCAGGTAGGCCGGTTCGGTCTGGGTCTGGACGAGCGCGCCGGACAACGCGCCGCCCAGGCCCGCGAGCAGTCCGACGCAGACGGCGGCGACGGAGGCGAGGGCCACCGACGGGGCGTACGCGATGCAGGCGATGGCGACCGAGCCGACGATCGTAGAAGCGCACATGACAAATCCGGCGCGGGGCACGCGGCCGCGGACCGTCAGCAGCAGCGAGGCCCCGGCGGCGCCCGCGCTGAACGCGGCGATGATCCAGCCCAGGCCCGACGCGCCCCAGCCGTGCTCCTCGGACACCAGGACGAGCCCGATGTTGAGGGGTCCCACGAAGCCCAGCTGGGTGATGGCGCTGACAAGGATCAGCGGGGCGAGGACGCGGTGGTGGCGGATGTAGCGCAGGCCGTCGAGGAGCGCGCGGCCGGCGCCGGTGGACGCGGCGTCCGCGCCGCCCGTCCGCTTCTCCGTACCCGACGTACCCGGAGTGCCCGGGGCGGCCCCGGCCTCTTCCGTCCGCTCTCTACGCGCGTCAGCGCCGTCGCGTGGCCCCGGGATCACGTCGTGCGGTACGGGGCTCTCCTCGGCCGCCCCCACGGTCTCCTGGCCGTGCTCGTCCCCGGCGACCCGGTCGCCCTTCTCGCCCCGCGCGCCGGGCAGTTCGCCGATCCGTACGCTCAGGAGCAGCGGCAGCGACACCGCGAACAGCACTCCCGCCGCGGTGAAGGCCGACGCCGAGCCGCCGATGGCCACCGTCAGACCGCCGATCGGCGCTCCGGCGACGTTGGCGAAACGGGTCGCGAGCCCGCTCATGCCCTGCACCCTGACCAGTTGGCCGGGGGCGGTGATCCGGGGCGGCAGCGCGCCGACCGCCGGCAGGAACAGCGCGTCGACCGCGCCGAAGACCAGCGCGACCGCGGCCAGCAGCCAGACCGAGGGGCTGATGAACATCAGCACGGCCGCCATGCCGAGGATGAAGACGCAGCGTGCGGCGTCGCTGCCGATGACCACCAGGCGGGGGCCGAAGCGGTCGGCGACCACTCCGCCGCCGAGCATCAGCGCGGCGCGGGGCACCGATCCGACGGCGAGGACCAGGCCGGCCTGAGCGGGGCTGCCGGTCCGGGCGGCGGCCCAGGCGAGGGCCACGAAGTAGACGTTGCTGCCGACCATCGACGCGGTGTAGGCGCCGAGCCAGCGCAACACGTTTCCGTCGCGGTGGGCGGGGGGTGGGGGGGTGGTCCCGTTCTCGGCGGGCGCTGATATCGCATGTGGGGGCATGCTCAACGGTCCTCTCTGGTCTCAGTAGGGGGATGGGAAGGAAAGGGAGAGGAACAGACAATGGTCGGGAAGACCGGGAATGATCGAAATATTCAAGAAATAGTCAGAAGGTTCGGAAAAGCCGGAAAGGTCGGACACGAATCGGATACGCACACGAATCAGACACGAAAGGGAAAGCCGTAGGTGTGCAGCGCGACTCTCTCGCGCCCCTCGGTGTCCCCCGCCTCCTCGGCCGCCCGGCCGGCGATCTCGTACTTCCTGACGAGGGCGTGCATCTCGCGGGAGAGTTCGGCGAGCTGAGCGGCCGTGAGCGGCGCCAGGTACTGGCGGCTGAAGGACGCGGCGCGCAGGGCGGGGTCCTCGGAGGCCAGTTTCCACCACCGCTCCCGGCCGTCCCCCTGTCCCTCCGCCTCGTCGATCAGTCCGTGATCGGCGAGTCTGCGCAGGTGGTAGCTGACGAGCGAGACGGTTTCGCCGACCTGGTCGGCGAGTTGGGAGGCGGTGCCCGTCCGGGAGAGGTGGAGGGCGCGGTAGAGCCTCATGCGCAGGGGGTGTCCGAAGACCTTGAAGGTCTCGGGACCCGTCACTCCGCGGGTTTCCCTGCGTGTCATGGCGTGCACGCTAAATTAAGAAAGGAAAGTTGCGCAATATATCTTGTGCGATCAGGTCGGAACTCGCGAAGGAACGGCCGGAACCGCCCCCTCGCTCCGCCCTATCTGACCGGATGGCCCGCTTGGCGCAGGATTTCCTTCACCTGGCCGATCCGCAGATCGCCGAAGTGGAAGACGGACGCGGCGAGGACCGCGTCGGCGCCCGCCGCGACGGCCGGCGGGAAGTCCGTGAGCCGGCCCGCGCCGCCGGAGGCGATGACGGGGACGGTCACGTGTTTCCGTACCGCCGCGATCATCTCGGTGTCGTAGCCGTCCTTCGTGCCGTCCGCGTCCATCGAGTTGAGCAGGATCTCCCCGGCGCCCAGCTCCGCGGCCCGGTGCGCCCACTCGACCGCGTCGATGCCGGTGCCCTGCCGGCCGCCGTGCGTGGTGACCTCGAACGACCCCGACGGTGTCCGCCGCGCGTCCACGGACAGGACCAGCACCTGCCGTCCGAAACGCTCGGCGATCTCGCGGATCAGGTCGGGGCGGGCGATGGCCGCCGTGTTGACCCCGACCTTGTCCGCGCCGGCCCGCAGCAGCTTGTCTACGTCCTCGGGGGTACGGACCCCGCCGCCGACGGTCAGCGGGATGAAGACCTGCTCGGCGGTACGGCGCACCACGTCGTACGTGGTCTCGCGGTCGCCCGACGAGGCGGTGATGTCGAGGAACGTCAACTCGTCGGCGCCCTCGGCGTCGTACAGCTTCGCCATCTCGACGGGGTCGCCCGCGTCGCGCAGGTTCTGGAAGTTGACGCCCTTGACGACCCGGCCGTTGTCCACGTCCAGGCAGGGGATGACCCGTACCGCCAGGCTCATGCGGAGCCTCCCGGGGAGGCCAGATAGGCCTCCACCTCCACCTCGACCACCAGGCTCGGGTCGATGAGGCCCGCGACGACGACCATCGAGGCGGCCGGCCGTACCGCGTCGAAGAGCTCCTTGTGGGCCCGGCCCACGTCGTCGGCGTCCCGGGGATGGGTGATGTACATCCGGGTGCGCACGACGTGCTCCACGCCGAGGCCCAGCTCCTCCAGTGCCTTGACGGCCACACCGAAGGCCGTCCTCGTCTGCTCGTACGGGCTGCCCTCGGCGATCCGGCCGCCGACCACCGACGTACAACCGGACACCAGGACCAGGCCGTTGGGCAGCCGCACCGCGCGGGAGTAGCCGAAGGACTCCTCCCAGGGGCCGCCCGAGGAGATCTTCCGTACCTGGTCCGGCGACCCGCCGCTCATCGGAGGACCGTCCCGGCCACCGTCTCCAGGGCCTCCTCCAGCGTGAACGCCTTCGCGTACAGCGCCTTGCCGACGATCGCGCCCTCGACTCCCTCGGGCACGAGCGTGGCCAGGGCGAGCAGGTCGTCCAGCGAGGAGACCCCGCCGGAGGCGACGACGGGCCGGTCGGTCGCGGCGCAGACGGTGCGCAGCAGCTCCAGGTTGGGGCCCTGGAGGGTGCCGTCCTTGGCGATGTCCGTGACGACGTACCGGGCGCAGCCCTCGGCGTCGAGGCGGGCGAGGGTCTCGTAGAGGTCGCCGCCGTCCCGGGTCCAGCCGCGACCGCGCAGGGTCGTGCCCCGTACGTCGAGGCCGACCGCGATCCGGTCGCCGTTCTCGGCGATGATCCTGGCGACCCACTCGGGTGTCTCCAGCGCGGCCGTGCCGAGGTTGACCCGGGTGCAGCCGGTGGCGAGGGCGGCGGCGAGCGAGGCGTCGTCGCGGATCCCGCCGGACAGTTCGACCTTGATGTCCATGGCCGAGGTGACCTCGGCGATCAGGTCGCGGTTGTCACCGGTGCCGAACGCGGCGTCCAGGTCGACCAGATGCAGCCACTCGGCGCCCGAGCGCTGCCAGGCGAGGGCCGCTTCGAGGGGTGAGCCGTACGAGGTCTCGGATCCCGACTCGCCATGGACGAGGCGTACGGCCTGGCCGTCGCGGACGTCGACGGCGGGGAGGAGTTCGAGCTTCGGCACAGGAGACATTCAGAGGGTTCCGATCCAGTTGGTCAGCAGCTGGGCGCCGGCGTCGCCGGACTTCTCGGGGTGGAACTGGGTGGCCCACAGTGCACCGTTCTCCACCGCGGCGACGAACGGCTCGCCGTGGGTGGACCAGGTGACGAGCGGGGCGCGGATCGCGGGGTTGGTGACTTCCAGGCCCCACGACCGGACGGCGTACGAGTGCACGAAGTAGAAGCGCTCGTCGGCGCCGACGCCCGCGAACAGCCGGCTGTCCTGGGGCGCCTCGACGGTGTTCCACCCCATGTGGGGCACGATCGGGGCGTTCAGCGGCTCGACCGTGCCGGGCCACTCGTCGAGGCCCTCGGTCTCGACGCCGTGCTCGATGCCGCGCTCGAAGAGGATCTGCATGCCGACGCAGATCCCGAGGACGGGACGGCCGCCGGACAGCCTGCGGCCGATGATCCACTCGCCGCGCGCGTCCCTGAGCCCGCGCATGCAGGCGGAGAAGGCGCCGACGCCGGGCACGAGCAGCCCGTCGGCGTTCATGGCCCGGTCGAAGTCACGGGTGATCTCGACGTCGGCTCCGGCGCGGGCGAGGGCGCGTTCGGCGGAACGGACGTTGCCGAAGCCGTAGTCGAAGACGACGACCTTCTTGGCGGGGCGGGTGGGCCTGCCGGGCCCGCTGGACTCGGTCACCGTGCTCACCCCCAGATGCCCTGGATCCGCAGGACACCCGCGACCAGGCAGAAGGCGGAGGAGATCGCCAGCAGGGTGATCACACCGGTGGGCAGCTTCTGCTTGGTGAAGGAGTAGACACCGCCCGCCAGGAAGAGCCCCAGAACGATCAGAATGGTCGACAGGCCGGTCACAGGGCACCCTTGGTAGACGGAAGAATTCCCACGGCGCGCGGGTCACGCTCGGAGGCGTACCGCAGGGCGCGGGCGAGGGCCTTGAACTGGCACTCCACGATGTGGTGGGCGTTGCGCCCGTACGGCACGTGGACGTGCAGCGCGATCCTGGCCTGCGCGACGAAGGACTCCAGGATGTGCCGGGTCATCGTCGTGTCGTACGAGCCGATCATCGGCGCCATGTTCTCGGGCTCGGTGTGCACCAGGTACGGGCGGCCCGAGAGGTCCACGGTGACCTGGGCGAGCGACTCGTCCAGCGGGACCGTGCAGTTGCCGAAGCGGTAGATCCCGACCTTGTCGCCGAGGGCCTGCTTGAAGGCGGCGCCGAGCGCCAGCGCGGTGTCCTCGATGGTGTGGTGCGTGTCGATGTGCAGGTCGCCCTCGGTCTTCACCGTGAGGTCGAACAGGCCGTGCCGGCCGAGCTGGTCGAGCATGTGGTCGAAGAAGCCGACCCCGGTCGACACGTCGACCGACCCCGTGCCGTCGAGGTCGATCTCCACGACGACGGAGGTCTCTTTCGTACTGCGTTCCACGCGGCCGATGCGGCTCATGCGCTCTGCTCCTTCTTGAGTTCCCGTACCGCGTCGAGGAACGCGTCGTTCTCGGACGGGGTGCCCGCGGTGACCCGCAGCCGTCCCGGTACGCCGTTGTCGCGCACGAGGACACCCCGGTCGAGGATCCACCGCCACGCGGCGTGGGAGTCCTCGAAGCGGCCGAACTGCACGAAGTTCGCGTCCGAGTCCGTGACCTCGTAGCCGAGGGCCCGCAGCTCGTCCACCAGACGGTCCCGCTCCGCCTTGAGTGTCTCCACGTACCCGAGCAGCGTATCGGTGTGCTCCAGGGCCGCGAGCGCGGTGGCCTGGGTGACGGCCGAGAGGTGGTACGGCAGCCGCACCAGCTGGACCGCGTCGACCACGGCCGGGTGGGCGGCGAGATAGCCCAGGCGCAGGCCCGCCGCGCCGAACGCCTTCGACATCGTGCGGGAGATCACCAGCCGGGGGCGGCCCTCGATGAGCGGGAGAAGGGACGGACGATGGCTGAATTCGACGTACGCCTCGTCCACGACGACCAGGGACGGCTTGGCGGCCTGGGCCGCCTCGTACAGCGCGAGGACGGTCTCCGCGTCCACGGCGGTGCCCGTGGGGTTGTTGGGCGAGGTGATGAAGACGACGTCGGGGCGGTGCTCGGTGATCGCCTCCGCGGCGGACGCCGCCTCGATCGTGAAGTCCTCGCCGCGCGGCCCGGAGAGCCAGCCGGTGCCGGTGCCGCGCGCGATGAGGCGGTGCATCGAGTACGACGGTTCAAAGCCGATCGCGGTACGGCCCGGGCCGCCGAAGGTCTGGAGCAGCTGCTGGATGACCTCGTTGGAGCCGTTGGCGGCCCAGACGTTGGCGGTGGTCAGCGGGTGGCCGCCGGTCCTGGAGAGGTACGCGGCCAGCTCGGTGCGCAGCTCGACGGCGTCCCGGTCGGGGTAGCGGTTGAGCCCGCGCGCGGCCTCCCGGACCCGCTCGGTGATCCGGTCGACCAGCGGTCCCGGCAGCGGGTACGGGTTCTCGTTGGTGTTCAGCTGGACGGGGACGTCCAGCTGGGGCGCGCCGTACGGGGTCTGGCCGCGCAGCTCGTCCCGTACGGGCAGGTCGTCGATGCCGAGGTCCGCGGGCTCCCCGGGGGCGGGTCCTGAGGTGTCGGTCATGCGGTGGGCACCTTCCAGCCGAACCGTGCCTTCACGGCCGCGCCGTGGGCGGGCAGGTCCTCCGCCTCGGCCAGCGTCACCACGTGGTGGGCGACCTCGGCGAGGGCGTCCCTGCTGTAGTCCACGATGTGGATGCCGCGCAGGAAGGACTGGACGGAGAGCCCGGAGGAGTGGCAGGCGCAACCGCCGGTCGGCAGGACGTGGTTGGAGCCGGCGCAGTAGTCGCCGAGCGAGACCGGCGCGTACGGGCCGACGAAGATCGCCCCCGCGTTGCGGACGCGGTCGGCGACGGCGGCGGCGTCGGCGGTCTGGATCTCCAGGTGTTCGGCGCCGTACGCGTCGACGACCCGCAGGCCGTCCTCGACGGAGTCGACCAGGACGATCGCGGACTGCTTGCCGGCCAGCGCGGGCGCGATCCGGTCCTCGACGTGCTTGGTCGCGGCGACCTGCGGTTCCAGCTCCTTCTCGACCGCGTCGGCCAGTTCCACCGAGTCGGTGACGAGGACGGCGGCGGCGAGCGGGTCGTGCTCGGCCTGGCTGATGAGGTCGGCGGCGACGTGCACCGGGTCGGCGGTGGAGTCCGCGAGAACGGCGATCTCGGTGGGGCCCGCCTCGGTGTCGATGCCGATGCGGCCGGTGAAGTACCGCTTGGCGGCGGCGACCCAGATGTTGCCGGGGCCGGTGACCATGTCGGCGGGGGCGCAGCCGTCGGGGCCGGTGGTGCCGTACGCGAACATCGCCACGGCCTGGGCGCCGCCGACCGCGTACACCTCGTCGACGCCCAGCAGGGCGCAGGCGGCGAGGATCGTGGGGTGGGGCAGCCCGCCGAAGCCGGCCTGCGGCGGCGAGGCCAGCGCGATCGACGCGACGCCCGCCTCCTGGGCCGGCACCACGTTCATGATCACGGACGAGGGGTAGACGGACCGGCCGCCGGGCGCGTAGAGCCCCACGCGGCCGACCGGGACCCACTTCTCGCTGACCGTGCCGCCGGGCACCACCTGCGTGGTGCGGGGGGCGCGCCGCTGCTCGCGGTGGAC
>NZ_WWJY01000394.1 GCF_009865405.1 Streptomyces sp. SID3212 | reverse complement strand
GGCCTGGCCCGCTCGGTCGTCGCCCAGCTCGCCGCGCTGCACTCCCCCGCCGATCTGGAGATCGTCCTGATCAGCACGGACCGGGCGCGCACCCCCGAACAGCGCAGACAGGAGTGGGGCTGGCTCGGCTGGCTCCCCCAGGTGCGCCCGGCGCACGGCCAGGACTGCCGGCTGCTGCTCGCCTACGACCGGGACCAGGCCACCGCGCGGACCGCCGAGCTGACCCGCAGGCTCGACGCCGGGCCGCTCGGCACGGGCTGGGCCTCGGCCGACCCGGAGTCCGTCGCGCGGGCCGCCGCCGGCCACGACGGGCCGTACACGGTCGTGGTGGTGGACGGTGATCCCGGTTCCGCGTCGCTGCGCCAGGTGACGGCGCGGCTGGCGAGCGCCGGCGCCGCCGCCGGCATCCATCTGGTCTGTCTGGCCGAGACCCCGGCCGCCTCGCCCCTCTCCCCGGTCGCCGCGACCTACGAGACGGCGTGCGCGGCCTCGCTGCCCTTCCGCGAGTGCGGGGCCGTCGGCCTGCTGAGCGGCGATGTGGCCACCGCGCTGCGCCTGTTGCGTACGGCGGTCGGGGAGCCGGCCGGGCACGGCACGGTCGCCGTGGTGGACGCGGTGTCGCCGGCCTGGGCCGAGCGCTTCGGCCGGGCGCTGGCGCCGCTGCGTACGGCGGTCGGCGGCGGCCCGGGGCAGCCCGCCGCCGCGCTGCCGTCGTCGGCGCGGCTGCTCGACGAGTTGGGGCTGGCGCGGGCCACCCCGGCGTCCCTGATGGCCCGTTGGGCGTCCGCCGCGGACGGCACGGCCGACTGCACGGCGGTGCTCGGCGCGGGGCCGCACGGCCCCGTGAGCGTCGATCTGGTCGAGGAGGGCCCGCATCTGCTGATCGAGGGCCCGTCCGGCAGCGGCCGTTCGGAACTGCTGCGCTCCGTCGCCGCCTCCCTGGCCGCCGCGGAGCGACCCGACCGGCTGGGGCTGCTGCTGGTGGACGGCGCGGGCGGCGAGCGAGGTGAGGGACTCGGTGCCTGTACGGAACTGCCGCACGTCCTGGAGCTGTTGGTCGCCTCGGAACCGGTCAGGATGCGGGAGTTCGCCCAGGCGCTGGGCGCGGAGCTGAAACGGCGCGCGGAGCTGCTGGGCCGGCTGGACTTCACCGAGTGGCACAGCAGGCACGAGGTGGCGGAGCGGATGGTCGGCCCGCGTTCGCCGAGCGGCTCGGAACAGCGCACCCCGCCGAGCGGGACGCTGCGGCTCAGGACGACCTCCGCGCGTACGGAACCGGAGCCGGAACAGCCGTCGCTGCCCCGGCTCGTCGTGCTGGTGGACGACTTCGACGCGCTGGTGGCGCCCGCGCTCGGCAGTCCCGGCCGTCCGGCGGCCGGTTCCGTCGTACGGGCGCTGGAGGCGGTGGCCCGGGACGGTGAGCGGCTCGGCGTCCATCTCGTCGCGTCGTCCGCCTGTCCGAACCGTACGAGCGACACGGATCTGGCGCAGGGCGCGCGGCTCCGCGTGGTGCTGGACGCGCCGCCCGCGACCCCGTCCCCGGACGACCCGTCGCCGGGCCGGGGGCGCCTCGGCCATCCGGACGGCCGGGTCACCCCGTTCCAGGGCGGCCGGGTGACGGGCCGTATCCCCCGTACGGCCACGCTGCGGCCGACCGTCGTACCGCTGGAGTGGGAGCGCATGGGCGACCCGCCGGCCCGCAGGCCCGTCAGGGAGCTGGGCAACGGGCCGACGGACCTGGCGCTGCTCGCCAGCGCCCTGGAACGCGCGGCCCGCTCCGTCCACGCCGTACCCGTCGCTCCCCTCGCTCCGGCGCACCCCTAGGGCGTGTCCGCGAACCTTCGTCCGCCCCTAAGAGACACAAGATCCCCATACGTCCGCCGAACCCCGTTGTGGCACGTCACGAGCCCATCACGATCAGCTGGTTGGCCGTGAGCGCAGTATTGCGGCGCCCGGTCACCCGGCGTAGGACTGTGCGCACGGGACGAGAGCGGCGCCGCCACGTCACGGCTGCGACGCCGGTTCCGTATGCGTAGAACCAGACGCGCACGGGAGAGACGGGGCAGCGATGCGCACAACTCGTACAGCACGTAGGGCTCTTGCCACACGTACCAGCACACGTACCACCCGCACGGTCGCCGTGGCGATCGTCGCGGCGGGCGCCGTGACCCTCGCGGGCTGCGGCGGCTCGGACGACGGCAAGGGCACGGACACGGACACGCCGGCCAGCAAGGCTCCGGCGGCCACGGTCCAACTGCCCAAGCTCGACGGGGAGAAGATCGAGGTCGCGGCGGTCTGGACCGGCCCCGAGCAGGAGAACTTCACCAAGGTCCTCACGGAGTTCGAGAAGCGCACCGGCGCGAGCGTCACGTTCGTGCCCGCGCAGGACCCGATCGTCAACTTCCTCGGTACGAAGATCGCCGGAGGCAGCCCGCCCGACGTGGCGATGCTCCCGCAGGTCGGCGCGATCCAGCAGGCCGTGGCGAAGAAGTGGGCCAAGCCGGTCGGCGCGGAGGCGAAGGCCCAGCTCGCGAAGAACTACGACCAGGGCTGGCAGGACCTCGGCGCGGTCGACGGCACCCAGTACGGCGTGTACTTCAAGGCCGCCAACAAGTCGCTGGTCTGGTACAACAACGCCGCGTTCGAGAACGCGGGCGCCGCGGTCCCGAAGACCTGGAAGGACTTCCTGACGACCGCCGAGACGATCTCGGCCTCGGGAGTCACCCCGGTCTCGGTCGCCGGCGCGGACGGCTGGACGCTCACCGACTGGTTCGAGAACGTCTACCTCTCCCAGGCGGGCCCGGAGAAGTACGACCAGCTCGCCAAGCACGAGATCAAGTGGACCGACGGCTCGGTGCGGGACGCGCTGACCACCCTCGGCGAGCTCTTCGGCAAGCCCGCGCTGATCGCGGGCGGCGCGGACGGCGCGCTCCAGACGGAGTACCCCGCGTCCGTCACCCAGACCTTCACCGGCGGCGACCAGCCGAAGGGCGCGATGGTCTTCGAGGGCGACTTCGTCGGGGTCAACATCGGCCAGACCGAGGCGAAGATCGGTACGGACGCCAAGGTCTTCCCGTTCCCGGCGGTCGGCCCCGACGCCCCCGTGGTGACCGGCGGCGATGCGGCCGTGGCGCTCAAGGACTCCAAGGGCGCCCAGGCGCTCCTGACGTTCCTGGCCTCCTCGGACGCCGCGAAGATCTGGGCGGAGTCCGGCGGCTTCCTGTCGCCCAACAAGGGCCTGGACGTGGCGGCGTACCCGAACGACGTCCAGCGGGACATCGCGAAGGCGCTGATCGCGGCGGGCGACGACTTCCGCTTCGACATGTCGGACCAGATGCCGCAGTCGTTCGGCGGTACGCCCGGCAAGGGCGAGTGGAAGGCCCTCCAGGACTTCCTGAAGAACCCGAAGGACGTCGCGGGGGCCCAGCGGAAGCTGGAGTCGGACGCGGCCAAGGCGTACAAGAGCTGACGGGATGACGTCGGCGACAGCGGAGGGCACCAAGGGCACCACGCCGGTGCCCTCCGTCCCGGGCAACAAACGCAAGAGCGTGACAGGCACACGTAAAACGATCGCGGCCGGCTTCCTGCTGCCCGCGCTCGTGCTGCTGGGCGCGCTCGTGGTCTACCCCATCGGGTTCTCGGTTTACCGGTCCTTCTTCGACAAGTCCGGTGGCAGCTTCGCCGGGCTCGACAACTACATCGAGATATTCACCGACGACACCATCCTGACGGCGGTCAAGAACAACGCGATCTGGGTCGTCGTCGCCCCGACGGTCGCCACCGCGCTGGGCCTGATCTTCGCCGTGCTCACCGAACGGGTGCGCTGGGGCACGGCGTTCAAGCTCGTGGTCTTCATGCCGATGGCGATCTCGATGCTCGCGTCGGGCATCATCTTCCGGCTCGTGTACGAACAGGACCCGGAGCGCGGGATCGCCAACGCCGTCTGGGTGGGCGTGCACGACACGTTCAGCGACTCGGCCGGCTTCCCGAAGGCGCATCCGCTGCCGGTGCACCCGCTGAAGGCGGCGGGCGGCGGGGCGTTCGTCACCAAGGACACGGTCCGGGCGGGTACGGACGTACAACTGCCCCTGGTCGGGGTGGCCCCGGACGTGATGCCGTCCGACGCCGAGCGGGCGAAGGCGCCCAAGCCGTCGTCCGGCAACGAAGACAAAGTCAACGGCACCGCCTGGCTGGACTTCACCCGGGGCGGCGGCGGGAAGCCCAACGTCATCGACGCGTCCGAGCTGGGCCTCAAGGGCATCAAGGTCGAGGCGGTCAAGGACGGCAAGGTCGTCGCGAGCACCGAAGCAGCCGCCGACGGTACGTTCACGCTCCCCGCCGAGGCGGACGGCGCCCAGCTCCGGCTGCCCGCCTCGAACTTCCGGGAGCCGTACAACGGGGTGAACTGGCTCGGCCCGAACCTGGTCACCCCCGCCATCATCGGCAGCTATCTGTGGATGTGGGCGGGCTTCGCGATGGTCCTCATCGCGGCGGGCCTGGCGAGCGTGCCGCGTGAACTGCTCGAAGCGGCACGGGTGGACGGCGCCAACGAGTGGCAGGTCTTCCGCCGGATCACCGTGCCACTGCTCGCCCCGGTCCTCGCGGTGGTCATGGTCACCCTGATGATCAACGTGCTGAAGATCTTCGACCTGGTCTTCATCATCGCGCCCGGCTCGTCCCAGGACGACGCCAACGTACTGGCGCTCCAGCTCTACCGGTCGTCGTTCGGCACGGACGCGGATCTCGGCGTCGGCAGCGCCATCGCCGTACTGCTGCTCCTGCTGGTGATCCCGGTGATGCTGTTCAACGTCCGCAGGATGAGAAAGGAGACTCGCCGATGACCACGACCGAGCCCGCGGTCAAGGCGAAGCAGTCCCTCGCGGCCCGGCTCGCGGCCCGGGCGGGCGGCGGCGTGCTGCGCGTCTTCCTGCTCCTGGTCGCGCTGTTCTGGCTGATGCCGACGATCGGGCTGCTGTTCTCCTCGCTGCGCGACTCCACGGACATCAGCGCGAGCGGCTGGTGGCAGGTCTTCACCGCCCCCGCGCAGCTGACCACGGAGAACTACTCCCGGCTGCTCGACAACGACGTCATCACCAACTCCCTGTTCTCCACGATCCTGATCACCGTCCCGGCCACCCTGCTCGTCGTGGTGATCGGTTCACTCGCCGGATACGCCTTCGCCTGGATGGACTTCCCGGGGCGCGACTGGTGGTTCCTGGTGGTGGTCGGCCTGTTGGTCGTGCCGGTGCAGGTCGCGCTGGTCCCGGTGTCGAAACTCTTCGGCGCCGTCGGGATCTTCGAGACGACCTTCGGCGTGATCCTCTTCCATGTCGCCTTCGGTCTGCCCTTCGCGATCTTCCTGTTGCGCAACTTCTTCGCGGAGATTCCGAGGGAGTTGCTGGAAGCGGCACGGCTCGACGGGGCGGGGGAGATCAGGCTGTTCACGCGGGTCGTGATGCCGCTGGGCGGGCCGGCCATCGCCTCGCTGGGCATCTTCCAGTTCCTCTGGGTCTGGAACGACATGCTGGTGGCGCTGGTCTTCGCGGACTCCAAGAATCCGCCGATCACGGTCGCACTCCAGCAGCAGGTACGGCAGTTCGGGAACAACGTCGACGTTCTGGCGCCCGGGGCGTTCGTGTCGATGGTGATCCCGCTGGTCGTGTTCTTCGCGTTCCAGCGGCAGTTCGTGACGGGCGTGATGGCGGGGGCCGTCAAGTAGCCGTCGCGTGGCCGTCAAGTGACAGCGCGCCGGGGAGGGTTCACTTCTCCCCGGCGCGCTTTCCTGTGACGTGCGCGTCCCCCGTTCGGCCCGTCCCGCGTAACCCCGGTGCCCCTCAGGCCGTTCCCGGGCCATGCCCCGGTTCAGCGTGATCGTCACCGCGTACAAGGTCCAGGCGTACCTCCAGGACTGCCTGGAGTCGGTACGGACGCAGACGTGCGACGACCTGGAACTGATCGTGGTGGACGACGGTTCGCCCGACGCCTGCGGCGAGATCGTCGACGAGTGTGCCGCGCGTGACCCCCGGGTCGTCCCGGTCCGGCTCACCGCGCACGCGGGCGCGGGATCGGCGCGCAACGCGGGACTCGCCCGCGCCACCGGCGACTACGTGCTCTTCCTCGGCGGGCGGGACACCCTCGTCCCCGGCGCGCTCCCGGCCCTCTCGGACCGGCTCAAGGAGACCGACAGCCCGGACGTCCTCGTCCATGACCACGCCGCCGCGCACCCGACGAAGGGGACCGTGCGCACCGCGTGTGTGGCCACGCTCTCCGAGGAGGCCGCCCCGGACGCCCTGACCTTCCTGCTGAGGGCCACCGACAAGGCGTACCGCAGGGAGTTCGTCGAGGGTTTGGGCCTCACCTTCCCGCCGGGCGGCTTCTCCGACGTCGCCTGGACGTACCCGGTGCTGATGACGGCCGCGTCGATCGTGACACTCGACCAGGTGTGCGCGGTGGAGCGCCAACTCCCGCTGCACGCGCGCCCGTCCACGTGCCCGCCCACGCGCCCGTCCGCGCACCCGTCCGCGCACCTGGACGTCTTCGACGCGTACGACCGTGTCTTCGCCTTCCTCACCGGCCGCCCCGAGGAGGCCCGTTGGCGCCCGGTCGTGCACCGCCGCATGCTCGACCACCTCGCGCTGCTGGCGGCCACCGCCCGGCCGCGCGCCGCGTTCTTCCGCCGGGCCCGCGCCGCCCACCTCCGCCACCGCGCCCCCGGCACGACCGCCGGCCATC
>NZ_WWJY01000393.1 GCF_009865405.1 Streptomyces sp. SID3212 | reverse complement strand
GCCCGTCCGGCGATTGAGGACAACACGAACCGCCACGGACAACGCGCTAGCCTCAAGCGCATGAGCCGGCCCCCCACCTGGACCCCCCCGCCCTGCGCCCACCCCACCCGCCTCCAAACCCGTCGCGGCCGCTTCGCCGCGTTGGATGCCCGGCCCGCCGGGCCCCCGCAGGGCACCGCGTTGCTCGTGCCCGGGTTCACCGGTAGCAAAGAGGACTTCATCGCGCTGCTGGAGCCCCTCACCCGGGCCGGGTACCGGGTCGTCGCCGTGGACGGCAGGGGGCAGTACGAGACCGACGGGCCCGACACCGAAGAGGCCTACGCCCAGGGCGAGTTGGCCGCCGACATCCTCGCACAGGCCGAGGCCCTCGGCGCAAAGGGCACGGGCACGGGCACAGGCACCGGCACCGGCACCGGCACCGCGAACGGCACCGGCACCGGCACCGTGCACCTGGTGGGCCACTCCTTCGGCGGACACCTCGCCCGCGCCGCCGTCCTCCTCGACCGCACCCCCTTCCGCTCCCTGACACTGCTGTCCTCCGGCCCCGCCGAAGTCGCCCCCGCCCAGCGGGAGAAGCTGAAGCTGCTCCGCGACGCCCTCACCACCATGTCCATGGAGGACGTGTGGGAGGCCATGCGGGCGATGGACGCGCCCACCGAGGAGACCCCCACGGACGGCGACGACCTGCGCCACCGCTGGCTGCGCACCCACCGCAGCCAGCTGATCGCCGCCGGGCGGCAGCTCTGCTCGGAGCCGGACCGGGTCGCCGAGCTGGCCGCCGTACAGCCGCTGCCCAAGCACGTGATGTCGGGCGAGCGCGACGACACCTGGCCCGTGGCCTGGCTGGACGCGATGGCCGTCCGGCTGGGCGCCCGCAGGACCGTGATCACGGGCGCCCAGCATTCGCCGAACACCGACCGTCCCGCCGAGACCGCGAAGGCGCTCGCGGACTTCTGGGACGAGGCGTACTAGGCGGCGTCAGTAGTTCGACTGGAGGTGCTGCCAGAAACCGTCCCGCAGCGCCCGCCGCAGCACGGAATGCCCCCGCAGTGACCGCTGGAGCAGCTTCTCCGCCTCGATCAGGAGATCCTGGTCCACCGGCCCCGGCAGGTACGGATGGCCCGGCAGCAGCTCGCCCATCGCCATCCGGCCCCGCTCCGCCAGCCACGTCGCCGCGATCTGCGCGCCGATGAAGCGCACCTGGTCGCGGGAGGGCGGCGGATCGCCCTCGTGCTCGTACGTCGTGACCGGGCGCCGCGTGACGAAGGGCTTGTAGAAGTCCAGGTCGAACGTGCGCTGGCTGTCGACCTCCCACAGCAGCGGCTCCGCCTGGTTGCGCCCCTCGGACGCCTCGATACCCCACAGGTGGACGCGGGCCCCGTACCCCTGCGCGGCCTCGACGGCGGACACCAGGTCCTCGTCCCCGCCGACCAGCGCGGCGTCGCTGATGGCGCGGTGCCGGGCGAGCGATTCGAGATCCGTGCGGATCAGCGAGTCGACGCCCTTCTGCTGGTTGTTCGCGTTCAGGTTGCCGAGCCTGACCTTGACGTCCGGCAGTTCGGCGATGAACTGCTGCTCCGGGGTGTGGATCCGCCGTCTGGCCCCGTCGTACCAGTAGACGCGCAGCAGCCGGCTGTCCGCGAAGATGATCCTGGCCTTGTCGATGAAGGCCTCGATGATGCCTTCCGCGTCCAGGTCAAAGGACCGCCGGTCTTCCGTGCCCGCTACAAGCAACCCGGCCGCAGCATAGACGTAACCCGCGTCGACGAAGATGGCATGCGTGGACGGGGTCTTGGCGACCTCGGCGAGCATGCGCTGGAGCAGCTCGTTGGTGCGCTCCAGACGGGCGCCGATGTCGTGGAGCTCTGGATTGATCTCTGCCTCGTTCATACGCGCTTCATTCTCCGTGGACCGCACCGTACCCGCCAGTAGTTAGCCACCCGAAAAATTTCCTTAGCGTAGGGAATGTTTGCAGAGGGCAAGCCGTTGCAGACTCTTGTAAGCAACGGCGGGCAAGCCCGCCATCCATAGTTCTCCAGCAGGAGGATCAGACGAAGGGAGAAGCGCGTGCGCTTCGAAATCATGCGTCTTGACGATGTCGACGGTTCCGCAGTGGACTCGACCGTCGTGGACGCCGCCTCCGTCAATCGGATCGTGCAGCAGGCCGCAGCGATGGGGCAGCGCATCTACATCCGACCGGCCGAATCCTCGGCCTCGTAACACTTACCCCATATCCGGACCACCGCTCGACGACCGACCACGCACGTCGGACGCCTGACGACCGACGCCTGGTGAAAGCGCCCCTGTACGGATCACCCGTACGGGGGCGCTGCTGTCCGCTCAGGCGTTCTGGACGACCTGGGTGATGCCGTTGATGATCTGCTGCACGGCGATCGCCGAGAGCATCATCCCAGCCAGCCGGGTCACCAGCACCACTCCGCCGTCCTTGATCAGCCGGATGATGACCAGCGAGTACCGCATCGTCACCCAGAGCACCGCGTGCGTCGCCACGATCGCCGCCCAGACGGAGACCCGCGCCGCCGTGCCGTCCGCGTGCTGCACGGCGAGGATGACGGAGACGATCGCCCCGGGACCGGCGAGCAGGGGCATGCCCAGGGGTACGAGGGCGACGTTGACGTCCTTGGTCTGCTTGGGTTCGTCGGTCTTGCCGGTGAGCAGGTCGAGCGCGATGAGCAGCAGGAGCAGCCCGCCGGCGATCATCAGGGCGGGCACGGAGACGTGCAGGTAGTCCAGGATCTGCTGGCCGGCGACGCCGAAGACCGCGATCACCCCGAAGGCGACGGCCGCCGCCTGCCAGGCCATGGCGCGCTGGACCTTGGCGGGCCGGCCCGAGGTGAGGGCGAGGAAGATCGGCGTGATCCCGGGCGGGTCCATGATCACGAACAGGGTGAGGAAGAGGGAGCCGAATATGGCGAGGTCGAACACGGTGAGGGCCTAGCGGGAGTGACGGGCCGTCGGGCCCGTCCGGTGGGTGGGTGAGTGGAGAACGCGGCTGGGCGCGGGAAGGGGCCGCGTGAGGGGTGGGTGGCGCGGAGGTACGGGACCGGCGCCGGGAGGCGCCCCGCGCCACCGGTCAGGAACGCCCGCCCGCGCCCGGTACCGGGAAGGCGCCCGTCGCGCGCCGGGTGATCTCGCCGTAGACCTCGGGATCGGTGACGCACGCGCCGAGTTCCACGAACTTCCGGGTGCCGTGGTAGTCGCTCGACCCGGTGCCCAGCAGGCCCAGGTCGGCGGCGAGGCCGCGCAGCCGGGCGCGGGTCGGCGCGTCGTGGTCCATGTGGTCGATCTCGATGCCGTCGAGTCCGGCGGCGGCGAGGCGTTCGATCGCGGACTCCGGGACCACCGCGCCGCGTGTGACGGCCTGCGGGTGGGCGAAGACGGTGACTCCGCCGGCCGCCTTGACCAGGCGGATCGCGTCGAAGGGGTCCAGCTCGTGCTTGGAGGCGTACGCGCGGCCCCCGTTGCCGAGCCACTGGGGCGTGAAGGCGTCGGAGACCGTCTCGACGATCCCGAGGTCGACGAGGGCGGTGGCGATGTGCGGGCGGCCGAGGGAGGCGTCGCCCGCGATCCGGGCGACCTGCTCCCAGGTGATGGGGACGCCCATCTCCTGGAGCTTGCGGACCATCGCCCGCGCGCGCGGGACGCGGTCGTCCCGTACCAGCTCACGCTCGCGCAGCAGCTCGGGCTCGTCGGGGTCGAAGAGGTACGCGAGCAGGTGCAGCCCGACGCCGTCGATCCGGCAGGAGAGTTCGGCGCCGGTCACGAGCGTCAGGTCCCGGTCCAGGCCGGGGAGCGCGGCGATCGCCTCGGCGTGGCCGCGGGTGGAGTCGTGGTCGGTCAGGGCGACGACGTCGAGTCCGGCGGCGGCGGCGTTGCGGACCAGTTCGGCGGGGGTGTCCGTACCGTCCGAGGCGGTGGAGTGGGTGTGCAGGTCGATGCGCACGACGCGGGACTCCGGGGCTCGGGACGGGCTGGGGGACGCTCCAGGATAACGGGGGGAGCAGGGGATTCGAACGCCCGGTTCCGGATGCCGGACGGAAGCGTCCTCCGAAGGGAAGCCGGTCCCGCGAGGAACCCCGTCAGGACAGCAGTCTGGGCGACAGCGCCCCGCACGGCAGCAGTTCCACCTCCGCGCCCGCGTCCCGCAGGTCCGTCAGCACCAGTTCGTCGTACAGCAGCAGCCCCGACTGCTCCGGCCAGACGATCGCCCAGAGCCAGAGCCCCAGCGCCTCCCCCGCGAACACCGCCCGGTCGTCCGGAGTGCCGTCCACCTGCCACAGCGGGGTGGGCCGCCCGGCGGCCAGCAGCTTGGCGTGCGGGGGGCGGTCGACCCGTATCCGCGGCCCCGGGTCCGGGCCGTCGATCCCCGCGTACCGCGCCCCGAGCCCCACCCCCAGCTCCTCGGCGACGAGCAGCAGCTCCCCGACCCCGCCGAGGGGTGCGGGGCCCGAGCAGGCGACGGCGGTGGCGCGCCCGCCGCTGCGGTCGTCGCCCGCGTACGCGACACCGGTGTAGAGCCAGCCGACGGGCAGGGGCCAGGGCATCCAGACGGGGACGCGCGCCCGGTTCACCACCACTCCCAGCGCTTCGACGCTGGGCGGTATCACCGGCTGGAGGGGCTGGATCGCGCCATGCGCGCCGCACTCCCACGAGTCGGCGAAGAGGCCGGGCGCCCTGATCCGGCCACCGCACTTCGGGCAACTGGGTTCGCCCCTCATAGCGCTCCACGGTCCTCCCCGCTCGACGCCCCGTCAAGGACGATCACCCGGCCGGTACGGGAGAGGTCCCCGGTCACGCCGGCGGGCGGTTTCGCCGACCGCCGGGTGCGAGCCGGGCAGGTCAGTCCAGCGCGACCGACCGGCGCAGCGGATCACGCAGGTCCGTGCCCCGGGACAGCCACCGCTCCTGGAGCTCCTGTGCCCCCCGCACCCGCTTCCACGCCGCCTCGTTCACCGTCATCGGCAGCAGCGGCAGGAACCGCACCGGCTCCAGCGGCGCGTCCAGCGCCAGATCCGCCACCAGCCCGCCGGGCTCCCCCACCAGGACCGAGTGGAACGGCGCCCCCGGCCACAGCGGCCCGCCGACGTCCAGCGAGGCGCCCGGGGCCACGACCACCCCTTCCACCTGCGGCGACGCGGCCAGGACGGCCAGCGGGCGCAGTACCTGGTCGGTGGCGGCGAGCCCGGCCCGTACCGACAGGACCAGCTCCGCCCGCGGACCCTTCACCGGGTCGGCGAGCATCTGCGCCGGGTCCCCCATCGGCTGCGCGGACATGCCGAGCGTCGCGTACCGCACCACCTCGTCACGGCCGCCGCCCGGGGAGTCCCGGAAGCGCAGCACCTCGAAGCGGTCCGTGCCCACGAAGGTCACCGCCGCTCGCGCGTCCGGTTCGCCCAGAGCGGCCTGGAGGTGGGCCTCGACCCGAGCAAGTATTTCTGCCATGCGGGGAGCATAGATCGCGTCAGGAACGGGCAAGAGGATCTATTGGCCCGCCGTCTGCTGATAGTCTTGGCCGCCGGTAGGGACAGCACGCAGAAGCGTGTCTCTCGAGTCCCGACACACGTCGTCCCCCACGGGGGACCGGCCCGAGGAGGTGGGGCTGCGGTGGATCGAAGTCACCCGGCCAGTACCAGCCGCTCTTCCGCACCTTTCCTTTCCTCTGTGATCTGAGGCCCCGCCCTTTTCGGGCCTGCGGCAGTTCGCACGACGGAAGAGCGCTTCAGCTCCCTTTTTTCTCGCCTGTCTGTAGCGAACGCCGTCACCGCGACCCCGCGGTACCGCCCGCTTTGCGGACGTACGCATCACGTCCCCATTCCGGGCTGTGCCACGCCTCGCCGACGGCCTCTCCGTGAAGGAGCCCGCCATGTCGATGATTCGTGACCTGCGCGCAGCGGTCCGTCCGTCCCTGCGCAAGACCAGTGCCAGTTACGGCAAGTACGACACGTACGACGCCACCCGTGACCCCTCCGCGTCGACCGCGGTCGTGGACTGCGCCGTCTACCGCGACGGCCGGCGGGTGAAGAAGGACCCGTGTGTGACGCCCCACGAGGCGATGCTGCGGGTGCGGGAGAGCGGCGGTTTCGCCTGGATCGGCCTGCACGAGCCGACGGAGGAGGAGTTCGCCGGGATCGCGGCCGAGTTCGGGCTGCACCCGCTGGCGGTGGAGGACGCGGTGCACGCGCACCAGCGGCCCAAGCTGGAGCGGTACGACGACACCTTGTTCACCGTCTTCAAGACGATCCACTACGTCGAGCACACCGAGTTGACCGCGACGAGCGAGGTGGTCGAGACCGGTGAGGTGATGTGCTTCACGGGCCAGGACTTCGTGATCACCGTCCGGCACGGCGGCAAGGGCTCGCTCCGCACCCTGCGCCACCGCCTGGAGGAGGACGAGGAGCTGCTGGCCAAGGGGCCCTCGGCCGTCCTGCACTCCATCGCCGACCATGTGGTGGACGGGTACGTCGCGGTGGCGGCGGCGGTGCAGGACGACATCGACGAGGTCGAGATCGACGTGTTCTCGGCGCCGTCGAAGGCGGCGGGGCCGCGCGGCTCGGACGCGGGGCGGATCTACCAGCTCAAGCGTGAGGTGCTGGAGTTCAAGCGGGCGGTGTCGCCGCTGCTGCGGCCGATGCAGCTGCTGAGCGAGCGGCCCATGCGGTTGGTCGACCCGGACATCCAGAAGTACTTCCGGGACGTGGCGGACCACCTGGCCCGGGTGCACGAGCAGGTCATCGGCTTCGACGAGCTGCTGAACTCGATCCTCCAGGCCAATCTGGCGCAGGCGACGGTCGCGCAGAACGAGGACATGCGCAAGATCACCTCCTGGGCGGCGATCATCGCCGTCCCGACGGCGGTCTGCGGGATCTACGGCATGAACTTCGACCACATGCCCGAGCTGCACTGGAAGTACGGCTATCCGATGGTGCTGGTCGCGATCGGGGTGGTCTGTCTGACGATCCACCGCAGCCTCAAGCGCAACGGCTGGCTCTGAGCGGCACCACTCACCGAGCTCCCCGGTGGCCCGTCCGTCTAAGCTGCGGCGCATGACTGAACCACTGCTCGGCCAGGCGCTCGTCGAGGAGGCCACGAAGAAGTCCGGCATCGTCTGGGTGCGGGGCTCGGGCCCGGAACGGGCGCTCTGGTACGTGTGGCACGACGGCGCCCTGTACCTCGTCGGCGACGGCCCGGGCGAGCAGCCCCTGCCCGGTCTCGCCGACGGGGCCGCCGCCGAGGTGACCGTACGGAGCAAGGACAAGGGCGGCCGGCTGGTCGCCTGGACGGCGGCCGTGGCCGAACTCGCACCGCGCTCGGAGGAGTGGGAGGCGGCGGTCGCCGAGCTGAAGGGCAAGCGGCTGAACGCGCCGGACGCCGAGGTGATGCCGGAGCGCTGGGCGCGTGAGTGCCGGGTCCTGAGGCTGACGCCCGGTGACGTACTGCGGGACCTGCCGGACGGCTCGCTGGCGGCCCCGCCGCTGCCGACCGGGGCGACGACCCGTCAGCCGGTCCCCGCCGCCCTGGGACGGCTCCTGTTCCCGCGCCGGAAGCGGTCCACGGGCTGAGCGCTCCCGGGCGGACGACCCCACTTCGCGGACACGCCCTAGGAGGACGACTCCGGCAGGCCGCTGCCGTAGTCGACCGTCTGCCCCTTGGGCGGGGCCTCCAGGGTGAACTCCTTGCCCCAGTCGGTCAGCGTCAGCGTCCCCGCGCCGCCCGCCCGCATCAGCTGGAGCGGGTACGGCGCTCCCACCAGCGACACGTCGAGCGTGCCGCCCGCGCCCTTGCCGGCGATGACCTTGATCGTGCGGATGCCGCCGACCTTGCTGTAGTCACCCTTCGTCAGTTCGCCGTGGAGCGACAGCAGTCCGTCGAGCAGCACCTTGATGTCGGTGAAGCCGCGCAGCTGCTTGTACGAGGGGTCCTCCCGGGGCACCTTCACGTACTTGTCCTGGAGCTTGTCCGCCGCCTCGGTGTCACTCGTGCTGGGGGCGGCGCTCTCCTTGCCGTCCGTGTCGCTCTCGTGCGTCCAGAAACCGGCGTCGGCCTTGAGGAACAGCTCGTCCTCGATGCGCAGCAGCTCGAAGGTGTCGTCCTTGGACGTCACGGAGCCGGTGCCGCCGTTCTCCTTGAGGCGCATGTTGAGGCGGTACGTCTCCCCCTGGCTGACCAGGGCCCCGGAGAGCCGGACGGCCGCCGCCCCGTCCACCGCCGCCTGTGCCTTCTTCTCGATCCCGGCCGCCGTCAGCTTCCCCACCCCGTTGGTCCCCGCGTCCGGGTCCTCGGGGGTGCTGCACGCCGCGAGGAGTGCCACCAGCCCGGCGCACAACGCGAGGGAGAACACGGCCTTGCGGGCACGGCCGGAGGACATGGGAGCGGTCACGTACACACTGCCTCTCATACGCGGTGGGAGGTGGCAGACCGCAGCGTACCGGGGCCGGGTGAGGGGTCGGACACGGAGCCTCGGGGACGCCGTACGGACGGATCCACCCAGGCGTCCCGCACGCGGACGGGCTAGCCTTAACCCGTAATCCCGCAGGATAGAAGGACAATCACGGGCAAGAGCCCGGTCGCCGGAACCACAGCGGACGACAACGCGACGACGACGGACGATCAAGGAGGCGCTCGGATGGCGGCAGGCGCGCCCCGTGTCTTTGTCTCGCACCTCGCCGGGGTGCCGGTCTTCGACCCCAGCGGCGACCAGGTGGGGCGGGTGCGCGACCTGGTCGCGATGCTCCGGGTCGGGCGACGGCCGCCGCGGCTGCTCGGCCTCGTCGTGGAGGTGCTGAGCAGGCGCCGCATCTTCCTGCCGATGACCCGGGTCACCGGTATCGAGTCGGGCCAGGTGATCACCACGGGTGTGGTGAACGTACGGCGCTTTGAACAGCGGCCGACGGAGCGTCTGGTCCTCGGCGAGCTGCTGGACCGCCGGGTGCGGCTGGTCGAGAGCGACGACGAGGTGACGGTCCTCGATGTGGCGATCCATCAGCTCCCGGCCCGCCGTGAGTGGGAGATCGACAAGGTCTTCGTACGGCGCGGCAAGGGCGGCGCGCTGCGGCGGCGCGGGGAGGCGCTGACCGTCGAGTGGTCGGCCGTCACCGGCTTCTCGCTGGAGGAGGACGGGCAGGGCGCGGAGAACCTCGTCGCGACCTTCGAGCGGCTGCGCCCGGTCGAACTGGCCAACGTGCTGCACCATCTGACGCCCAAACGGCGCGCGGAGGTGGCGGCGGCCCTGGACGACGACCGGCTCGCGGACGTCCTGGAGGAGCTGCCCGAGGACGACCAGGTGGAGATCCTCGGCAAGCTCAAGGAGGAGCGCGCGGCGGACGTCCTGGAGGCGATGGACCCGGACGACGCGGCCGACCTGCTGTCCGAGCTGCCCGACGCGGACAAGGAGCGGCTGCTGACCCTGATGCAGCCGCACGACGCGGCGGACGTACGGCGCCTGATGTCGTACGAGGAGCGCACCGCGGGCGGTCTGATGACGACCGAGCCGATCGTGCTGCGCCCCGACGCGACGGTGGCGGACGCGCTGGCGCGCGTACGGCAGCAGGACCTGTCCCCCGCGCTCGCGGCGCAGGTGTACGTCTGCCGGCCGCCCGACGACACCCCCACCGGCAAGTACCTGGGCACCGTGCACTTCCAGCGGCTGCTGCGGGACCCGCCGTTCACCCTGGTCAGCTCCATCGTGGACACGGACCTGCCGCCGCTGTCCCCGGGCACCCCGCTGCCGGCGATCACCAGCCACCTGGCCGCGTACAACATGGTCTCGGCGCCGGTGGTGGACGAGAGCGGCTCGCTGCTCGGCGCGGTGACGGTGGACGACGTGCTGGACCACATGCTGCCGGACGACTGGCGTGAGACGGGCTTCCGCGGCGTGGAGGAGACCGGTGGCGTGGAGGAGAACGGCCGCGTGGAGGAGACCGACCGCGGCCTGGAGGAGACCGACCGTGGCGAGTGACCGTACGGAGAAGGACGGCGCCGCCAAGGAGCGGGCCAGGGCCGGGTCGACGGCGCTGACCCGCGGGCCGCGCGTACGGCTCGACCAGCCCCGGCCGCAGAGGCGCAGGCTGCTGCCGGACTACGACCCCGAGGCCTTCGGGCGGCTCTCGGAGCGGGTGGCCCGCTTCCTGGGGACGGGGCGCTTCATCGTCCTGATGACGCTGGTGATCATCCTGTGGGTGATCTGGAACATCACCGTCCCGGAGGCGCTGCGCTTCGACGAGTACCCGTTCATCTTCCTGACGCTCGCCCTGTCCCTCCAGGCGTCGTACGCGGCGCCGCTGATCCTGCTGGCGCAGAACCGCCAGGACGACCGGGACCGGGTCACGCAGGAGCAGGAGCGGGTGCAGAACGAGCGGTCGATCGCGGACACCGAATACCTGACGCGGGAGATCGCGGCGCTGCGGATGGGGCTCGGCGAGGTCGCCACACGCGACTGGCTGCGCTCGGAGCTCCAGGACCTGATGAAGGACCTGGGCGAGCAGCGGGAGCGGCTCGCCGGGGACGGCCGTCCGGAACGCGAGGACTCCGACCGCTGACGTTCCACGGGGGCCGGTGCCCGGCCTTGCCGGCCGCGGTGCCGGGCGCCGTACCATCTGGGTATGGCTACCGACACGTACGGAACCGTCCTTCCGGCGGAAGACGCGGTGCGCGACGCACTGGCGACGGTGAACGACCCCGAGATCCACCGGCCGATCACCGACCTGGGCATGGTCAAATCGGTCGAGATCGGCGCCGACGGCGCGGTGGCCGTGACCATTTACCTGACCGTGTCGGGCTGCCCGATGCGCGACACCATCACCCGGACCGTCACGGAGGCGGTCGCCCGGGTGGCGGGCGTCACCCGCGTCGACGTGACGCTGGACGTGATGAGCGACGAGCAGCGCAAGGACCTGGCGGCGTCGCTGCGCGGCGGCAAGGCCGAGCGTGAGGTCCCCTTCGCCCAGCCGGGGTCGCTGACCCGGGTGTACGCGGTGGCGTCCGGCAAGGGCGGCGTCGGCAAGTCGTCGGTGACGGTGAACCTGGCGGCGGCGATGGCGGCCGACGGGCTCAAGGTCGGGGTCGTCGACGCGGACATCTACGGGCACAGCGTCCCCAGGATGCTCGGGGTGGACGGCAAGCCCACCCAGGTCGAGAACATGATCATGCCGCCGTCGGCGAACGGGGTGAAGGTCATCTCGATCGGGATGTTCACGCCGGGCAACACGCCGGTGGTGTGGCGCGGGCCGATGCTGCACCGGGCGCTCCAGCAGTTCCTCGCGGACGTGTACTGGGGCGATCTGGACGTGCTGCTGCTCGACCTCCCGCCGGGGACGGGCGACATCGCGATCTCGGTGGCGCAGCTGGTGCCGAACGCGGAGATCCTGGTGGTCACCACCCCGCAGCAGGCGGCGGCCGAGGTGGCGGAGCGGGCCGGTTCCATCGCCGTACAGACCCATCAGAAGATCGTCGGCGTGGTCGAGAACATGTCGGGTCTGCCGTGTCCGCACTGCGACGAGATGATCGACGTGTTCGGTACGGGCGGCGGCAAGGCGGTCGCGGACGGCCTCACGAAGACGACCGGCGCGACGGTGCCGGTGCTGGGCGCGATCCCGATCGACGTACGGCTCCGGGAGGGCGGCGACGAGGGCAAGCCCGTCGTGCTCTCCGACCCGGACTCGCCGGCGGGCGCGGCGCTGCGGGACATCGCGAACAAGCTGGGTGCCCGTCAGCGGGGCCTGTCGGGCATGTCGCTGGGGATCACCCCGAGGAACAAGTTCTGAGCCGCTGGGCCCGTGGTGACACGGGTTCATGACGGAGGGGCGGCCGCCGCGGCAGCCGCCCCTCCGTCATGTGCTCGTCATGTGCTCGCACCGGCGGACTAGTGGGCGTACGACGTGATGTCCTCGATCACCGAGAAGCCGAGGCCGTACGCGCTCATGCCGCGCCCGTACGCGCCGATGTGGACCCCGCTCTCCGCCGACCCGGCCAGGACCCAGCCGAACTCCGTCTCGCGGTAGTGGAAGGGCGTCGGCACCCCGTCGACCGGCAGGGAGAGCGCGGACCAGTCGGCACCCTCCAGGTCGTCGGCCAGTTCGAACGCGGCCTCGGTCTGCTGGGCCAGCCAGTCGTCGCGCAGCATGTGGTCGAGCTGCGCGGGCCAGGTGGACACCAGCAGCCCCGAGCCGGCCAGCCAGGCCGCCGACGACACGGTCGTGGCGTCCAGATGCCCCGTACCATCACCGGTTCGGCGTACGGGTCCGGCCGCGACGGTCACGACGACCGCGAAGCGTTCCTTGTCCGCGCCCGACCCCTCCGGCCTTATGGTCGGCTCCTCGCCGTGACCCGTGGAACCGTGCTGGACCGTGCCGTCGGCGGCGGCGCCGACCTGCATCAGCCAGCGGGGTCCCGTGAACGCCTCGTCCAGCCCGTACCAGGGGAAAGCTGCCCGCAGATAGCCTTCGACCGTACGCCGGGCTGCTGGCACCCCCTCGGCAGTGGATGAGCTGGACGCGGTGTGCGCCCCTGCCCGACTCGTCGTCTCCATCTACCCGGACGCCTCCTCGATCTCGGTGTCCGGAGCGGCCCGCCCCCGACGGGCGCCTCACTGCCGGACAGATGGAGGATAGCCACCCGGTCCCGACTCGCTGGGATTGGTCGTACTCAGGTGGCGTCTGCGTCGAAGGGGGGCCGGTCGTCCCGATCGGGGTTTTCGCGCTTCTTCAGCAGGTCCGGCGTGCCCCCGGAACCGTTCACCGCGGACGTGGCCGCCACCGGCGTGTCCTTGGCCGCCGCGGCGTCCTCCCGGCTGTTCACCGCGTCGGCGACGTCCGTGATCTCCTTGCGGAGGTCGAACGAGCTGCGGATCTCCTTGAGGCCGAAGGTGTCCTCGTCGCCGTCCGTGAGGTGCTTGCGCACGAACGTCTTCGGGTTGAGGTCCTCGAACTCGAAGTCCTTGAACTCCGGGCCCAGCTCCGACTTGATGTCCTCCTTGGCACTGTCGGAGAACTCACGGATCTTCCGGATGAACCGGGTGGCGTCCTGGATGACCTTGGGCAGCTTCTCCGGACCGAAGACGAGCACGGCGAGGACGACGAGCGTGACCAGCTCAAGCGGTCCTATGTCATTGAACACCTAGCTGCTCCTCGTGTTCTCCGTGTGGTCTCCGGGCCCCGGGCCATGACCGTTATGTCCTGACCTGAGGGGGCTCGGGTGCCGGGCCGTTCCACGGTACCTGCCCGAACTGTCCGGGCGGTACCTTCGGGTGGCCGTCAGGTGCCGTTCGCGGATCCCAGGGTCAGGTTCACGGTCCGCTCCCTGCCTCCGCGCAGCAGGGTCAGTGCCAGCCGGTCGCCGGGGCGGTGGGCGCGGATCTTGACGATCAGTTCCTGGCCGCTGTGCACCCGTTGGCCGTCCACCTCCGTGATGACGTCCCCGGGCCGGATCCCGGCCTTCGCGGCGCCGCCGCCGGGCACCACCGAGGGGGTGCCGTCCGCCGCTTCCTTGCCGACGCGGGCGCCGTCGCCCGTGTAGTCCATGTCGAGGCTCACACCGATCACGGGGTGGGCGGCTTTGCCGGTGTTGATGAGTTCCTCGGCGACCCGCTTGCCCTGGTTGATCGGTATGGCGAAGCCGAGCCCTATGGAGCCGGCCTGGCCGCCCTCGGTGGCGCCGCCGGTGTCGGCGGCGCGGATGGCGCTGTTGATGCCGATGACCCGTGCCTTGCTGTCCACCAGCGGGCCGCCCGAGTTGCCGGGGTTGATCGGGGCGTCGGTCTGGAGCGCGTCGACGTAACTGACGTCACTGCCGTCGCCGCTCTCCCCGCCCGCGGTGATGGGGCGCTCCTTGGCGCTGATGATGCCGGACGTCACGGTGTTGGAGAGGTCGAAGGGGGCGCCGATGGCCACCACCGGGTCGCCGACCCGGACGTTGTCGGAGTTGCCGAGCGGCAGCGGCTTGAGGCCGGAGACGCCGGAGACCTTCACGACCGCGAGGTCGTACCCGCTGTCCTTGCCGACGATCTTCGCCCGCGCGGTCTCGCCGCCGCTGAACGTGACGGAGATCTCGCCGGAGGCGCCCGCCGGCTGGACGACATGGTTGTTCGTCAGGATGTGGCCCTGCCGGTCGAGGACGAATCCCGTGCCGGTGCCCTGTTCGTCGGCGCCGCTGACATGCAGGGTGACGACGCTGGGCAGGGCGCTGGCGGCGATCCCGGCGACGCTGTCGGGCGCGCGGTCGCCGAGGTCGGGGCCGGCCTGCGGGAGTTCGACGCTGCCGAAGCCGTTGTTGCGTTCCACGTTCGCGCCGACCGCGCCGCCGACGATGCCGGTGACCAGCGCGAACAGCAGCGCCCCCACGATCCCGACCCGCCTGCGCGGGCGCGGCGGGGTGCCGTGGTCGGTGAACGGCTGCTGTCCGGGGACGCCCCAGGGGTCGTACGGGCCCCACCGCGGGCCTCCGGGGAGGCCGGGGCCGCCCGGGGCGGCCGG
>NZ_WWJY01000392.1 GCF_009865405.1 Streptomyces sp. SID3212 | reverse complement strand
TCCTCCACCGCGAGCGCCCGCTCCAGCTCCGAGCGGTGCGCGACGGTGTCCTCCAGCGCGTGCTCGGCCGCCTCCAGCGCGGCCTCCAGCTCCGCCTCCTGCTCGCGGATCCTGGCGGCCTCCCGCTCCATGTCCTCGGGCTCCCGCCCCCGCCGGTCGTCCGTGGACGGCGCGGTCGCGCTCTTCACCCGCGCGTCGGCCAGCGAGATCGTGCCCCGTACCCGCTCCGCCAGCTGCGACAGCTCGTACCAGGTCTGCTGGGCCCGCTGGAGCCTCGGCGCGAGCCGCCGTACCTCGTCCTCCAGCTCGGTCTCCCGCGTCAGCGCCGCCTTGAGCCGCCCCTCCGCCTCCTCCTTGCGCTGTTTCAGCTCGGCCTCGTCCGCGATCTCCGTGCGCAGCGCCTCGCGCAGCCGTACGAGATCGTCGGCGAGCAGCCGCAGCCGCGCGTCGCGCAGGTCGGCCTGGATGACGGCGGCCCGCCGGGCCACCGCCGCCTGCCGCCCGAGGGGCTTGAGCTGGCGGCGCAGCTCGTCGGTGAGGTCCTGGACGCGCGCCAGGTTCGCCTGCATCGAATCGAGTTTCCGCAGCGCTTTCTCCTTGCGCTTGCGGTGCTTGAGCACACCCGCCGCCTCCTCGATGAAGGCCCGGCGGCCCATCGGATCGGCGTGCAGGACGGAATCCAGCTGGCCCTGTCCGACGATCACGTGCATCTCGCGGCCGATACCGGAGTCGGAGAGGAGTTCCTGGATGTCGAGAAGCCGGCAGGTGTCCCCGTTGAGCTGGTATTCGCTGCCGCCGTTGCGGAACATGATCCGCGTAATGGTGACTTCCGCGTAGTCGATCGGCAGTGCGCCGTCGGAGTTGTCGATCGTGAGCGAGACCTCGGCGCGGCCGAGCGGTGGCCGCCCGGTCGTCCCGGCGAAGATCACGTCCTCCATCTTTCCGCCGCGCAGCGATTTCGCGCCCTGTTCGCCCATGACCCAGGACAGCGCGTCCACGACGTTCGATTTACCGGAGCCGTTCGGGCCCACCACACAGGTGATGCCCGGCTCGAAGCGCAGTGTCGTGGCGGACGCGAAGGATTTGAACCCGCGCAGGGTCATGGCCTTGAGGTGCACGCCGCCGGACTTTACCCCGCTCCCGTCGCCGTCCGGCGGTTTCGCCGCCGAACGCGCAGGGCACATCAGACCTTAGGAAAGGGCGTCGTACGGTCAACCTCGCTGTGTACAACGGAAGATGGAAAGAAAGAAGGGACGCCGAAGCGTCCCTTGCATATCTTGCTGAATGGTGCCGAATCTGCGTGAGTGTGACTCACCTGGCCCCGACGGGGGCTGTCATCAGGTGAGCGCAGGCTCTCCCTGGTGGACCTCGATGTCCATGTTCTCGAACATCGAGTCTCCGGGGTGCTGTGCGACGGCGGCGTTCAACGCGTCGTTCTCGGACTGGATCCGTACCAACTCGGATTCGAGGTCCTGGACACGCTTCTGAAGCCGTCGCATCTCGGCGAGGAGTCGCGGGTCGGAACCGCCGACGTAACCGAGAAGCGCCTTTGCCATGATGGATGGTCCTCCACACTGAGTGACCGACCGTATGCGGTTGGGTCATAGGGGAAATCGCACCCGCGGTGCCTGACAGTGCTTGCTCCACTGCGGTTCTTACTGCCAAACAGCTAAGGTGCGCGGGGATTCCAGAGTCTCACCAAAAAGTTTGACGGTCAACACGATCATCGCCCGCGCAGGCCGTCGGCCCGGGGGGCTCGGCCGTCGGAACGCGGCACCGCCTCACCCACGGGCCCCTGCGGGCGTGGAGATCATCGTTAGTCGCGCAGCCTCGCACGGCGGGGCCATTTTTGGCAACCACCAGGTCAATGGCGACGTCGTCGGGTGCCGAGGACCCCCGCCGGCCCTCCGGCCGGGGTCCTGAACGCCGTCCCGGACGGCCGGCTCAGCGGATCGCGAAGTCCTCGTACCCGCCGCGCGCTGTGCCCCATATCTCTGTCACCCCGTCGACCCGTCCGGGTGTGTCGTCCGAGCGCAGCCACTCCAGGAGGCCGTGGCACTTCTCACGCGCCCCTTCCGCCACCACCTGCACCCGGCCGTCTTCGAGGTTGAGCGCGAATCCGGTCAGCCCGCCGATCTCCAGCGCGTTCGCCCTGGTGAACCAGCGGAAGCCCACTCCCTGTACTCGTCCGCGCACCCAGGCGGTGAGTCGTACGTCGTCATTCACGGCCACACGTTATCCCCGCCAATCGGCCGTACGACACGGCGGCCCCGGACGCCATGGGCTACAGTCCGGTCACAATGAGCCTCACTCGTAAGGGTGAGGCACATTGCTATCAGGATCATGTCGAGAGCATGAGGAAGGCACAGTCGATGGGACGCCATTCGCGCTCCGCCGCCGTACCCGCCGCTGTTGACTACGCGGACGTCACGGCAGGCAGGCACCGGGGTGGTGCACGCCGGAAGCGGCGGGTCGCCGCCCCCGTGAGGACCGGACTGCTCGGCGCCTCGGCGGCCATGGCCGTCGGCGCGGTGGCGGTGGCCTCGGGGCTGCTGCCCGGCGGTGACCAGTACAACGTCGGCGGTGGGCCGACCGGTGAGCAGGTACGCACCGACGGCGCGCCGGAGCTGCTGGAGCAGGGCGGCGCCTCCGCCGAGCCCACGGAATACCCGTCCGCCTCCGTCTCCGCCTCGCCGTCCACACCGGGCCGGGTGCCGACCACCCCGGCCAAGAAGCGCGCCGCCACCCCGGCGAAGCCGTCGGCCGGCGCGTCGAAGAAGGCGGAGGCCCCGGTCACCCGGGCGCCCGAGACGAAGAAGACCGAGGCCCCCGCGACGCGGGCCCCGGAGCCCGAGCAGACGACCCAGCGCGCGGCGGAGAGCCAGGGGCAGGGCCCCGCGGCGGCGTCCGCGGCGACCGCCGTCCTCTCCCTGGTCAACGACGAGCGGGCGAAGGCCGGGTGCGCCCCGGTCAAGGCCGACGCCTCACTGGCCGGGCTGGCCCAGGACTTCAGCGAGGACATGGCCGCGCGCGGCTTCTTCGACCACACGGATCCCGACGGGAAGACCCCGTGGGACCGCGCCGACCAGGCCGGGGTGCAGAAGCTCGGCGGCGAGAACATAGCCAGGGGGCAGGCCGACGCCCAGGCGGTGATGGACTCGTGGATGAACAGCGAGGGCCACCGCGCGAACATACTGAACTGCGACTACACCCGGTTGGGCGTAGGAGTGCACACCGGCACCGGCGGCCCGTGGTGGACGCAGGACTTCGGGTTCTGACAGCACCACCCGTACGGAACCGCCTGGACCCGCCTACACCGCCGTACGCGGCGGGCGCTGGCAGTGCGGGCAGAAATAGCTGGAGCGGTTCATCCACGGCCTGCGCCGGATGGGGGTCCCGCAGCGCCGGCACGGCTCGCCCTCGCGGCCGTACGCGTCCAGCGACCGGTCGAAGTAACCCGATTCGCCGTTCACGTTGACGTACAGGCTGTCGAAGCTGGTGCCGCCGACGGCGAGCGCCCCGTTCATCACGTCCCGCGCGTGACCGAGCAGTTCGACGGCGCGCGGCCGGGGCAGGGTCGCGGTGGGGCGTTCGTAGTGGAGCTTGGCGCGCCAGAGCGCCTCGTCCGCGTAGATGTTGCCGACGCCGCTGATCAGTGACTGGTCGAGGAGCGCGCGCTTGACGGTCGTACGGCGCAGGCGTAGCGCCTTGTAGAACGCGTCGTCGTCGAATTCCGGGTCCAGGGGGTCCCTGGCGATGTGCGCGATGACGTCGGGCACCCCGTCGGGGGAGTTGTCGTGCAGCGAGAGCCCGCCGAAGGTGCGCTGGTCGACGAAGCGCAGCTCGGTGCCGAGGGAGTCGGCGAACCGGATCCGGATCCGCAGGTGTTTCTCGTCGGGTGTGGTCTCCGGCTGGACGAGGAGCTGGCCGCTCATGCCGAGGTGGCCGAGGATCGAGGCGTCGGTGTCGGCGAGCGGGAGCCAGAGGTATTTGCCGCGCCGGCGGGCCGTGCCGATGGTGTGGCCGGTGAGGCGGGCCGCGAAGTCCTCGCCGCCGGCGAGGTGGCGTCGTACCGCGCGTGGGTGCAGGACGTCGGTCCCGGCGACGGTCCGGCCGCTGACCCAGCGCTCCAGACCACGCCGTACCACTTCGACCTCGGGCAGCTCGGGCACGGGACTCCTCGCGGGACGGCCGGACGGGACACGGCCGGACGGGACACGGCCGGACGGACGGGACGGACAGGAAGGGACTGGAGCGGAACGGGCGACGCCCCTCACACCGGGATCCGGTGCGAGGGGCGTGTCAAGAAAGCCGTACGGCTGACCGGGTTGCCGGTCAGGCCTTGGCCGCGTCCGCGGAAGCGGGGTCGGCGGGGACCACGGCGTCAGGATCGATGCCGTGCCCGGAGTGCCCGGACTGCTGCCCGGATCCGGAGCCCGGACCCGAGCCGTTGACGGACCCCGAACCGTTGGCGTCGGGGCCGGACGGCGCCACGTCCCCGGGGACCCCCGGGGTCTCCGGGGCCGGGTCGGCCCCTTCGATGTGGACGACGTTCTTCTCCGCCGCCGCCCGCGCGTCCGCGTCGGCCCTGATCGACCGCCACGCGGACTCCGCCGCCTGCTGTTCCGCTTCCTTCTTGCTGCGGCCGGTGCCGGTGCCGTACGAGACACCACCGACGCGGGCGGCAGCAGTGAAGGTCTTTTCGTGATCGGGGCCGGTTTCCGTGACGAGATACTCGGGAACGCCGAGACTCTCCGCCGCGGTGAGCTCCTGGAGACTGGTCTTCCAGTCCAGGCCGGCTCCGAGGTTGGAGGACTTCTCGATCAGCGGGTCGAAGAGCCGGTGCACCAGCTCCGAGGCCGCGTCGAGACCCTGGTCGAGATAGACGGCGCCGATCACCGCTTCAAGGGTGTCGGCGAGGATGGAAGCCTTGTCCCGGCCACCCGTGCCCTCTTCGCCCCGGCCGAGCCGGATGAAGGAGCCGAGTTCCAGGCCGCGGCCCACTTCCGCCAGCGCACGCGAGTTGACCACCGCGGCCCGCAATTTGGCCAGCTGGCCTTCAGGCAGGTCGGGATGGGTGCGGTACAGCGTGTCCGTGACCACCAGGCCGAGCACCGAATCCCCGAGGAATTCGAGCCGCTCGTTGGTGGGCAGACCGCCGTTCTCGTACGCGAACGAACGATGGGTCAGCGCACGCACCAGAAGGGCGGACTCCAGCTGATAGCCGAGCCGCCCTTCCAGAAGCGTGGGGGACGAGGCCGTACTGACGTTGTCTGCCTGCTTCTTGGCAGTGGACAGTTCAGACATCGTGCCTCTCACCAGCCGCTCAGACCTCGAGGACCTGGCGCTTGTTGTACGTGCCACAGCTCGGGCACGCGATGTGCTGGAGCTTCGGCTCCTGGCAGCGCTCGCACGACACCAGGGTGGGGACCGCAGCCTTCCACTGCGACCGGCGGTGGCGCGTGTTGCTGCGCGACATCTTCCGCTTCGGAACAGCCACGGCTACTTCTCCTGCTTCTCGTCGACGCCAGCTGCGGCGCCGCCCATGTTGTCCTTCTCGCCGTCCTTGACGGTTTCGGCGAGTCCCTGCAATGCCGCCCAACGGATGTCGACGGCGTCGTGGTGGTGACCGGGATTCTCCTCCAGCCTGATTCCGCATTCGGAACACAGGCCGGCGCAGGTCTCCCGGCACACCGGCTGCATCGGCAGTGCGAGCACCACCGCATCACGCAGCACAGGTTCGAGGTCGAACAGTCCGTCCTCGATGAACAGCGTGTCCTCGTCGTCCTCGGCGTCGTCGCCGGGCTCCGCACGGGTGCGGCCCCGGTCATCGGCGTCGTGGTACGAGAACAGCTCCTGGAAGTCCGCCTCGACCTGTTGGCCCAGCGGCTCCAGACACCTTACGCACTCCCCCTCGGCCGTCGCACGGGCGGTGCCGGTGACGAGCACGCCCTCCATGACGGATTCGATACGGAGAGTCAGTTCCACCGGGCCGCCCTCGGGCGTTCCGATGACCCCGCCGATGCCGAAGTCCTGGGGCGCGGGGACCGTCCTGGTCAGCTTCCTGAGCGCACCAGGACGCCGCCCCAGCTCGTGTGTGTCGAACACGAGGGGGTCGCGGTGGTCGAGGCGCGCGTTCAGGGCTGTTCCAACTTTCGGATCGTGGAGGGGCCGCCACAGTGTCGCGGAACGAAGAGGGCGGCGGGGGCCGCGGACATACACGCGGCCGAAGAGCCAGGGTACTGGACCGGCCGCCGTAGGCCCAATCCGGGCCCCGGATGCCTCAGCGGCCCTGTTCGTACCGGCGCAGCTGGTCGAGGTCGATCATGCTGGTGTCGAAGAGGCTGGTCTCGTCCAGGGCGCCCTGCTGGTCGGGGTGGGCCTGGCCGGGCCGGTGCTGCGGTGGCTGCGGTACGGCCGGCTGCTGGCCGGCGGGCTGCTGCCAGCCGTAGTTCGGGTCGTAGCCCTGGGCCTGGCCCTGCTCCTGGCCGTACCCCTGCGTGACGGGGGGCTGCTGCTGGTACGCGTACGGGTCCTGCTGGTAGCCGCCCTCGTAGGTGTCCTGCTGGCCGTATCCGGCGTACGCCTGGTCGGTGTACGCGGGGTCCTGGTAGCCGGTCTCCTGGTACGCGGCGGCCGGCTGCCCGTAGGCGGGGTCCACGTACGGCTGCTGGGCGGGGATCTGGGGCAGCTGCGGGGCCGCCGTCTCCTGCCCGGCGGGCTGCTCGCGCGGCACCTCCGCGAGGTCCGCCCAGTGGTCGGCGTCGCTGGTCCGCATCTGGGGGCCCGCCGCGTCCTGGGCGGCGAGGTGCGCGGCCAGGTCGTCGATCTCGGTCCTGCCCAGCAGCTTCTGCCGGCCGCGGCCGACGGCTTCGAGGGTCTTGGAGAGGACCGCCTCGAAGGCGCCGATCTTGGCGTCCACGTATTCGTCGGCGCGCCTGATCAGGGTTTCCGGGTCGGTGCTGTGCTCGGGGGCGTCGTCGGCGTCGTCACCCTCGGGGCCGTACCCCTGCTCACCGCGGCCCGGGTCGCGGCCCAGCAGCTTCTCGCGGCCGCGGTCGACGGAGCCGATGGTCTTGGTGAGGACGACCTCGAAGTTGGCGAGCTTGGAGTCGACGTAGTCGTCGGCCTCGGCCTTGACCTCGGCGGCGTCCCTGCGGGCCTCGGAGAGGATCCGGTCGGCCTCCTCCTGGGCGCGGCGGGCGACCGCCGTGTCGGAGATGAGGGTGGCGCGTTCCGCGTGGGCGGCGCCGATGATCCGGTCGGCCTCCTGGCGGGCCTCGGCGGCGAGCTGTTCGTGGCCGCCGAGCAGTTCCTGGGCCTGGGCCAGCGAGCCGGGGAGCGCGTCGCGCACCTCCTCCAGCATCGCGAGCAGCTCGGCGCGGTTCACCACGCAGGACGCCGACATGGGCATGGAGCGGGCACTGCCCACCGTGTCGACGATCTCGTCGAGCTTCTTCTGCACGTCCACCGTGTGCTCGCCACTCTCTCAGCTGGTTTGGAGACGGACGCAACGACTGTACGGCCAGTGGGAGCCGGTCTGACACCGGATGGGGGGCTGTCGGCCCGTCAGGACGTGCCGAGGCGGGCGGCGAGGGCGCGGTGGACGGCCGGGGGGATCAGGTGGGAGACGTCTCCGCCCCAGGTGGCGACCTCTTTGACCAGGGAGGAGGAGAGGAAGCTGTACACGGGGTTGGTGGGGACGAACAGAGTCTCGACACCCGAAAGGCCGTGATTCATCTGGGCCATCTGGAGTTCGTAGTCGAAGTCGCTGACCGCGCGCAGGCCCTTGACGATGGCGGGGATGTCGCGCTGCTTGCAGAAGTCGACGAGCAGGCCGTGGAAGGCCTCGACCTCCACGTTGCCGAACTCGGCGGTGACCTCGCGGATCAGGTCGATCCGCTCGTCGACCGTGAACAGCCCTTTTTTGGACTTGTTGATCATCACCGCCACGTGCACGACGTCGTACAGCTTGGAGGCGCGGGCGATGATGTCGAGGTGTCCATTGGTGATGGGGTCGAAGGACCCCGGACAGACGGCGCGGCGCAACTGAATTCCCTCGCTCTCCGGTCCGGTCATGGTGCGTCTTCGCACGTAGAGGCGGCGCGACCGTACCAAAACGTTCCCTCGCCGTAGCGACGGGACCGCAGGGGGTCGAATCCCTCGGGCCAGCCGAACTCCCCGCCTCTGGTGCTGCGTTCCACGGTGGCGACGGCGTCGCCCGTGAGCCACCCCTGAGTGCGGAGTGTGAGGAGGATCTCCCGAAGATCGTCATCGGTGACGGCGTACGGCGGATCGAGGAAGACCAGGTCGTACGGAGCGTCGGGGGCGGGTCCCGTGACGATCTGCTCGGCCTTGCCGGTACGGACCTCGGCGCCGGGCAGGCCGAGGGTCCTGACGTTCTCCCGGACGGTCCTGGCGGCGCGCGGGTCGGACTCCACGAGCAGGGCGTGCGCGGCGCCCCGGGACAGGGCTTCCAGGCCGATCGCGCCCGACCCGGCGTAGAGGTCGGCGATCCGGACGCCTTCGAGGGTGCCGAGGAGCGATCCCCAGCTGGAGAAGAGCCCCTCGCGCGCCCGGTCGGAGGTGGGGCGGGTGCCGGTGCCGGGCGGGACGGCGAGCCGGCGTCCGCCGGCGGAACCGGCGATCACGCGGGTCATGGGTGTCGCGAACCTCGGCTTTCGTGGGTCGGGGAGCGGGCGGGGCCGCGGATACTGCTCTCACGATAGGGCGTACGACCCGGCCGGGCCCGGTCAGCCCTTGTCCAGGTAGCGCTCGCGGTCGGCGTCCAGCAGCGCGTCCAGGGTCATGCGCAGCTCCGGGTAGCGCGCCAGCTCCGGGTCCTCGGCGACCACCGCGACGGCCTCCTCGCGGGCCGCCGCGATGATCTCCTCGTCGTCGATGACGGCGAGCATCCGCAGGGAGGAGCGCACCCCGGACTGGGCCTGTCCGAGGACGTCACCCTCGCGGCGCTGCTCCAGGTCGATGCGGGACAGCTCGAAGCCGTCCAGGGTGGCCGCGACGGCGCCGAGCCTGGCCCGCGCCGGGCTCGCCTCGGGCATGTCCGTCACCAGCAGGCAGAGCCCGGGGGCCGAGCCCCGGCCGACCCGGCCGCGCAGCTGGTGCAGCTGGCTGACGCCGAACCGGTCCGCGTCCATGATCACCATCGCGGTCGCGTTCGGCACGTTCACCCCGACCTCGATGACCGTCGTCGCGACGAGGACGTCCACCTCACCGGCGGCGAAGCGGCGCATCACGGAGTCCTTGTCGTCGGGCGGCATCCGGCCGTGCAGGATCTCGATCCGCAGACCGGCGAGGGGGCCTTGGGCCAGGTGGGCGGCGACCTCCACGACGGCGAGCGGCGGACGCTTCTCCGCGGCGTCGGCGGCCTTGTCGCCCTGGTCGGCGGCCTTGCCCCGGGACGGTTTCTTCTTGCCCGTCTCGTCCTCGTCGTCCCCGATCCTCGGGCACACGACGTACGCCTGGTGGCCCTTGCCGACCTCCTCGCGCACCCGCTCCCACGCCCGGACCAGGAAGTGCGGCTTGTCCTCGGCCGGGACGACATGGCTGGCGATCGGCAGCCGCCCCGCCGGGAGCTGGTCCAGGACCGACGTCTCCAGGTCGCCGAAGACCGTCATGGCGACCGTGCGGGGAATGGGGGTGGCCGTCATCACCAGCAGGTGCGGCGGCTGCTTGCCCTTGGAGCGCAGGGCGTCGCGCTGCTCGACCCCGAAGCGGTGCTGCTCGTCCACCACGACCAGGCCGAGGTCGTGGAACTTCACCTTGTCCTCGATCAGCGCGTGGGTGCCGATCACGATCCCGGCCTCGCCGGTGACCAGGTCGAGGAGCGCCTGGCGCCGGGCCGCCGTGCCCATGGAGCCGGTGAGCAGCACGACCTTCGTCGCCTTCTCGGCGCCGCCGAGCATGCCGCCCTGGGCCAGCTCGCCCATCATTTCCGTGATCGACCGGTGGTGCTGCTGGGCGAGGACCTCGGTCGGGGCGAGCATCGCGGCCTGCCCGCCCGCATCCACGACGGTGAGCATCGCCCGCAGCGCGACGAGGGTCTTTCCCGAGCCGACCTCTCCCTGGAGCAGCCGGTGCATGGGGTGTTCGGTGGCGAGGTCGGCGAAGATCTCGGCGGTGACCTTGAGCTGGCCGTCGGTGAGGGTGAAGGGCAGGCCCGCGTCGAGGGCGTCCAGCAGCCCGTCCGGGACGGGTTTCCGTGCCACGGCGGGGAGTTGGGCGTCGGCGTGGCGGCGGCGGGCGAGGGCGACCTGGAGGACGAACGCCTCGTCCCACTTGAGCCGCTCGCGCGCGTCCGCGATGTCCGCGCGGGTCTCGGGCCGGTGGACCTTGAGCAACGCCTCGGGCAGGGAGGCGAAGCCGCGTCCGTCGCGGAGCGCGGGCGGCAGCGGGTCGAGCGCCTCGGCGGCCCGGGGCAGGACCGCGTCGACCGCCTTGGTGATCTTCCAGGACTCAAGGCCCTTGCAGGCGGGGTAGATCGGGATGAGCTTGCCCGCGAACGCGTCGACCGCGTCCTCGCCGCTGTCGGTGCCCAGCGCCACGTACGTCGGATGGGCCAGCTGGAGCTTGCGGTTGAACACGGACACCTTGCCGGCGAACATGCCCCGGCTGCCGGGCGGCAGGTCCTTGTGCGGCTTGTGGATGCCCCGGCCGAAGAAGACCAGCTGGAGCCGGCCGCTGCCGTCGGTGAGGGTGACCTCCAGGCGCTGGCCCGAGCCGCCTCCGTACCGCACGATCCGGGAGTCGGCGACCTGGGCGACCACCGTCACGTCCTCCTCCAGCGGCAGGTCGGCGAGCTTGGTCAGCTGGCCGCGCTCCTCGTACCGCCGGGGGTAGTGGTGCAGGAGGTCGCCGACCGTGTGCAGGTCGAGGTGCTCGGCCATCACCTTCGCGGTGGCGGGGCCGAGCGTCTTCGTGAGGGATTCGTCCAGCGCTGACACACGATCCATTGCACACCACGGCACTGACAGAGAGCTACTCCACGCCGATGAGGAGGGGCGCGGACCGCCGGCCGCCCCGGTAGACGACGGTGTCGACCGCGAGATGCCCCTCCCGTACGTGGGCCTCCAGGCGGTCGGCGAGGGTGTCGGGCACGTCCTCGCCGAGGACCAGCGTCACCAGCTCGCCGCCCGCGAGGAGCATCCGGGTGAGCACGGCCTCGGCGGTGGCGGCGAGATCGGCGCCGATGACCGCCACGTCGCCCTCGATCAGGCCGAGGACGTCCCCGGCCTGGCAGATGCCCGCCATGGTCCAGGACTGCCGTTCCGCGACGGCCAGTTCGGCGTAGCGGGTGGCGCCGGCCGCGGAGGTCATGGCCACGACGTCCTCGTCGAAGCGGCGGTCGGGCTGGTGGACGGCGAGGGCGGCGATGCCCTGGACGGCGGCCCGGGTGGGGATGAGGGCGACCCGTACCCCTTCGGCGCGCGCCTGCTCGGCCGCCGCGGCGGCGGTGTGGCGCAGGGCCGCGTCGTTGGGCAGGAGCACCACCTCACGCGCGTGCGCGCGCCGGATC
>NZ_WWJY01000391.1 GCF_009865405.1 Streptomyces sp. SID3212 | reverse complement strand
GCGCCACCGCGGCCGGCGGGACGGTCGTTGCCGCCACCACGGGCCGGGCGGTTGCCCGCGCGGGCCGCGGCGTTCTCGGCACGCACCTCGGCGATGTTCTTGACGTCGCCCTTGTAGATCCAGACCTTCACGCCGATACGGCCGAAGGTCGTCTTGGCCTCGAAGAAGCCGTAGTCGACGTTCGCACGGAGGGTGTGCAGGGGCACACGGCCCTCGCGGTAGAACTCCGAGCGGGACATCTCGGCGCCGCCGAGACGGCCACCGCACTGGATCTTGATGCCCTTGGCGCCGGCCTTCATCGTCGACTGCATGCTCTTACGCATGGCGCGACGGAAGGAGACACGCGAGGACAGCTGCTCGGCGACGGCCTGGGCCACCAGCTGAGCGTCCACCTCGGGGTTCTTGACCTCGAGGATGTTCAGCTGGACCTGCTTGCCGGTCAGCTTCTCCAGCTCGCCGCGGATACGGTCGGCCTCGGCGCCGCGGCGGCCGATGACGATGCCCGGACGCGCGGTGTGGATGTCGACGCGGACGCGGTCGCGGGTGCGCTCGATCTCTACCTTCGAGATGCCGGCCCGCTCCATGCCCTTCGTCATCATGCGACGAATGGCGACGTCTTCCTTGACGTAGTCCTTGTACAGCTTGTCGGCGTACCACCGGGACTTGAAGTCCGTGGTGATGCCGAGCCGGAACCCATGCGGGTTAACCTTCTGGCCCATTACCGGGTTCCTTCCTTGCTGCTGACGACCACGGTGATGTGGCTGGTCCGCTTGCGGATCCGGTAGGCACGGCCCTGGGCACGCGGCCGGAACCGCTTCAGGGTCGGACCCTCATCCACATACGCCTCGCTGATGACCAGCGAAGAGGCGTCCGGGTGGTCGTAGTTGTGCGCGGCGTTGGCAATGGCGCTGTCAAGCACCTTGCCGACCGGCACGCTCGCGGCCTGCGCGGCGAAACGCAGGACCGCCTGAGCCTCCGTGGCATCCATGCCACGGATGAGGTCCACCACTCGGCGGGCCTTCATGGGCGTGACGCGGATGTACCGCGCCTGGGCCCTGGCTTCCATGGTTGTCCCTTCGGTGTAAGTCATAGTCGGTTACACCCCGCGTCAGCGGCGCTTCGACTTCCGGTCGTCCTTGACGTGGCCGCGGAAGGTGCGAGTCGGCGAGAACTCGCCGAGCTTGTGGCCGACCATCGACTCGGTGACGAACACCGGGACGTGGATCTTGCCGTTGTGCACCGCGATCGTGTGGCCCAGCATGGCCGGGATGATCATTGAGCGCCGGGACCAGGTCTTGATGACGTTCTTGGTGCCTGCTTCGTTCTGGACGTCCACCTTCTTGATCAGGTGGTCGTCGACGAAGGGCCCCTTCTTGAGACTGCGCGGCATCTAAACCCGCTCCTAGCGCTTCTTGTTCGACTTGCGGCGGCGGACGATGTACTTGCTGCTTGCCTTCTTCGGCGAGCGAGTACGACCCTCCTTCTGACCCCACGGGCTGACCGGGTGACGTCCACCGGAGGTCTTGCCCTCACCACCACCGTGCGGGTGGTCGACCGGGTTCATCGCGACACCGCGGACGGTCGGGCGGACGCCCTTCCAGCGCATACGGCCGGCCTTGCCCCAGTTGATGTTCGACTGCTCGGCGTTGCCGACCTCACCGATCGTGGCGCGGCAGCGGACGTCGACCATGCGGACTTCACCGGACGGCATACGAAGGGTGGCCATCGTGCCCTCCTTCGCCAGCAGCTGCACCGAAGCACCCGCGGAGCGGGAGATCTTCGCGCCGCCACCGGGACGGAGTTCGATCGCGTGGATCGTCGTACCGACCGGGATGTGGCGCAGCGGCAGGTTGTTGCCGGGCTTGATGTCGGCCCCGGGGCCGTTCTCGACCCGGTCACCCTGGTTGAGCTTGGCCGGCGCGATGATGTAGCGCTTCTCGCCGTCCGCGTAGTGCAGCAGCGCGATGCGCGCGGTGCGGTTGGGGTCGTACTCGATGTGCGCGACCTTGGCAGGCACGCCGTCCTTGTCGTGACGACGGAAGTCGATCACGCGGTAGGCGCGCTTGTGGCCACCACCCTGGTGGCGAACGGTCACACGACCGGCGTTGTTACGGCCGCCCTTGCTGTGCAGCGGGCGGACCAGCGACTTCTCCGGCGTGGACCGCGTGATCTCGACAAAGTCGGCGACGCTGGAGCCACGACGGCCCGGGGTCGTCGGCTTGTACTTGCGGATACCCATTTCTCAGTCCTCGTCCGATTCCGGACGACTCGGACCTCCGTCAGGAGGCCGGGCCGCCGAAGATGTCGATACGGTCGCCCTCAGCGAGGGTCACGATGGCGCGCTTGGTGTTCGCGCGCTTGCCGAAACCGGTGCGGGTGCGCTTGCGCTTGCCCTGCCGGTTGATCGTGTTGACCCCGGCGACCTTGACCGAGAAGACCGCTTCCACGGCCTGCTTGATCTGGGTCTTGTTGGCGGTGGGCGCCACGATGAACGTGTACTTGTTCTCGTCGAGGAGCGCGTAGCTCTTCTCCGACACCACGGGCTTCACAAGAATGTCGCGGTGGTCGTGGAACGTCTTGCTGGTGATCTCGGCCATCAGGCTTCGGCCCCCTCGTTCTCGTTGTCATCGGCCTTGGAAGGGCCAGACACGAAGGACTCGAAGGCGGCCTTGGTGAAGACCACGTCGTCGGAGACGATCACGTCGTACGTGTTCAGCTGGCCCGGCGCCAGGATGTGTACCTGGGGCAGGTTGCGCGCGGACAGCCACGCGGCCTCGTCGCTCCGCTCGGCGACCAGGAGCACGTTCTTGCGCTCGCTGATCTTGCCCAGCAAGGTCTTCGCGGCCTTGGTGGAGATCGCGTCCTCGACCAGGCCGGAGACGACGTGGATACGCGAGTGGCGCGCCCGGTCGGTGAGGGCGGCGCGCAGGGCGGCTGCCTTCATCTTCTTGGGCGTCCGCTGCGAGTAGTCACGCGGCTGCGGGCCGTGTACGACGCCACCGCCGACGAACTGCGGAGCGCGGGTCGAGCCCTGACGGGCGCGGCCGGTGCCCTTCTGGCGGTACGGCTTGCGCCCACCACCACGGACCTCGCCGCGCGTCTTGGTCTTGTGCGTGCCCTGGCGGGCAGCGGCCAGCTGGGCGACTACGACCTGGTGGATCAGCGGAATGCTGACCTTGGCGTCGAAGATCTCCGGGGGGAGTTCGACGGTCCCGGCCTTGTCGCCTGCCGGCGAAAGGATGTCAACAGTGCTCATCGTTACCTCAGGCCCCCTTGGCCGCGGTACGGACCAGGACGAGGCCGCCGTTCGGACCCGGGACCGCGCCCTTGATCAGGAGCAGGCCCTTCTCCGCGTCAACGGCATAGACGGTCAGGTTCTGTGTGGTGACCCGCTCGTTGCCCATGCGACCGGCCATCCGCATGCCCTTGAACACACGGCCGGGGGTGGCGCAGCCACCGATGGAGCCGGGCGAGCGGTGCTTGCGCTGGACGCCGTGACCGGCGCCGAGGCCCTTGAAGTTGTGACGCTTCATGACACCGGCGAAGCCCTTGCCCTTGCTCTTGCCCGTGACGTCGACCTTGACGCCGGACTCGAAGACAGAGGCGGTGACCTCCTGGCCGAGCGTGTACTCGCTCGCGTCGGAGGTGCGGAGCTCCACCAGGTGGCGGCGCGGGGTCACGTCGGCCTTGGCGAAGTGGCCCTTGAGGGGCTTGTTCACCTTGCGCGGGTCGATCTCGCCGAAGGCGATCTGGACCGACTCGTAGCCGTCGGAGTCATTCGTACGGACCTGGGTAACGACGCAGGGTCCGGCCTTGACCACGGTCACCGGGACGACACGGTTGTTCTCGTCCCAGACCTGGGTCATGCCGAGCTTCTCGCCCAGGACACCCTTGATCTGCTTTGCCATTCTTCCGCGCCTCTCAGAGCTTGATCTCGATGTCAACGCCGGCCGGAAGGTCCAGGCGCATCAACGAGTCAACGGTCTTGGGCGTCGGGTCGAGAATGTCGATCAGGCGCTTGTGCGTGCGCATCTCGAAGTGCTCGCGAGAATCCTTGTACTTGTGCGGCGACTTGATGACGCAGTACACGTTCTTCTCTGTGGGCAGCGGCACCGGGCCCGCGACCGACGCACCAGTACGCGTCACCGTCTCGACGATCTTCTTCGCCGAGGAATCGATGACCTCGTGGTCGTAGGCCTTGAGCCGGATGCGGATCTTCTGTCCCGCCATGGCTGCTAGTAGTCCTGTCTCTCGTCACGCTCTGGAACCCGGGGGGTTCGCGTCCTGCTCCGACCCACGCGGTCGGGCGTGTCGCATCCCCTCTACGAAAATCTCCCGAAAGGGAGATCCCAACCAAGGGGGCGCGGGCCCAGGACCGCGAGCCGGAGGCACAACACCTACCGGGCGCCTGGCAGGCGTCCCACTGACACTTCCCGGAAGATTCCCGTACGTCCGCACCAGCGCTGCCCCGAAAGGCAGTTGGCACGACGAGTACTGTGGGACTCGCTTCCGGTCCTCCCGGCGGGAGGCGCGCAGCATTGACGCTCAACCGAGCAACCTGAACAGTGTGCCACAGGGCCCGTGACCCTGGCCAATCGCGGCCGGAAAGGGTACCCCACGGGCTGACGCCCGAACCCTCACCCGGGTCGCCCCTAGCGCGCGGCGTACGCGACGAAGCGACCCCAGGCCCCGGGAGCAAGACCCAGCCGGGGCCCGCCGGGGTTCTTGGAGTCCCGCACGAGGACGGCGGCGGGACCGGCGGCGACCTCGACGCACGCTGCCCGCAAAACGGACTGGGCGGGACTGGACCTCACGCCCTAGGACCGGCCCATCTCCGCAAGCACGGCTTCCCGCATCGCCAGCGCCCCCCGGAGTCCGTCGGAGACGACCTCCGACGTCGCCCCGTCCAGCCGCCGGTAGATCTCCACAGCCTCGTCCACCGCGGCCAACGCTTCGGGGAAATCGCCCAGCAAGGACGCTTGTACCCACGCCATGGCCCACAGCGAGCGGGCGAGACTCTGCGTGTGAGCTGTGGGGGCCGCCTCGGCCAGCCGGCGGCGGATGACGACGGCCTCCTCGATCACTGCCAATGCCTCCTTCCGCCGCCCTACGTAGCCGCAGGTGAGGGCCAGGTTGTGCAGGGCCATAGCAAGGTCGGGCTCGAACGCGGCAGGTTCGGCCCCCGCCAACCGGCGCCACATCGCCAGGGCCTCCCCGGCCGCGGCAAGACTCTCGTCCCAACGCTCGGTCTGCGCGTATCGGTTCGACAAGTTGTTCAGCGACCCGGCCAATTCGGGCTCGTCGACCGAAAGGCCGGTCTCTTCCAGCTGGCGCCAGACCGCCGTGGCCTCCTCACCCGCCGCGACCCCTTCGGCCGGGCGCCCGAGCTTGCCGAGGATGTTGGACAGATTGCTCAGAGAAACCGCGAGTTCGGGCCGGTAGGAAGCAGAGCCGACGGAGGCCAGCCGACGCCAGATCGCGATGGATTCCTCGACTGCGGCGAGAGCGTCCTCGAAACGCCCTGCCTTCTGGTAGCCGTTGGCCAGGTTGTTCAGCGAGGCCGCGAGATCGCGCTCATGAACATGGAGGCCGGCCTCCGCCATCTTCCGGTGGACCATCACGGCCTCCAGGTCGGCGGCGAGCGCTTCTTCGTACCAACCCGCGTTCGCGAAACGGACCGACTGAGACCCGAGGAGACGTGCCCGCTGCGTTGGATCGGTACTGACCCCGAGACGGCGCCGGGTGAGGTGGCTCGTCAAGGCGGCGATACCGGAGTCGAGGTCGATGTGGCGTCCTGCGGGAAGGCGTACCTCCACCGCTTCAAGTGCCTCTACGGGCAGGGCTTCGAGCCCGGCCAGCGCCCCGAGGGCGGCCCCGCCCGCGTGCAGCGCAAGTTCAGGACGCGCGATGAGCAGAGGTGTCAGCTGACCGGCGAGGTGCGGCCAGCGGGCCGCCGCCGCGATCAATACGGTCAGAGCGGGCCGGGCCCACGCCGGCGGCGTCGTGCCGTCGTGGGCCAGAAGGCGCTGGGGCGCGGTGGACGCCCAAGGGTCCGGCGCGAACTGGTCCAGGTGGTGACCCGGCGTGGTCAGGGCCACGAAGTCCTCGGCCAGGCGGTCCGGGTAGAGCGGCTCCAGCACCGACCCGGCGTGCGGGGTGGCGGGCGGATAGGCGACCGCGTGGTCGGACAGCGTCTCCACTGCCCGGTCCGAGGCGCAGACGTCGACCGCCAGGAGGGCACTGCGGCCGACGTCGTACGGCTGCGCACCTGTCAGCGCCGCCGTGTAGACCGCGTGCGCCAGTGTCCCGGGCGGGGTGGTGACGCGGCCGTTCGCGTACAGGGTCCGCCAGTGGTCCCGCTCGCGGTCCAACAGATACGCGGACACCCGTCCGGGGCTGGTCAGCGCGCCCGTTTCCGTACCGGTCCGGTGCGCGTCGACGGCGGCCAGCGCGGCCATGTGCACGCTCAGCACCTGTCCGAAGGCCGGGTCCCGGAGCGTGTCCGGCGGGTTGATGGCGTTGGCGCCTGCCGTGTCCAGGGCACGGGCGAAGTGGTCGCGGGCGGCGGTGAAGAGCGACTCCGGGTCGGTGTCCGCGTCCTGCGCCAGCGGCGGCAGGGCAAGGGAGTCGGTGGGCAGGTCCAGACGGTCGAGGCGATGGGCCAAGGTCTGCCACCAGACCCCCGCCGGGCGGGCCAGCAGCAGGACACGTGCCCGGCGGCCCTGGCGGGCGGCGTCGGTGATCATGGCCCGCAGATCCTCCTCCGGCCACCGCTCCGCGTAGTCCGCGACGAGGAGCACCCCCGTCCCCGCCGGCGGCCCACTCTCGGTCAGCTCCGCGCCCGGCGCGGGATCGGTCGCGTGCCGGGCCTGGAGCACCTCCCAGCCCGCCGCCCGGCTCACCGCCGCGAACTCCGCCCCCAGGCGGGTCTTCCCCTGGCCACCGGGCCCGTGCAGGAGAAGGACCGAGGCGGGCAGGCTCGCGTCGCGCCACGCGGCCAGTGCGGCCAACTCACCGGCCCGCCCGGTGAAGTCCACCAGCGCGTAGCGCGCCAGCAACAGCCGGGCCGGCTGGGCCCGGGCCTGGGCCGTCGTCGGATGCGGACGGTCGGACGGGAAGGCGTCCACCTGGTACAGGGGGCGCTCGCCCGGTGCCGTGGTGACGGTGACATCACCGGCCACGCCGCTGACCTGCACCACCGGCCCGTGCACCACCGAGCCGGCCACCCACTGCCTGTTCCGGCTGTTCCCGCTCACGGCCCGTCGATCTCCACGTCCGAAGCGGTGTCGCGAACCTGGTTGACCGGGCCGGACGCCGAGGTGCCGCGTACGGACTGATCCCCGCCGGAAGGCTGCGCGGGCGCGGGCGCGGCTCCCGGCGGGACGGCGGGCGGCGGAACAGGCGCCGGGCCCCGGTGGGTGATCCGTACACTCCCGCCCGTCCCCGCCACCTGGGTCACTCCCCCGCCCACCGCACTGCTCTCCACGGTCTGTGAAGGGCCGGTCCCGCCGCCGGCGCCTCGCCGGATCCCGGCCACCGAGACCCCCAGCCCCGCCAGGGCCACGAACAGGCCCAGCACACTGGCCCACTTGTCGGCCTGGTCGAGCCCCACCACGGCCAGGTGGACCACCAGCGCCCCCACGGCCACCACCGCCACCGACCCGCCGACCCACGTCTGCACTCGCCCCGTCATGGAGCCATGGTCGGGCATCCGAACCGGTCCCGGATGCCTCCATGCGCGCACGGTGACAAGGCCGTTACCCCGTTACCCCTCCTACCGGCGCTACGGCTCCTGAGGCGTGTCCGGCGCGGGTCGCCCCGCGCAGCGGTTCGGCTCCTTTCACTTGTTGGGGGAGGTACGAGGGGTACGGCGAGGGCTCAGCCGGCGAGCGGATCACCAAAGGCGCTGTACGCGGCCGGCAGGCCGAGGCCGCGGGGCCCGAAGCCGATCGATCCGGCGGCCGGGAAGCCCGTACCGGCGGCACCGCGCAGGAAGGTCAGGCCGCCCGCGTCGGAGTCCTCCGCCTCGGCGGTGACGGACAGGTCCGCGTAACCGTCGCGGTTGACGTCGGAAGCGAGCAGGCGCTCGCCGAAGCCGTCCCCGTCCTCCGACGCGCCGGGGACCCCGGCGGTGTCCTGGGAGAGGCTGCGGGCCCCGGTGGTCGTGACCCCCTTGGCCGAGCCGCGCAGGACAACCACGGCTCCGGCGGACCAGGTCGCCTCGGGGTCAACGCCGAAGGTCTTGCCGGGGACGCCCGCGGCGAGGTCTCCGTAACCGTCCTTGTCGAAGTCGCCGACGGCCACCGAGGCGCCGAAGTCGTCGCCGTACACACTCGTACCGGGCACCCCCGCGCTGTTCTGCGTGAGGTTCGTACGGCGGCCGGCGCTGGGACCCGCGGCGGCGCCGTACACGATGCCGACCTCACCGCCCTTGGAGCCGCTGGGCTCCCGGTCGGGCTCGTCCGGGTTGCCGATGACGATGTCGCCGTACCCGTCCTTGTCCAGGTCACCGATGGCGGCGTTCGTACCGGCGGGCAGGGTGCCCCCCTTCACCAGCCCACCGCTCCCGCCCTTGTAGAAGACGGACGGCCCGAGGGGATCCTTGTTGATCTTCTGCCCCTGGACGACCAGATCTACGGCTGCGTCCTTGGTGACCTTGCCGGCGGTGAGATTCGGCCGGTCGAGGGGGGACTTGTAGCTCATGGTCTTCCCGTGACTGCCGGCCTTGGCGAACGGTCCCCGTACGAGCCGGATCTCCCAGGCGGGAACGCCGTGCCCCTGGTTGACGATCGCGAGGTCCGGCTTGCCGTCCCCGGTGAAGTCGCCGGCGGCGAGGCTCTGTCCGAAGTACGTGCCGTACTGGACCGGGTCGGGGTTCGGGACGGTCGTACCGCCGCTGAGCCCCTTGGCCCCGCCCCAGACGACGACAACGGTCCCGGACTCGTTCATCTTGCCGTTGTCCTCGTCCGGCGCGGAGACGACGAGATCGCTGTAGCCGTCCCGGTTGAGGTCGGCCACGGCAAGCGAACGGCCGAAGTCGTCGTACGCCTCGGCGGCGCCGGGGATCCCGGCAGTGTCCTGACTGATCACGGTACGGCGGCCGGGGTCGAGCCCCTTCGCGGTCCCGTACACAACGGCAACGCGCCCGGCGGACGCCTTGGTCCCGACCTTCGCCATAAAGGCGCCGATCGCGAGATCGCGATACCCGTCGCCGTTGAAGTCCCCGGCAAGCCCGGAGGGCGCGGCGGCGGCGCCACCCGCGGCAACGGTCAGCAACCCGCTGGCGAGGGCGGTGACGGCGGCGAGGGAGAGGGTGGTGCGGAGGGTGCTGTGCATGGGGCTGTTACGTCTCCGGTGCGTGAGGAGTCCAGTGCGGGGAGGGGAGGGGAGGAGATCCAGTGCGGGGACGGAATCCGCAGATCCGAATGCAGTGGAGACGTGTGGAAGGACGCAATGGTTGTGCGGCGGGGAGGGGGTGGTTGAGGTGGGATGTTCGGGCTCGGGTTCGGACCAAGGGGTAGTCGGGGTGCCCGGCGTCGAATGAGGCGGGGTGGGGCCGCCCCTTGCGGTTGAGTGTCGCGGTTTCGGGGCGGGCGTCAAGGGCGCTCCTGCGGAGCGTCGGCTTCGCCGATTCCACTTCGTTCCACCCTTGACCCCCACCCCGAAACCGCAAGGGAAGGCAGAGGGGGGCGGCCCGGGGGAAGGTTCCCCGGGGGCCAGTCTGTGGTTCCTGTTTCGTCGCGGACCGCTGCTTTCGGCGGGGTTTTGCGCACCACTTGAATGGGGCGGTGACGGGCTGGCTCGGCGGCCAACCACCGTCTGCTGGCGGGCGCACAAGCACCGTGTCTGAGATCCGTGATCACCTGCGGGGTCAGGCAGGGCTTACTGTCCATCCTGGCGGCCAATACGCCCCATTTGCCCGACCATTGGGGCATGCTGGGGGCCTCTCGGGGTGGGCCTTGCGTCCTGTGTTTCGTTAAAGGGCCCTGGCGGCCCACATCCCACCGAAAGAGGCCGGACGGCCGTCCCGCCGTGCCGCATCCGCCCCACCACCCACTCGGCTCGGGCATGCCGCTCGCGCGCGGGCCGGTGGGCAGAGGTCGGCCGCCGAAGCTGCCCACCACCACGCTCCGCCAGGCTATATGCCCCATTTGCCCTATCTTTAAGGGCTCCTGGGGACCTTTCCTGTCCGGTCTTGTGTCCTGTGTTGCATTAAGGGGCTCCCCTGGCCCACAACCCACCGAAACGGGCCGGATCGCCGCCCCGACGATCACCATCCGCCCCGCCACCCACCCGGCTCGGGTGTGGCGCCCACATGCAGGCCGGCGGGTGGCGTGTGGCCGCCGAGACCGCCCATCTCCACTCCCCGCCTGAGTAAATGCCCTATTTGCCCAGGTTTTGAAGCCCCTTGAAGGCCACGCTTCCCCGGCCTTGTGTCCTGTGTTTCGTTAACGGGCTCCCAGAGCACACCACCCACCGAAACAGGCCAGAAGAGCCGCCTCCCCCGACCGCCTTCGCCCCACCACCCACTCACCACAGACACGGTGCTTGCACACCGGCCAACAGACGGCGTGGCAGCCGCCGAGCCGACCCGCCACCGCCCCATTCAAGTCGTGCGCAAAACCCCGCCGAGAGCCGAGGCCCGCAACGAAACGCCAACCGCATCCGGGGGTTGTCGGGGAACCTTCCCCCGGGCCGCCCCCCTCTGCCTTCCCTTGCGGTTTCGGGGTGGGGG
>NZ_WWJY01000390.1 GCF_009865405.1 Streptomyces sp. SID3212 | reverse complement strand
GCCTCGGCGCCGGAGCGGCGCTGCTGACCAACGGCTTCGGCGACGAGCAGGGTCCGGCCGGCGGCGGCCAGGCGCCCCCGGCGACCGCCTCCGCCCGCCCGCCCCTGCTGGAGGCGGCTCTGCCCACGGGGTGGAAACCCTGGTACCTGACGCTGCCGAGTTCGAACGGGAACGGCCCCTTCGCCGCCGTCGAGGGCTGTCGGCCGTACGAACTCGCCCTCTACTGCTGGGGCGACGGCTTCTCCGCCGCCCGTATCGACGCCGCCTCGGGAAAGGTCGTCTGGCGGGTCCCGTACACGGACGTGGGGACGCCGAGCACGATCGACGTACGCTCCGGCCAGGTGCTCGTGGTCGGCCCGGCTTCGGGGGACGGGCTGCGGGCCGATCTGATCGTCCTGGACCGGGAGTCGGGGAAACAGCTCTGGACGAAGCGGATGGCCAACCACCCGGCGCTGTTCTTCGGTGGCGCGGTGCTGTTCCGCGACACCTTCTCCGCCGGTGCGCTGGTCGCACGCGACGCCACGACGGGTGAGCGGCTGTGGTCGACGCCGGTGCCCGAGGGGGCGGACTGTGTGCCGCTGGTGTCCGGCGCCGTGCCGTACGCCGTGTGCACCCCGGATCCCGGGAGCCGGCCGACGAAGCTGCTGCGGCTCGACCCGGAGAACGGCACGCCGGAAGAGGTGGCCCAGGTGAAGGGGGCCGTCCACTCGCTCGGGATCGCGGGCGGCGCACTCCACCTCCTCGTACCGGACAGCGGTTCCGGGATGTCGTACTCCTCGCTCGTGACGGTCGATGTCCGTACGGGCGACCGGCGCACGGTCCCGTTGCCCTCGCGTCCCGACGGCAGGCCGGCGTCGGCGGGCGGTCTTGTGGTGTTCGTCCAGCAGACCGGGCGGGTCACGGCGGTCGATCCCGGCACCGGTGACCGGGTGTGGAGCCGGGAGACCGGCGTGGACCTGCTGGGGCCGCCGACGGCGTCGGAGCGGGAGGGGGCGCTCTACCTGTCCAGCTACAGCGGGCGGTTGGTCGCCCTCGACCTGCGGACGGGCGCGAAACGGTGGCAGACGGCCGCGATGGGGACGAGCACCTCCGGGATGCAAGAGGGGGTGGCCCCCATGCGGACGGGTGGCGCGATCGTGACGCTGGCGAACGGATCCCTGCGCTCGGTCGACCCGCTGCGCCCGCACGCCGGGGAGTGAACGGACCGGACGGGAGCGGGCCGGGGGAGTGCGGCGCAGTGCAGCGCTTGGCATGGACCTGCCCATGAACCTCCGTTAGGCTCCGGCTGGCACGCCTGAGAGCGCTCTCAGGCGCCTGCTGTTCCACCCCCACGTCACTGGAACACAGAAGGGCCACTTCCCTTGAGACGCAGCACTGTCATACGTACCGGCCTCTCCGCACTCCTCCTGGTGGGCGCCTGGTCGACGGCCGGGTTCGCCCCGGCCACCGCCGCCCCCGCGGCCCCCTCCGCTCCGTCCGCCGAGGCACCGGCCTCCGCGGGTCTGCTCACCGCCCTCCAGAAGGACCTCGGCCTGACGAAGGAACAGGCCACGGCCCGCCTCGCCGCCGAGAAGACGGCGACGGCGGTCGACACGAAGGCGCAGCGCGTGGCGGGATCCTCCTACGGAGGCTCCTGGTTCGACCCCGCCAGCGGCACCCTGACCGTCGCGCTCGCCGGTGGCGAGAAGGCCGCCGCCGTACGGGCCACCGGTGCGGCCGTCCAGCTGGTCCGCCACAGCGAGCGGCAGCTCGACGCGGCGAAGAAGCGGATCGACAAGCTCACCGCGCCGGCCGGCGTCAGCAGCTGGCAGGTCGACCCCAGGACCAATCAGGTCGTGGTCCGCGTGGTCGCGGAGCGCAAGGACGACAACGATGTCCGCGCCTTCGTGGCCAAGGCCCTCAAGACCGGGCCCGTCACGGTCGCCGAGACCGCCGAGGCGCCGCGTACCACCGCCGCGGGCACGGTCGGCGGCGACCCGTACTACACGGGCAACGTGCGCTGTTCCATCGGCTTCTCCGTGTACGGCGGGTTCGTGACCGCCGGCCACTGCGGGGGCACGGGCGCCGCGGTCTACGGCTGGGACCGCTCGTACATCGGCAACTTCCAGGGCTCGACCTTCCCCGGCAACGACTACGCCTGGGTGAACGTCGGCAGCGGCTGGTGGACCGTCCCGGTCGTCCTCGGCTGGGGCACGGTCTCCGACCAGCTGGTCCGCGGCTCCAACGAGGCGCCCGTCGGCGCGTCGATCTGCCGCTCGGGCTCCACGACGCACTGGCGCTGCGGTGTCATCCAGGGCAAGAACATCACCGTCAACTACAGCCAGGGCGCGGTGTACGCGATGACCGGGACGAGCGTCTGTGTCGAGGGCGGTGACTCGGGAGGCTCGTACATCAGCGGCGACCAGGCCCAGGGCATCACCTCGGGCGGCTCGGGCAACTGCACCTCCGGTGGCCAGTCGTTCTACCAGCCGATCAATCCGGTGCTGAGCCGGTACGGCTTGACGCTGCACACGGCCTGACGGTCACGGCCCGCTCGCCCCGCCCGCCGGGCTCCCCGGCCGGCGGGGCGAGTGCCGGCCCGGCCGTCGGGCGGCCGGGCCTGGATGCGGGCGGCCAGGCGCCGGTGGACAATGGGGATCATGACGGAACCAGTGCCGAACCAGCCTGAAATGATCACCCCGGCCGGCCACGTCGAGCCGGTTCCCCGCCGTATCCGCGGCTTTCTCGGCGGGCGCGCGGTGGTGGACACCCTGCGGGCGCGGTACGTGTGGGAGTGGCCCGGCTATCCGCAGTACTCGGTCCCGGTCGACGACCTGATCGACTGCGAACTGGTGGACGAGGACCGTGTCCTCAAGCTGGCCCCCGGACCCGCGCGGCGTCAGGCGCTGAAGGCGGGGGACACCGTCGTGTCCGACGCGGGGTGGCTGTGGGCGGAGGGCGCGTCCGACGGCCTGGAGGGGACGGTCAGGTTCCGGTGGGAGACGCTCGACGCGTGGTACGAGGAGGACGAGCAGGTCTTTGTCCACCCGAGGAGCCCGTACACCCGCGTGGACGCCCTGCGCTCCGGCCGTGAGATCCGGGTCGAGCTCGACGGGGTCGTCCTGGCGGAGGCGGACACCTCGGTCATGGTGTTCGAGACGGGCCTGCCGACGCGCTACTACCTCGACCGCCTGAACGTCGACTTCACGCTCCTGATGCCCACGGACACGGTGACCGCCTGCCCCTACAAGGGGAGGACCAGCGGCTACTGGTCGGTGGAGACGCCCGCCGGTGTCCACGACGACCTGGTCTGGGCGTACGACTTCCCGACCCGTCAGGTCGCGCCGATCGCCGGACTGGTCGCCTTCTACAACGAGCGGGTGGACCTGTTCCTGGACGGCGAACTCCAGCCCCGGCCGCCCACGGTGACGCGCGCGACGCACGAGGCGGCCCAGGGGTAGACGGCCCAGGGGCAGACGCGCGGACGTCCCGCCGCCCGGAAGCCGGGCGGCGGGACATCCGGGTCTGCGGGGACGTTACGGGACGAGCTTGAGGAGCTTGTTCGGCGAGCCGGTGCCTATGCCGGTCAGGACGTTGGACGTCGCGCCGTTCACCAGCGCGGCGGCCACGGTCGCCGGGGAGGCGCCGGGGTGGTTCGTCAGGTAGATCGCGGCGGCGCCCGCGACGTGCGGGGCGGCGAACGAGGTGCCGTCGCCGGTGTACGTCGCGGTGTCGGAGCTGTTCCAGCCCGCCGTGATGGCCGAGCCCGGGGCGAAGATGTCCACGGCCGCGCCGTAGTTGGAGTACGAGGCCCTCGCGTCCGTCCTGGTGGTGGCGCCGACGGTGAGGGCGGTGGGCACGCGGGCGGGGGAGTAGTTGGCCGCCGGGGCACCGGCGTTGCCCGCCGCGATGGAGTACGTGACGCCCGAGGCGATCGAGTTCTTCACCGCGTTGTCGAGCGTGGTGCTGGCGCCGCCGCCGAGCGAGACGTTCGCGACGGAGGACGCCACGTGGTTGGCGGTGATCCAGTCCACGCCCGCGATGACGCCGGCCGTGGTGCCGGAGCCGTCGTTGCCGAGGACCCGGACCGCGACGATCTTCGCCTTCTTGGCGACGCCGTAGGTGGTGCCCGCGACGGTGGTGGCGACGTGCGTGCCGTGGCCGTAACCGTCCTGCGCGGTGGCGTCGTTGTCGACGAAGTCGTAGCCGTAGGAGGCGCGGCCCGCGATCTGCTGGTGGGTGATGCGCACGCCCGTGTCCAGGACGTAGACGGTCGTGTTGCCGCCCGCCGAGTCCGGGTAGGTGTACGTGCCGTTCAGCGGGAGGTTCGCCTGGTCGATGCGGTCCAGACCCCAGGGGGCGTTGGTCTGGGTGGCCGTCGCGTAGACCTTCTGGTCCTGCTCGACCGACGCGACGGCCGGGTCCGCCGCCAGGCGCGCGGCCTCGGTGCCGCTGAGGGAGGCGGCGTAGCCGTTGAGCGCGGAGGTGTACGTACGCGTCACCTTGCCGCCGTACCCGGCGATGAGCTGCTTGCCCTCGGTGGCCTTGGCCGAGAAGCCGGCCGTCTTCTTGAGCGTGACGATGTAGCTGCCGCTGACGGCGTCGGCGGAGCCGGCGTGCAGGACTCTGCCTTCGGCCGGGGCGGCCTGGGCCGGCAGGGCGGTGCCCGCTCCGATGATCGCGGCCACGGTCGCCGCGGTGGCGATCGCGGTGGCGATACGCCGCTTGTTCGTACGCACTGCTGCCATGGGGGGTGTCCTTCGTATCGGTGGCGCGGGGTGGTGTTCGCGCCTCAACCGGAGTGCGGCGTACGGGAGTCGGACGCCGCCCAGTGACGATGCACCGGCCCGTTCCGGCGGGACAACCGTTTCCAGGAGATGTCATGGCCCCGACATGGGACGTTACGTTCTGTCCGCACGCCGTCACGATCCGGCAATCCTGCGCAGCGTCCTGATAATGGGCTGTTCACAAGTCGCCCTGGAGGCACGGTAGTTGGCGGGACCACCGTCGCCGGGCGGCCGTGGGGAGGACGTGGGCGTCGAGTGGGGATTGTGCCGAACACCGATGCGGAGTTACCGTTCACGCAGGTTATGAGTGTCAGCGACAAGCCCTGGTTGGCTGACCGGCAACCCTCCTGACGCGGCGGGGTGCTCCAGGTGACGACCCGGCGGAGCCGAAGACGGCGGCGCAAGCGCGAGAGCTCGGACCGGTACGACCGGTCGAGGCGGAGGTGATGGCAGTGCGAGGACGGTACGGCACGCGCACGGCCTTCGCCGCCAGGAGCCACCCCCGGGTCGTCGGCATGTTCTCCCGGCGCCACATCGATCTCCAGCGTGTCGCCGGCGCCCTGTGTCCGGCGTACGTGAACGCCGCGCCGCGGCACACCCCGTAGCGGCACCTTCTCCGCCGCACGGCTCCGACGTACAGCGCCCTCCGACGCACGTCCGCCGACTTCCGCCCGGGACAGGACCCGGAGACGGAAGGCCCTCGGCATGTCCGGGAGATCTCCCCGCCAGGAGAACTCCCGGACAGGCGTGATGTTCGAGCCCACGTGATGTTCGCGTCCACATTGTCGAGTCCACGAGATTTCCGAGCGGGAAGCGATACCGCCATGCCTTCAGCACCTTCACCCCTCCATCTGGCCGTCGCCCTCGACGCCGCGGGCTGGCATCCCGCCGCCTGGCGTGAGCCGGGGGCCCGGCCCCGCGAGCTGTTCACCGCGCGGTACTGGACCGACCTGGTGACCGAGGCCGAGCGGGGCCTGCTGGACTTCGTGACCGTCGAGGACTCCCTGAGCCTCCAGTCCTCGTCCTTCACCGGGCCCGACGGCCGCACCGATCAGGTACGGGGCCGGCTCGACGCGGTGCTCGTCGCCGCCCGGGTCGCCCCGCTGACCCGGCACATCGGGCTGATCCCCACCGCCGTCGTCACGCACACCGAGCCGTTCCACGTCTCCAAGGCCGTCGCCACCCTCGACCACATCAGCGCCGGCCGGGCCGGCGTCCAGGTCAAGGTGTCGGGACGCGCCGACGAGGCCCCGCACTTCGGCCGCAGGCCGGCCGTCCAGTTGCGCGTCGACGAGCTGGACTCGCCCGCCGGACTGGCCCTCCTCAAGGAGCTGTTCGACGAGGCGGGCGACTACGTCGAAGTGCTGCGCAGGCTGTGGGACAGCTGGGAGGACGACGCCGAGATCCGCGACGCGGCCACCGGCCGCTTCATCGACCGCGACAAGCTCCACTACATCGACTTCACGGGAGAGCGGTTCAGCGTCAAGGGCCCCTCCATCACCCCGCGCCCGCCCCAGGGACAGCCGGTCGTCGCCGCGCTCGCCCACCGTGCGGAACCGTTCCGCCTCGTCGCCACCTCCACCGATGTCGGCTTCGTCACCCCGCGCGACGCCGAGGACACCCGGGCGATCCTGACCCAGATCCGCGACGCGCAGGCCACCGCCGGCCGTGACGGCGAAACGGTCCACGTCTTCGGCGACCTGGTCGTCTTCCTCGACGACGACCCGGCAGCCGCCGCCGACCGCCGGGCACGCCTGGAGGAGCGCGCGGGCGCCCCGTACACCAGTGACGCCCGGATCTTCACCGGTACGCCCGCCGAGCTGGCCGACCTGCTCCTCGAAGGGCAGGAGGCCGGTCTGACCGGTTTCCGTCTGCGGCCCGCCGCCCTGCCCCACGACCTGGAGCGGATCACCCGCGGCCTGGTGCCGGAACTCCAGCGGCGCGGTGCCTTCCGTACCGCCTACGAGGCGGCCACCCTGCGCGGCCTGCTCGGCCTGCCCCGCCCCGCGAACCGGTACGCCGCGCTCTGAGCGGGACCCGGCCTCGCCCGCTCCGAAGAGAGCTCCGCAGACACGTAAGGACGCACCCCGCATGAGCAAGCCCGTCAAGCAGATCCACCTCGCCGCCCACTTCCCCGGCGTGAACAACAGCACCGTGTGGAGCGACCCCGACGCCGGCAGCCAGATCGACTTCAGCTCCTTCGCGCACCTCGCCAGGACGGCGGAGCGCGCCAAGTTCGACTTCCTCTTCCTGGCCGAGGGGCTGCGGCTGCGCGAGCAGAACGGGGAGATCTACGACCTCGACGTCGTCGGCCGTCCCGACACCTTCACCGTCCTGACCGCCCTGGCCGCCGTCACCGAGAAGCTCGGACTCGCCGGGACGATCAACTCCACCTTCAACGAACCGTACGAAGTGGCCCGTCAGTTCGCCACACTCGACCACCTGTCCGCGGGCCGGGCCGCCTGGAACGTCGTCACCTCCTGGGACGAGTTCACCGGGCAGAACTTCCGGCGCGGCGGCTTCCTGGCCCAGGAGGACCGCTACCTGCGCGCCCGGCAGTTCCTCGCCGCGACCTGGGAACTGTTCGACTCCTGGCGCGGCGACGAACTGGTCGCCGACCAGGACGCCGGGATCTTCCTCACCGATCCGGCACCCGGCCGGTTCGACCACCACGTCGGCCAGTTCGACATCAGCGGCCACTTCAACGTCCCCCGCAGCCCGCAGGGCCGCCCCGTCATCTTCCAGGCGGGCGACTCCGAGGAGGGCAGGGAGTTCGCGGCCTCGGGCGCGGACGCCATCTTCACCCGCCACGGCACCCTGGAGGACGGCCAGGCGTTCTACACCGACGTCAAGCGGCGCCTCGCCCGGTACGGCCGCACCCACGACGAGCTGAAGATCCTGCCCGGCGTCACCTTCGTGCTCGGGGACACCGACGCCGACGCCAGGGAGAAGGCGGACGTCATACGCCACCAGCAGGTCAGCGGCCCCACCGCGATCAAACTGCTCGAACAGCTCTGGAACCGCGACCTCGGTTCGTACGACCCCGACGGGCCGCTGCCCGCCGTCGACCCGCTCGTCGGCGAGAACACGGTCGCCCGCGGCCGGGCCTCCGTACGGATGCACCGCGATCCGCTGGCCACCGCCGCCCGGTGGCGCGCCCTGGCCGAGGAGAAGGACCTCTCGATCCGCGAGCTGATCATCGCGGTGACGGGACGGCAGTCCTTCATCGGCTCCCCGGCGACTGTCGCGGAAGCGCTCAACCGCTTCGTCCAGTCGGACGCCAGTGACGGGTTCATCCTCACCCCGCACCTGACCCCCGGCGGTCTGGACGACTTCGCCGACACCGTCGTCCCGCTGCTCCAGGAGAGGGGCGTCTTCCGGACCGAGTACGAAGGGGACACCCTGCGGGAGCACTTGGGGCTCGGTGCGGCCGGCGCGGTGCGGTCCGACCCGGCCGGAGCCGCCAACAGGAAGGCCGCGTCGTGAAGTTCCTCGCCATCACCCTGATCGTGCACGCGCCCGACCCGGTCACCGGCGTCCGGAAATCGACCCATGACCGCTTCCGGGAGGTGATCGACAACGCCCTGCTCGCCGAGGAGTTGGGCTTCGACGGCTTCGGCGTGGGCGAGCGCCACGAGCGCCCCTTCATCTCCTCGTCACCGCCGGTCGTGCTCAGCCATCTCGCCGCGCTCACCAGCAGGATCCGGCTGTTCACGGCGGTGACCACCCTGAGCCTGCTCGACCCGGTCCGGGCGTACGAGGACTACGCCACGCTCGACCACCTGTCCGAGGGCCGCCTGGAGCTGATCATCGGCAAGGGCAACGGAGCCGCCCAGCGGGAGCTGTACCACGTCACCGCCGAGGACCAGTGGGAGCGCAACGCCGAGTCGTACGAACTGTTCCGGCAGATCTGGCGGAACGACAAGGTCACCGCCTCGCCCGCGTTCCGCGGTGAGCTGAAGGACGCCGAGGTCTGGCCCCGGCCGTACCAGCGGCCCGTCCGCGTCTGGCACGGCAGCGCGACCAGCCGGGAGTCGGTGGACCTGGCGGCCCGTTACGGCGACCCGCTGTTCTCCGCCAACGTGACCAACCCCATCGAGCCGTACGCGGAACTCGTCCGCCACTACCGCGAACGGTGGGAGCACTACGGCCACGACCCGGCCCTCGCCACCGTCGGCGCGGGCTCCGCCGGGTTCTGCACGGCCCGCACCTCGCAGGAGGCGGTGGCGGCCTACCGGCCCGTCTTCGAGGGGCAGTTGGCGTTCCAGAAGCGGCTCGGACTCGAACCGGTCTTCGCCACCCTGGAGGACTTCGTCGCCCGCAGCTCCGCCCTCATCGGCAGCCCGCAGCAGGTGATCGAGAAGGTGCACCGGTACCACGAACAGTTCGGCCACAGCGTCCTGCACCTGCACGCCGACGCCTCGGGGCTGACCCCGGCCCAGCACCGGGCGAGCCTGGAGCTGTTCCAGGCCGAGATCGCCCCCACCCTGCGCCGGGACCTCCCCGACCCGCCCTGGACGTGGGGCCCGGTCGCGCCCGCCGACGACAACGGTGCCGAGGGCCCGGCCCGTACGGACCCCTCCGCCACCGGTACGGACCCCTCCGCCACCGGTCCGGACGGCACCGCCGCGCCCGCACCCACCCCGCGCTGACAAGGAGCGATCATCATGGCCCCCCATCGCACCCCGCTGGCGGTCCTGGACCTCGTCCCGATCTCCTCCGGGTCCACCGCGGCGCAGGCGCTGCGCAACAGCGTCGACCTCGCCCGGCACGCCGAACGCCTGGGCTACGCCCGGTACTGGTTCGCCGAGCACCACCTCAACCCCGGGGTCGCGGGCACCTCCCCGGCCGTCGTCCTCGCCCTCACCGCCGCCGCCACCTCCACCATCCGGCTCGGGTCCGGCGCCGTCCAGCTGGGACACCGCACCGCCCTGTCCACCGTCGAGGAGTTCGGCCTCCTCGACACGGTGTACCCGGGCCGGTTCGACCTCGGGCTCGGCCGCTCCGGCGGCAGGGGAGCCCTCCCCGGCAAGGACGCCCCGCCGGTCGCGTCGACCCCCGTCGTCGACGGCCGCACCCCGAACGGGCTGCGCATCCCCGCCCCGTTCTCCTTCGAACACCTCCTGCGCTCCCCGCTCTTCGCCCTGCACAAGCAGCTGCTCCAGCAACCGGGCGCCGAATCCCAGCCGTACGACGAGCAGATAGCCGACATCCTCGCGCTGCTCGGCGGCACGTACGCCACGGGTGAGGGCGTCGAGGCCCACATCGTGCCCGGCGAGGGGGCCGACCTCCAGGTCTGGATCCTTGGTACGAGCGCGGGCATCAGCGCCCAGGTCGCGGGCGCCAACGGCCTGAGGTTCGCGGCGAATTACCACGTCAGCCCGTCCAGTGTGCTGGAGGCCGCCGAGGGGTACCGCGCGGCGTTCAAGCCCTCCGAAGAGCTGGACCGGCCCTACCTCAGCGTCTCCGCCGACGTCGTCGTCGCCGAGGACGAGGCCACCGCCCGCGAACGGGCCGCCGGCTACGGCCTGTGGGTGCGCGGCATCCGCAGAGGGGAGGGCGCCGTCCCGTTCCCCACGCCCGAGGAAGCCCGGGCCCACGTCTGGTCCGACGCGGACAGGACCCTGGTCGCCGACCGCCTCGAAACACAGTTCGTCGGCTCGCCGGAACAGGTCGCCGACCAGCTGGAGATCCTCCGCGACGCCACCGGAGCCGACGAGCTGATCGTCACCACCATCACCCACGACCACGCGGACCGGGTCCGCAGCTACGAGCTGCTGGCCGGCGAATGGAACCGACGATGACCACCAGCCGTACGCAATGCCTCGAAAAGACGCCCGAACGCCACAGCCTGCGCCCCACCGATCTGCGGAAGGTCTTCGGGACCTTCCCCACCGGGGTCACGGCCGTCGCGGCGCTCGTGGACGGCCGGCCGGTGGGCCTCGCCGCCAGCTCGTTCACGTCCGTGTCCCTCGACCCGCCGCTGATCTCGGTGTGCGTCGCCCACAGCTCGACGACCTGGCCCGTGCTGCGCGACCGGACCCGCCTCGGGGTCTCCGTCCTCGGCGCCCACCAGGAACGGGCCTGCCGGCGGCTCGCCGCCCGCGAGGGCGACCGGTTCGCCGGCCTCGACTGGCGCGCCACACGCGACGGGGCGGTGCTGATCGAGCACACGAGCGCGTGGTTCGACTGCACCGTGGAGCGGCTCATCGAAGCCGGCGACCACGACATCGTCCTGCTGCGGATCCATGAGCTGGACGCCGACCACCGGGTGCCCCCGCTGGTCTTCCATGCCGGAGGTTTCCGGCGCCTCGAAGAGAACGTGAGGGAATCCCTGTGACGGTCCAGGACATCGACCGGGTCGACCGGGCGGGCTTCGCCGAGGAGTGGCGGCGGTGGCGTGACGCCCACGAGCGGGTGCTCGCCGATCCGCACGGCTTTCTCGCGGTCACCAGCCTGCGCTGGCTGGACGCCGAGCCGACCCGGTTCCCCGACGCGCCGGGCGCGTGGTCCAGTACGGCGGACGGCGTACGGGTGGAGCTGGACGAGGGCGAGGAGCTGACCGTCGACGGCGCGGCCGTGCGCGGCACGTACAGCTTCGGGATCCTCGCCGAGCGCTCCAGCGTGTACGCCGGGGCGGGCGACGCTGTGATCGAGGTCGCCAAGCGCGGCGGGCACGACATCGTGCGCCCCCGCCACCCCGACAACGCACTGCTCACCGCGCACGTCCCGGCGCCCGCGTACGAGCCCGACCCGCGCTGGGTCCGTACAGGCCGCTTCGTGCCGTACGGGACACCGCGCGCGGTGACGGTGGGCGCGGCCGTGGAAGGGCTCCAGCACGTGTACGACGCCCCGGGCCAGGTCGAGTTCGAGCTGGACGGCGACACGCACCGGCTGACCGCGTTCAACGGCCGTGACCCCGGCAGCCTGTTGGTGCTCTTCACCGACGCCACGTCCGGCGTCACGACCTACGCGGCGAACCGTACGGTCTCCGTCGCGGCCCCCGACGCCGAGGGCGGGGTGCGCGTCGACTTCAACCGGGCGGTCAACCTGCCCTGCGCGTACACCGATCTGGCCACGTGCCCGCTCCCCCCGGCGGAGAACCGCCTGCCGGTCGCGGTCGAGGCCGGCGAGAAGATCCCCCACGAACGGCTCGGGGGACAGTAGGCCTCCGGCGCGCGGATGCCGCGCGGATTCGTCGTGGACGGCCTCACCCCTGGCACCGGGGTTGAGGCCGTCCACGACCGGCGGAGGAGACGCCGTTGCGGGCGGCGAGGGACGGTCCCGTCGTATACAAGTCCGGTCGTACAGCCGGGTCCTGAGCGGAACCGGCCAGTCCTGTCAGACCCCTGGCGTGGTATCGGTGACCGGGGGCATTCTCCCCCTATGCGTCTCCTTCTGGCCCGGTGCCTGCGGTCCGCGGTTAACGCGCTGGTCGCTTTCGGGCACCTCTGGGTCTACGTCCCCCCGCTGCCCGCTTCCCCCACCGCGCAGACGCCGCCGAGCCCTCCCGCCGCGCCAGGACCGCACCGGCTGACGGGCCCGGCGCCGGGACATCCCGAGCGGCTGTGCCCCGAAGTCCCGCTCAGCGAGACCGAGATGATGCTGCGACGGCAGCTGCTCGGGGCCCGTGGCGCGGAACTGTCCGGCGACTGACCGCTCCGGCGCCGGGGTCCGCCACCGGTCGCCGACCGTATTGACAGCCATGGCGATAGTAGCCATGTACGCTATATCCATGAGCAGCGAGGCACTCCACGGACCCACGCCCGGCCATCTGGTCTGGCGGCTCTCCACCAAGTGGCGTGTCGCCGTCGACCGGGCGCTCGCACCGCTGGGGCTCACCCACGCCCAATACGCCCTATTGTCCTCGCTGTACGGCATGCGGCGCGCCGGACTGCGTCCCAGCCAGCGCGAGTTGGCCGACCACACGGGCCTGGAGGCCCTGTACGTCTCCAAGTTGGCCCGCGCCCTGGAGGCCGACGGGCTCATCGAGCGGGTCCGGGACGCCAAGGACTCCCGCGCGGTGCGGCTCACCCTCACGGAGAGCGGGGGCGAGACCGTACGCCCCGCCATGGCCACCGTGCAGGAGTTGATGGACCGTCTCCTGGCACCCCTGGGCGGCCGGGACGACGTCCGTACGGCCGCCTTGGTGCGCGACCTGACCGCCCTCCTGGACGCGCCTCTCGAACCACCGTACTGACATCCGACGCAAGGACTCCCCGACATGCCCTCGATACCCGTGCTCGGCTCGACCCTCCACTACGAGGACTCCGGGAGCGGAACGCCCTTCGTGTTCCTCCACGGCAACCCCGGCTCCTCCCACGTCTGGCGCGACGTCCTGCCCCGCGTCGGCCGCGGACGGCTCCTCGCGCCCGACCTCATCGGGATGGGCCGCTCCGGCAAGCCAGACCTCCCCTACCTCTTCGCCGACCACGCCCGCTACCTCGACGCCTGGTTCGACGCCCTCGGACTCGACCGCGTCGTCCTGATCGGCCACGACTGGGGCGGCGCGCTCGCCTTCGACCGGGCCGCCCGGCACCCGGAGCGGGTCGCCGGCATCGCGTTCCTGGAGGCCGTCGTCAAGCCGCTCGCCCGGGAGGACCTGACCCCGCAGGCGCGCGAGCGCGTCGAGCGGCTCCGTACCCCCGGCCTCGGCGAGGAACTGGCGCTCGACCAGGACCTCATGGTCCGGCAGGCGTTCACCGGGGGAGTGCTCACCCCGGTGGCCGAGAAGGACCTCGCCGCCTACCTCGCCCCGTACCCCACCCGCGAGAGCCGCCGCCCCCTCCTGGCCTGGGCGCGCCAGATGCCGGTCGGCGGCGAGCCGGCCGGACTGGTCGCCCGGATCGAGGCGTTCGACGCCTGGCTCGCGGCCAGCACGCACGTACCGAAGCTCCTCATGACCTTCGAGGGCTCGCCCACCCTGCTCATCGGCAAGGAACTGGCCGACTGGTGCGCGGACCACATCGCCGCGCTCGAATCCGTCGCCTGCGGCGAGGCCGGACACCACGCCCCGGAGGACCGCCCGGAGGAGATCGCCGCCGCCCTCTCCGCGTGGGCGGACCGGCACGGGCTGCGCCACCCGGCCTGACGGGGGGCGGGAGCGGGCCCGGCCTCCCCGCTACTCGCCCCGCCGCCGGATCCTGCTCCCCAGCCACACCAGCGGGTCGTACTTCCGGTCCACCGCTCTCTCCTTGAGCGGGATCAGGGCGTTGTCCGTGATCCTGATGTGCTCGGGACAGACCTCCGTACAGCACTTGGTGATGTTGCAGTAGCCGAGACCGTGCTCGTCCTGCGCCGTGACACTCCGCTCGACACCCGACTCCCCGGCCGCGTCCAGCGGATGCATGTCCAGCTCCGCCACCCGCATCAGGAACCGCGGGCCCGCGAACGCGGTCTTGTTCTCCTCGTGGTCGCGCACCACATGGCAGGTGTCCTGGCACAGGAAACACTCGATGCACTTACGGAACTCCTGCGAGCGGTTCACGTCCACCTGCCGCATCCGGTACTCACCGGCCGCCACCCCCGGCGGCGGCACGAACGACGCGACCTCCCGCGCCTTCGTGTAGTTGAAGGACACGTCCGTCACCAGGTCGCGGATCACCGGGAACGCCCGCAGCGGGGTGATCGTGATCGTCTCCTCGCGGGAGAAGACGGACATCCGCGTCATGCACAACAGCCGCGGCCGTCCGTTGATCTCGGCGCTGCACGAACCGCACTTCCCCGCCTTGCAGTTCCAGCGCACCGCCAGATCCGTGGCCTGCGTGGCCTGGATACGGTGGACGATGTCGAGGACCACCTCCCCGTCGTGCACCTCGACGGCGAAGTCCGTCAGCTCCCCGCCCGCCGCGTCGCCCCGCCAGACCCGGAACCTCGCCTCGTACACCGTCGACACATCAGCGTCCGCCTTACGGCTCACGTCCGGGCTCACTCGTGCAGCTCCTCTTCGGCCAGGTATTTGACCAGCTCTTCCTTGTCGAACAGGGCGAGCAGATCGGGACGGATGGGCTCGGTCGTGTGCCGCGTGAGCGTGATCTGCCCCGTCTGCGGGCCGTCGGCCGGATCGCCCGGCGGGCCGGTCAGCCGGCAGTGCAGATTGATCCGGCGCCAGGCGGGATCCATCCCCGGCCAGTCGTCCCGGGTGTGCCCGCCCCGGCTCTCCGTACGCTCCAGGGCCGCCCGCGCGACACACTCGCTGACCAGGAGCATGTTGCGCAGGTCGAGCGCGAGGTGCCAGCCGGGGTTGAACTGCCGGTGCCCCTCGACCCCCGCCCGCCGGGCCCGTACGCGCAGGGCGGCCAGCTTCTCCAGCGCGTCCTCCATCTCGTCCTGGCGCCGGATGATGCCGACCAGGTCGTTCATCGCCTGCTGGAGTTCCTGATGGAGTGTGTACGGATTCTCCGGCGGCAGCCCCGTCCCCGCGTCCTCCGCGCTGAACGGGCGCAGCGCCTCGGCCGCCGCCGCGTCGATCTCCGCCTCGTCCACGGCCGGACGCCTGGCGAGCCCGGCGGCGTACGCCGCCGCGTGCAGCCCCGCCCGGCGGCCGAAGACCAGCAGGTCGGAGAGGGAGTTGCCGCCGAGCCGGTTGGAGCCGTGCATCCCGCCCGCCACCTCACCGGCGGCGTAGAGCCCGGTCACCCCCGGGGCAGCGGCGGTCTCCGAGTCGACCGCGATCCCGCCCATCACGTAGTGGCACGTGGGGCCGACCTCCATCGCCTCCGTCGTGATGTCCACGTCCGCCAGCTCCTTGAACTGGTGGTACATCGACGGCAGCCGGCGCTTGATCGCCTCCGCCGGCATCCGCGTCGACACATCGAGGAACACCCCGCCGTGCGGTGAGCCGCGCCCCGCCTTCACCTCGGCGTTGATGGCCCTGGCCACCTCGTCGCGGGGGAGCAGCTCGGGAGGCCGCAGGTTGTGGTCCGGATCGTGGTACCAACGGTCGCCCTCGTCCTCCGAGTCGGCGTACTTCTCCTTGAACACGTCGGGTATGTAGTCGAACATGAACCGCTTGCCCTCGGCGTTGCGCAGCACCCCGCCGTCCCCGCGCACCGACTCGGTGACCAGGAGCCCTTTGACCGACGGCGGCCAGATCATCCCCGTCGGATGGAACTGCACGAACTCCATGTTCAGCAGCGGCGCCCCCGCGAGCAGCGCCAGCGCGTGGCCGTCGCCGGTGTACTCCCAGGAGTTCGAGGTGACCTTGAACGACTTCCCGATGCCTCCGGTGGCGAGCACCACCGCGGGCGCCTCCAGCACGAAGAAACGCCCGGTCTCCCGGTCGTAGCAGAAGGTGCCCGCGACCCGCCCGCCGTCCTTGAGGATCCGGGTGACCGTGCACTCCTGATAGACCTTCAGCCGCGACTCGTGGTCGCCGGTCTCCCGGAAGTCCTCCTGCTGGAGCGAGACGATCTTCTGCTGGAGGGTACGGATCAGCTCCAGGCCCGTACGGTCGCCGACGTGCGCGAGCCGGGGGTACTCGTGGCCGCCGAAGTTCCGCTGGGAGATCCTCCCGTCGGGCGTACGGTCGAACAGCGCGCCCCAGGTCTCCAACTCCCAGACCCGGTCCGGTGCTTCCTGGGCGTGCAGCTCGGCCATGCGCCACTGGTTGAGGAACTTGCCGCCGCGCAGGGTGTCGCGGAAGTGCACCTGCCAGTTGTCGCCCGAGTTCACGTTGCCCATGGAGGCGGCGATCCCGCCCTCGGCCATCACCGTATGGGCCTTGCCGAACAGGGACTTGCAGATGACTGCGGTCCTCGCGCCCCGCTCGCGCGCCTCGACGGCGGCCCGCAGTCCCGCGCCGCCCGCGCCGACCACGACGACGTCCCACTGCCGGCGTTCGAGTTGCGTCATGGGTGAAGGCTCTCCCTGTCCCTAGAAGAAGCGCGGATCGTCGAAAGCTCCGGAGGCGAGCAGATAGACATAGAAATCGGCGGCGGCGACACTGATCAACGACGCCCAGGCGAGCTGCATATGACGGTGATTCAGCCTGCCGACCCATCCCCACAGCCGGTACCGCACCGGATGTGCCGAGAAATTCCGCAGCCGGCCGCCGATGACATGACGGCAGGAATGGCAGGAGAGGGTGTACGCCCAGATCAGCCCCACATTCACCACGAAGATCACACTCCCGAGCCCCATGTGGCCCCAGGCGTATTCCTCGTTCCGGAAGGTGAGCGCCGCGTCGTACGTGAGAATGCCCGCGACCAGCAGGGCGGCGTAGAAGAAATAGCGGTGGAGGTTCTGGAGGATCAAGGGGAAACGCGTCTCGCCGCTGTACTTCGCGTGCGGTTCGGCGACCGCGCAGGCCGGGGGAGACGCCCAGAAACTCCGGTAGTAGGCCTTGCGGTAGTAGTAGCAGGTCATCCGGAAGCCGAGCGGGAAGATCAGGATCAGCAGCGCCGGCGAAAGTCCCCACCAGCTTCCGAAAACCTCCCAGTTGGGCCCCTGACGCATCGTCAGGCAGTTGTCCGCGAGGCACGGCGAGTAGAACGGCGAGACGTAAGGAGCCGCGTAGTAGTCGGAATGGGCGAAGGCCCGCCAGGTCGAGTACACGACGAAGAGGAACAGGCCGGCCGCCGTCGCGGCGGGCGCGAGCCACCAGCGGTCCGTGCGCAGGTGCCGCGCGGCGATGGCGGCACGTCCCGCGCCGCGCACCCCCGCACCGAGTGGGGGAGGTTCCGTACCGGTGGCCAACAAGATCTCCTCGGGAGAAGGGCGCCGCCGACAACAGGGAAGCGGGCGCGCCCTAGGGGGCCCGGCGGTCGCGTACGCCCAGTCCCTCGTCGTCCGAGTCCGTCCAGAGCGCGCTGTCGTACGGCGTGTCGGGGATCGGGATGAGGTCGGGCACGCGGCCGGGCGCGGGGGGCGGGGAGCGTTGTTCACGCAGCTCGGCGAGGCCGCGTTCCAACCGTTCCACCGTGCGGATGAGGTCGTCCAGACGTTTCCTGACAGCTGCCAACTCGTCCTGCGATGACATCTCACCCTTCCGTCGCACGGCCTGGGGTGGCATGGGATGTACGGTCCCAGCAGTTGAGTATGCGCTTCACATCGCGGATCGTCACGACCTCGCGCACGCCCTTTTCCGGCGAGGACACCGGAGCGGACACCGGATCGGCAGACATTCGGCACCGCGCCGTCACTGCCCTCGGCGCACACTTCCCAGGTGACTGCGTACCCGCCCTCCGGTGTGAAACGGAACACCCCCGCCCACGAGCGGAATTCCGCGCTCAGTGATCCGCTGCTCGCGATCCACTTCCTGGGAGGATTCGAGATGCGCCCGCCCGAGATCGAAACCGATCTTCTCCCGGTCGAGGCCGCCGCCGACCGTCGTCTCGTCGGTGATCTCACCGCATTGATCAATGACGTCCACGCCGTGGAGGAAAGGGGCTTGTGGGCGGAAGGAACCGTACGGACGACCACCGCGGAAATAGCCGGAATGATCTCGGCGGGAGAGATCGCCGTCGCCCGGATGGACGGCCGTGTCGTCGGCTGTGTCCGCGTACGGCGGATCTCCCGGGAAACAGCCGAATTCGGGATGCTGGCCGCCTCGGCGGACCACCGGGGGGTCGGGGTGGGGCGCGATCTGGTGGCTTTCGCGGAGGATCTGGGCCGGCGCAACGGCCTCACCGAGATGGGCGTCGAACTGCTCGTCCCCTGGGCGTGGTCCCACCCTTCGAAGGACTTCCTCTTCGACTGGTACACCCGGAGGGGCTACCGCGAGGTCGGATACCGCGAGATCGCCACGGACACCCCCGTCGCGTCCCGGTCGCATCCGGCCTCGCTGCTCGCGACTCCCTGCGACGTCCTGATCCTGCGGAAGGATCTCAGGAAGCACCGGGATCTCAGGGAGCGGCAGGATCCCGGGGAGAGGCGGGATCCGGGGGAGCGGCGGGATCCGGGGCGCGCCCGCGTCTGACCGCCCAGGGGCGGGGCCGACGGCCCGCCGGGC
>NZ_WWJY01000389.1 GCF_009865405.1 Streptomyces sp. SID3212 | reverse complement strand
CCCATCGCCGCCAGCGCCCGCGCCGCCGCCGGCCGCCGCGCGAGATGCCGCAGCCCGTCCCCGAGCCCCCGTACGGTGGACGCCACCGCCGCACCGAACCGCGGCCGGTCCGGCGCCCGTTCGGGGCCCAGCAGTTCCCGCGCCATCAGGAGCGAGGCGAGCGCCGCACAGAGATAGAGGACAGCGCCCAGCAGCACCACCGCGGTGGCGGAGTCCAGAACCGTCAGCCGTACGAGGAAGGCCAGGCCGCCCCCGGCGGTCGCGGCCAGCGTCCCGGCCGTGGGGGAAAGGGAGTTGGCGACCACCAGGCGCTCCGCGTCCACCACCCGGGGCAGGGCGGCCGAGAGCCCCGCGAGAACGAACCGGTTGACCGCCGTCACCGACAGCGCCGAGACGTAGAACAGCCAGTCGGGCACCTGCGCCAGGATCAGCAGAGCCGTACAGCCGGCCAGCAGGGCCCGCAGCAGGTTCCCGTACAGGAACACCTGCCGGCGCTGCCAGCGGTCCAGCAGCACACCCGCGAACGGGCCGATCAGGGAGTACGGCAGCAGCAGCACCGCCATCGTGGAGGCGATCGCGGTCGGCGAGGTCTGCTTCTCGGGGGAGAAGACCACATAGGTGGCGAGCGCGACCTGGAAGACACCGTCGGCGGCCTGCGAGAGCAGACGGACGGTCAGCAGGCGGCGGAAATCACCGAGGCGCAGAAGTACGCGCAGATCACCCACGACGGACATGGAGCCAGCGTCACACACCCGCCGGTGACACAGAAGGGACAGGCGGCACAGAAGAGGAGGGTCACCGGGCCGGCGGCCTGGTGACCCTCCTCGATCGTTCGATCGTGCTCGAACGGCTCCCGCGAAACGCGGGGTTCTACTTGTCGACCTCGCCGCGGATGAACTTCTCGACGTTCTCACGGGCCTCGTCGTCGAAGTACTGCACCGGCGGGGACTTCATGAAGTACGACGACGCCGAGAGGATCGGGCCGCCGATCCCGCGGTCCTTGGCGATCTTCGCGGCGCGCACGGCGTCGATGATGACACCCGCGGAGTTCGGGGAGTCCCAGACCTCCAGCTTGTACTCCAGGTTCAGCGGAACGTCGCCGAAGGCGCGGCCTTCGAGGCGGACGTACGCCCACTTGCGGTCGTCGAGCCACGCCACGTAGTCCGACGGGCCGATGTGGACGTTGTCGGCGCCCAGGTCACGGTCGCGGATCTGGGAGGTGACCGCCTGCGTCTTGGAGATCTTCTTCGACTCCAGGCGCTCACGCTCCAGCATGTTCTTGAAGTCCATGTTGCCGCCGACGTTCAGCTGCATCGTGCGGTCCAGGACAACGCCCCGGTCCTCGAAGAGCTTCGCCATCACGCGGTGCGTGATGGTCGCGCCGACCTGGGACTTGATGTCGTCGCCGACGATCGGGACCCCGGCCTCGGTGAACTTGTCCGCCCACTCCTTCGTACCGGCGATGAAGACCGGGAGGGCGTTGACGAAGGCGACCTTGGCGTCGATGGCGCACTGCGCGTAGTACTTCGCCGCGGCCTCGGAACCCACGGGCAGGTAGCAGACGAGAACGTCCACCTGCCGGTCCCTGAGGGTCTGGACGATGTCGGCCGGCTCGTCGCCGGACTCCTCGATCGTCTCGCGGTAGTACTTGCCCAGGCCGTCCAGCGTGTGGCCACGCTGCACGGTGACGCCGCTGGAGGGCACGTCACAGATCTTGATGGTGTTGTTCTCGCTGGCGCCGATGGCGTCCGCGAGGTCGAGGCCGACCTTCTTCGCGTCGACATCGAAGGCGGCGACGAACTCGACGTCCCGCACGTGGTACTCGCCGAACTGGACGTGCATCAGACCCGGGACCTTGCCCGCCGGGTCGGCGTCCTTGTAGAACTCGACGCCCTGCACCAGCGAGGCGGCGCAGTTGCCCACGCCGACGATGGCTACGCGAACCGAACCCATTCCGCTTGCTCCCTGTGATCTCAGTGTTCTGATGAGCCCGCGAAGATGCGGGATCTCATGTGGCCGTGTCGGCGGACGGATCCGGCGGGGTGCCGCGACCCGGGGGCGTACCCCCGGGAGACGCGGTGTCCCGGTGCCGGGGCAGGCCGTCCGCCTCCACGGATGTCTCTTGCCGCTCAGCGGGGTCCCCGGGGCCCGACCGTCGCCGGTCCGTCCCCGCCCGCTCGCTCTCGATGAGCTCGTTCAGCCAGCGCACCTCGCGCTCCACGGACTCCATGCCGTGGCGCTGAAGCTCGAGCGTGTAGTCGTCGAGGCGCTCGCGCGTACGGGACAGGGAGGCGCTCATCTTCTCCAGACGCTCCTCCAGCCGGCTGCGGCGGCCTTCCAGCACGCGCATCCGCACCTCGCGCTCCGTCTGGCCGAAGAAGGCGAACCGAGCCGCGAAGTGCTCGTCCTCCCAGGCGTCGGGACCGGTGTGCGACAGGAGCTCCTCGAAGTGCTCCTTGCCCGCCGCCGTGAGGCGGTAGACGATTTTCGCCCGGCGGCCCGCCAGGGACGCGGCCAGCGCGTCCTCCGGAGCACTCCCCGGCTCCTCGATCAACCAGCCGCTCGCGACCAGCGTCTTGAGACACGGATAGAGCGTCCCGTAACTGAACGCCCGGAAGATCCCCAGCGAGGTGTTGAGCCGTTTCCGCAGCTCATAGCCGTGCATGGGGGACTCACGGAGAAGACCGAGGACGGCGAACTCAAGGATGCCCGAGCGTCTGCTCACCCTTCGCCTCCTCCGTCGTTCAGGACCCTTATGCCGTACTGATGTATCGACTCGATACATCACGACGATAGAGGGGAGATGCTCCTGCGACAAGAGGGGACATGGTGAACGGCGTCACATCCTTAATTCTCATCGAGCAACTTGCCTGGTTTGGCATGAACTTCAGCTCTCGGAGGGGTTTGACCGTGCGTAGTCTGTGCGGCATGCAGACCACCGGGGACCCTGGGGTGCGAGTGAACGCCAAGCCACTCGGCCCACCGGATGCATGGCGGATGAGCCCGACACCGGGCCCATCCGTATTGAGGTCGGGGGTACCGGAACTCAACTGCCGCTTCCAGGCGTATGCGCCTGCCCGAGGAGTAGTCGTTCGATGAGCGAGCACCGTCGCAAATCGCCACAGTCGCAAGGTGGCGGACGTGCCGCGGCCAGGCGTGCGGCCCAGCAGCCGTCCGGCCGTCGCGCGGATCATTCCCGTGGAGCCGATTCGGCCGTCCCCTCCGACGCGTACGAGGAGGAGCGCCCCGCCGGGGGCCGCGCCGAGGCCAGGCGCGCCTCGCAGCGCGGCAGCCGGCGCGCCGGACATCCGGAAGGACCACCCGGCCGCGGCCGGGGCGGCCCGCCGGGCAAGAAGCGCATCATCGACTATCCGCGCCACGACAAGTACGGCTGGCGACGCTGGACCCCCTCCTGGAAGCTGACCACCGGTCTCTTCCTGGCGTTCTGCGCCTCCCTCATGGGGGCCGCGTCGATCGCGTACGCCATGGTGAAGACGCCGAGCATCGTCGACACCGCGGTGGCCCAGAACAACGTCTACTACTGGGCCGACGGCACCCAGATGGCGGCCACCGGTGGTGAGGTCAACCGGCAGATCCTCGACTACTCCGAGATCCCGATGGAGATGCAGGAGGCGGTGGTCGCCGCCGAGAACAAGACGTTCTGGGAGGACTCCGGCGTCGACCCCAAGGGCATCGCCCGCGCCTTCGTGAACATGGCCAAGGGCGGCGAGACGCAGGGTGGCTCCACCATCACCCAGCAGTTCGTCAAGAACGCGGTCCTCAACGACCAGAACCAGACCCTGAGCCGCAAGTTCAAGGAGTTGTTCATCTCCATCAAGGTGGGCAACGAGTGGGGCAAGAAGAAGATCATGGCGGGGTACCTGAACTCCTCCTACTACGGACGTGGCGCCTTCGGTCTCCAGGCCGCCGCCCGTACGTACTACGGAGTCGACGCGAAGGACCTGAACTCCAGCCAGTGCGCCTTCCTCGCCACGCTCCTCAAGGGCGCGACGTACTACGACCCGGCCGGCGCCACGGAGTACGACTCCGCCGCCACCCCCGAGGCCAACCTCAAGCGGGCATCTGACCGCTGGTCGGGCATCCTCGACGAGCTGGTGGCCGAGAAGAAGCTCACCCCGGCGGAGCGCGCCAAGTTCTCCAAGTTCCCCATGCCCGACCCGCTGAAGAAGAACGACAAGCTGGGCGGCCAGACCGGATACCTGGTCGACCTCGCCAAGTCGTACGTCCTGAACAACACCGACCTCGGCATCGACGCGAAGACGCTGTCCGCGGGCGGCTACGAGATCCACACGACCTTCGAGAAGGACAAGGTCGCGGCTCTCGACAAGGCCGTCAGCAAGGTCTACGACGCGAAGATCGACCCGAAGAAGCGTCCGGACACCGACACCCACGTCCAGTTCGGCGGCGCCTCCATCGACAACGAGACGGGCGCGATCCTCGCCATCTACGGTGGCCAGGACGCCACCAAGCACTTCACCAACAACGCCAACGAGACCGGCGCCCAGGTCGGATCGACCTTCAAGCCGTTCGTGCTGGCCGCGGCGATGGAGGACGGAGTGCAGGACCCCAAGGGGTCCGGGAAGCGCACGATCGTCGCGCCGGACAAGACGATCTACAACGGCGACAACAAGCTCAAGATCAAGAGATTCGACGGTTCCATCTGGACCGACAAAGAGGGCAACGAGTGGCGTCAGACCAACGACGGCGGTGAGTCGTTCGGCCCCATCGACCTGCGCGAAGCCATGAAGAAGTCCGCCAACTCCCCCTACGTACAGCTCGGCATGGACGTCGGCATCCCACAGGTGAGGCAGGCCGCCATCAGCGCGGGCCTGCTGAACAACGCTTCCATGAACCACAACGACGTCCCGTCGTTCTCCATCGGCATCTCCACGCCGAGCGCCATCCGCATGGCCGGCGCCTACTCCACCTTCGCGTCCAGCGGCAAGCAGCGGGACCCGTACTCCGTGGAGAAGGTCGTCCAGAAGGGCCGGGCCGTCTACACCCACGAGGGCAGCACCAAGTCCGCCTTCTCGGCACCGGTCGCGGATACCGTCACGGACATCCTCAAGACCGTCGTGGAGGACGGCACAGGAACCAACGCCCAGCTCCCGGGCCACCAGGTCGCCGGCAAGACCGGCACCACCGACGGCAACAAGTCGGCCTGGTTCGTGGGCTACACCAAGCAGATCTCCACCGCGGTCGACATGTACCGGCTCGACGACGACGCGACGAACACGGACCGCAAGTTCGAGGAGATGTTCGGCACCGGTGGGGAGGAGAAGATCCACGGAGCCTCCTTCCCCTCCACCATCTGGCGCGACTACATGATGGAAGCCATGAAGGGCAAGAAGGCCCTGCCCTTCCCCAAGCCCGAACCCCTCGGTGACGCCTGGTACGGCGGCGGCGCCAGCCCCAGCCCCACCCCCAGCGAAACCGCCTCGCCCAGCGAGAGCCCCTCCGAGAGCCCCAGCGAAACCCCCTCGGAGACCCCGAGCGAAACCCCCTCCGAAGAACCCTCCCCCTCCGACACCTGCACCAGGCTCTTCGGCTGCGGTGACAACAACGGCGGCCAGAACGGCGGCGGCGACAACGGGGGCGGCAACAACGGAGGCGGCAACAACGGCGGGCAGAACGGCGGCAACACCGGAACCCCGTCCACGACCACCTCACCCCCCGGTGACCCCGGTGGCGGTGGCAACGGCGGCGGCGACGGAGGCATCTTCGGCGGCCAGCAGGGCTGACCACCGCCCCGGGACCGGCCGGCAGGGCTGACCGCCCCCAGGCCGACCACCCCGGGGCCCACCGCCCCCACCACCCCGGCAGCGCCCACGAGGGCCGCCGCACCCCCGTACCCACCCGGTACGCGCGGGTACGGCGGCCCTCGCCGCGTCACAGGGCCGTACGGCAGGATGGGCGCCATGCCCAGCGCAGAAGAGACCACCGTGCACCAGGACCGACCGGTCGTCGCCCCCACCCGGCGCGACGAGATCGCCGCCGCAGGCAGCGAACTGATCGGCGGCCCCGCCGGGCGCTGGGCCTGGCACGGCAGCAGCCGCCTCACCCCCGTCCGCGTCATCGCGCTCGTCGCGATCGGCATGTTCGCCCTCGGCATGGCCCAGAAGATGCCCTGCTACGACTGGGCGTGGTTCCGGGGCGCCACCTCGCAGTACACACACGCCTGCTACTCGGACATCCCGCACCTCTACGTAGGACGCGGCTTCTCCGACAACCTCGTCCCGTACTTCGACCGCCTCAACGGCGACATGCAGTACCTGGAGTACCCCGTCCTGACGGGACTCTTCATGGAGGTCGCCTCCTGGCTCACCCCCGGCGGCTCCATGCAGTACCGCGAGCAGATGTACTGGATGGTCAACGCGGGCATGCTCATGATCTGCGCCGCCGTCATCGCCGTCTGCACCGCGCGCGTCCACCGCCGCCGCCCCTGGGACGCCCTGCTCGTCGCCCTCGCGCCCGCCTTCGCGCTCACCGCGACCATCAACTGGGACCTGCTCGCCGTCGCGCTCACCGCCGCCGCCATGCTCATGTGGTCCCGCTCCAGGCCCCTGGCCTTCGGCATCCTCATCGGCCTCGCGACCGCCGCCAAGCTCTACCCCGTCCTGCTCCTGGGGCCCCTGCTCTTCCTCTGCTGGCGGGCCGGGAAATTCCGGGAGTTCACCACCGCCGCCCTCGGCGCCGCCGGCTCCTGGCTCGCCGTCAACCTCCCCGTGATGCTGCTCGCCCCCCAGGGATGGCAGAAGTTCTACACGTTCAGCCAGGAACGCGGCATCGACTTCGGATCCTTCTGGCTGGTCATCACCCAGCGCACCGGCCGCCCCATCAACATCGAGACCGTCAACACCGCCGCGACGCTCCTCGTCGCCCTCGGCTGCGCGGCGATCGGCGCACTCACGATGATGGCCCCGCGACGCCCGCGCTTCGCGCAGCTCGCCTTCCTCGTCGTCGCCGTCTTCATCCTCACCAACAAGGTCTACTCACCGCAGTACGTCCTGTGGCTCGTCCCCCTCGCCGCCCTGGCCCGCCCCCGCTGGCGCGACTTCCTGATCTGGCAGGCCTGCGAGGTCATGTACTTCCTGGGCATCTGGATGTACCTCGCCTACACGATGAGCGGCGACAGCCACAAGGGACTCCCCACCGAGGGCTACCAGCTCGCCATCGCCCTGCACGTCGCCGGGACCCTCTACCTGTGCGCGATGGTCGTACGCGACATCCTGCTGCCCGAACGGGACGGCGTACGGGCCGACGGCTCCGACGACCCCTCCGGCGGAGTCCTGGACGGGGCACAGGACGTACACGCGCTCGGACTTCCCGCCCGGTCCCCGTACGACGGCATCCCGGCGACGGACGGGCCGCGGGTCGACTGGGGAGCCCCGCCGCCGGACACGGAGACCGCGGGACGGCCGTCAGAGGGCGCCTGAAGGGTTACGAGGGGTCCGTACGGCCTATGTGGTCCGTACGGCCTATCTACGGCCGGGGTACGGCTCCGGGCCCGGCGTACCGCCTCCGGCCCCCGCGTACCGCCTCCGGGCCCGGCGTACGGCCTCGGAAGCCCGCCGTACGCCCCTCAAGGCCTCTCAGGCCCCGGTACGGCCCCCAGGCACACCCAGGGGCCACCAGCATCAGCGATCCACGATCCGGTCGAACTGCGTCGTCGTGTGCCGCAGATGCGCCACCAGCTCCGCACCCACCCGCGGCTCCTGCGCGTCCGACGGCACGAACAGGATCGACACCTGCATGTGCGGCGGCTCCGCGAACCACCGCTGCTTCCCGTCCCACACGAACGGCGACAGATTCCGGTTCACCGTCGCCAGACCCGCCCGCGCCACCCCCTTGGCCCGCGGCATCACCCCGTGCAACGCCTTCGGAGCCTCCAGCCCCACCCCGTGCGACGTCCCGCCGGCCACCACCACCAGCCAGCCGTCCGACGCCGCCTTCTGCTGCCGGTAACCGAACCGGTCACCCTTCGAGACACGCGTCACGTCCAGCACCGCGCCCCGGTACTCCGTCGCCTCGTGATCCCCCAGCCACAGCCGCGTCCCGATCCGCGCCCGGAAACGCGTCTGCGGGAACTGCTGCTGCAACCGCGTCAGCTCCTCCGCCCGCAGATGACTGACGAACATCGTGTGCAACGGCAACCGCGCCGCACGCAACCGGTCCATCCAGCCGATGACCTCCTCGACCGCGTCGGAACCGTCCGTACGGTCCAGCGGGAGATGCAGGGCGAAACCCTCCAGCCGCACGTCCTCGATGGCCGCGTGCAACTGGCCCAGCTCCTCCTCCTTCACCCCGTGACGCTTCATCGAACTCATGCACTCGATGACCACACGGGCACCCACCAGGGCGAACACCCCGTCCACGGAAGAGACCGAACGCACCACCCGGTCAGGCAGCGGAACCGGCTCCTCCCCCCGCCGGAACGGCGTCAGAACGAGCAGGTCGCCACTGAACCAGTCCTTGATCCGGGCGGCCTCGTAAATGGTCCCGACAGCGAGCATGTCGGAACCGAAGCGGGTCGTCTCGTCCGCGAGACGCTCATGACTGAAGCCGTAGCCATTGCCCTTGCACACCGGGACAAGCCCCGGGAACTGATCGATGACCGACTTCTGATGCGCCCGCCAGCGCGCGGTGTCGACGTAGAGAGAGAGCGCCATGCCGGGCCGGAACCTTTCTCGTGGCAGCGGTGTAAGAAGGAAAGGATAGGGAGAAACTTGGCAATCCCGGCGGCTTCACGGAAAACTCCGCCCGCCCGCCGGCACGGTCAGCGACGCGACATGTAGATGTCGAGCGCCTTGTGCAACAACTTGTTCAACGGGAAGTCCCACTCCCCGATGTACTCGACGGCCTCGCCACCGGTACCCACCTTGAACTGGATCAGACCGAACAGATGATCCGTCTCGTCCAGCGAATCCGAGATCCCCCGCAGGTCGTAGACCGTCGCACCCATCGCGTACGCGTCGCGCAACATCCGCCACTGCATCGCGTTCGACGGCCTCACCTCACGCTTGTGGTTCGCCGACGCCCCGTACGAGTACCAGACATGCCCCCCGACGATCAGCATCGTCGCCGCCGCCACGTTCTCACCCTCGTGACGCGCGAAGTACAGCCGCATACGATTCGGGTCCTCGGTGTTCAGGACACTCCACATACGCTGGAAGTACGAGAGCGGCCGCGGCCGGAAATGATCACGCTCCGCGGTGATCTCGTACAGCCGCTGCCACTCCTCCAGATCCTCGTAACCACCCTGGACCACATCGACACCGGCCTTCTCGGCCTTCTTGATATTCCGCCGCCACAACTGGTTGAAGCCCTTGAGGACATCGTCCAGCGAACGATTCGCCAACGGCACCTGGAAGACGTACCGAGGCTGTACGTCACCGAAACCGGCACCGCCGTCCTCCGCCTGCTGCCAGCCCATCTTCCGCAACCGGTCCGACACCTCGAACGCGCGCGGCTCGATGTGCGTCGCCTCCACATCACGCAGCCGCTTCACATCCGGGTCCTGAATACCCGACTTGATCGCACCCGCGTCCCACCGGCGGATCACCACCGGCGGCCCCATCTTCACCGAGAACGCGCCCTGGTGCTTCAGATGCGCCAGCATCGGCTGCATCCACTCGTCCAGATTCGGCGCGTGCCAGTTCAGCACAGGACCCTCCGGCAGATACGCCAGATACCGCTTGATCTTCGGCAACTGCCGATACAACACCAGCCCGACACCGACGAGTTGACCGTCCTTGTCGAACCAGCCCAGGTTCTCCGAACGCCACTCCGTCTTCACGTCGGCCCAAGCCGGGACCTGGCAATGACTCGCCGCGGGCAGGCTCTGGATGTACGCCAGATGCTGCTCACGACTGATGGTCCTCAGGGTCAGGCTCATGCGGGGCGCTCCTCGGCAGGTGTGTCCCCATGGATACAGGGGCTCCGGCTCTCGCGCCGAAGCCTACTGCGCCCGTGAAGCGCCCCGACTGGCCGTGCGGTGGAGCGACGGCCGGCCGTGCCGTGGAGCGGCCCGTCAGCCGATCACCCCGCCGAACAGACCACCGTGCGCCATCCCGATGTAGAAACCGACCGCCGAAGCCCCCAATCCCAGGACCGCAAGAAAACGCTCACGCGTGGTCACCGAGATGAACTGAGCGCAACCCCCCGCGAGCAGCCCCACCAGCCCCGCCCACGACGTGAGCAGATGCAGATTGTGGAAGAACGCGGTGGTCACCGCCAGCACACCCAGCACCCACGCCACCGCGATCAGGCTGTCCTGGAGCGGATGAGGCTTGCCGTCCGTCGAGAAGAGGGAACGGGCCGAGTTCGGTCGCATTGCCTGTGCCATGAGGCACCTCCTGGCTTTGCCGGAAGGCGGCGCACGCCAGCGCCGCACACACCCGATGTGTACAGATTGTGCCCACCCGGGACCGGATTTCAACCGGAAGCCGCTCTGCGGGTAGTCTGTACGGTCTGCACCGGTGTCTGCCCAGGCCAGAACACGATCCCCCGCTCACCGAGCCGGATTGTCAGTGGCGGCCGATACCGTTGCTACGCATCACGACCCTCCTGCCACGGAACGACCGTGGCCGCTGAGTCCAAAGGAGGTGGGTTCCACATGCGTCACTACGAAGTGATGGTCATCCTCGACCCCGATCTCGAGGAGCGCGCTGTCTCCCCGCTGATCGAGAACTTCCTCTCCGTCGTCCGCGAGGGCAACGGAAAGGTCGAAAAGGTCGACACCTGGGGCCGTCGTCGTCTCTCTTACGAGATCAAGAAGAAGCCCGAGGGCATCTACTCGGTCATCGATCTGCAGGCAGAGCCCGCGATCGTCAAGGAGCTCGACCGACAGATGAACCTGAACGAGTCGGTCCTCCGGACCAAGGTCCTCCGCCCCGAGACCCACTGAGCACCTAGCTCACACGTCATCGGGTTCGAGTAGCAGCAGCAAGCAGCCAGAAGCAATCCCCGCCGAGAGGTTCACCCATGGCAGGCGAGACCGTCATCACGGTCGTCGGCAATCTCGTCGACGACCCCGAGCTGCGCTTCACCCCGTCCGGTGCGGCGGTCGCGAAGTTCCGTGTCGCGTCCACACCCCGCATCTTCGACCGGCAGACCAACGAGTGGAAGGACGGCGAAGGCCTGTTCCTCACCTGCTCGGTCTGGCGTCAGGCGGCGGAGAACGTCGCGGAGTCGCTCCAGCGAGGCATGCGCGTCGTCGTGCAGGGCCGGCTGAAGCAGCGGTCCTACGAAGACCGTGAGGGCGTCAAGCGCACGGTCTACGAGCTGGACGTCGAAGAAGTCGGCCCCAGCCTCAAGAGCGCCACGGCCAAGGTCACCAAGACCACCGGCCGCGGCGGTCAGGGCCAGGGCGGGTACGGCGGCGGCGGTGGCGGCGGCCAGCAGGGCGGCGGCAGCTGGGGC
>NZ_WWJY01000037.1 GCF_009865405.1 Streptomyces sp. SID3212 | reverse complement strand
GGGCGACGCGGCCACGCTGGGGCGCGCCGTCGAACGGGCGCGGGGCATCGCGGACGTCACCGGCCTCGACGCGTACATCAACTCCGGCGGGGTGGCGGTCACCCCGGGCCAGGACGGGGACGGCGGCGCGACGGCCGAGATCCACCTCCTGGAGTCGGCGGACGGCAGTCCGACGACGTGGCTGCGGATCTCGCCGCGTACCGGCAACGACACCGGCGAGAACGCGACACACGAGCCACCGGCCCCGGCTGCTGTCCCCAACGAACCGGCGCCACGCGGCACTTACCGGCGCACCGGACCGTACGCCGCCGAACTCGATGGCACGGTCTTCGCGCTGCACGACTCACCCGTCCGCGAGCCGTCCGCGCAGGAGTCGCCCAGGCAGGAGCCGTCCGGCGAGGGCGACCGGTCCGCCGACCACGCCCTTCTGCTGGCCCTCCGGTACGCGGCCCCGGCGACGCTGGCGAACGCGGGAATCGACACGCCCGCCGACCTCCGTGACTGGCTGGGCCGGAACGTCACCGACCACAACCTGCCGCGCGAGACGCCGCTTCCGCTGGACGGGGGCCGGATGATCCCGCTGGAACTGCTGGACGAGATCGGTGCGCCGACCAACGCCTCCCAGCGCATGGAAGCGGTCCTCCTCGGCAATCAACTCCCGGTCTCGGACGTGGCCCTGGGCCCGGCCGAACGTTTCCGGCTGTTGCTGCGGGACCCGTCGTACGGAGGAGAGAACGGCACGGCGGCGCTGGCGGACGCGGTGGTGGCGACGGCCCCGCGCGCGCTGGGCGTAGAGCTGGCCGTGGTGGACCTGGACGGCCAGGTGACGTACCACGGCGGGGCCCGATACACCGTCACGGCGGACGACAGCACCCCGGACGACCACACCGCGGACAACACCACCACGGACGACAGCACCCGGGACGCCAGCACCGAGGACGACAGCACCGAGGACGGCCACACCGCCACGGACACGCCACCCGCCCTCCTCGTCCTCGACGGCGACCGCCACCTCGCCGGACTTCCGTACGGGCCGGGCGACACCACCGGCGCGAGCGAGGCGCGAACGCGCCGGGTGGTGGAGGCCGTGTCCTCCGCACCGGTGTCCGTACGGCAGCGGCTGGCGACCCGGCAGGCGCCGGACTGGATCCGGGCGCGCATCCGCTTCCTGGAGGAGGCCGAGCGCTTCGAGGAGCGGCTCGGCCGGTATCTCGGCGACCACGAGGCCGCCAACGCCCAACTCGGCGTGATGGTACGAGCGGTGTGGGACCGTGCCGTGGCGGCGGGCCGCTGGGCGGAGCTGGGCTCCGCCGACCCCACCACCGACGGCGCCGTGGGCACCGACCGGGACCGGATCGAGGCCGTGGTGGAGTCGGGCAACCTGCGGGAGCGGATGGGCCTGCTGTGGATCGGCGCCCCGCATCCGGCCGGTGGCCTGATCTCCGACCTGCTGAGCACCCCAGCTCCCATGCCCCGGTCGATCGTCGACGAGTACGCCGAGCGACTGCCGTCGAACGGGATCACCACCTACCGGGCGGTGCGCGCGCAGACGCGGGACCTGCCACCCGAGGAGCGGGCGCGCCTGCTCGCCGAGGCCGAGCGGCCCCTGCGGACAGCGGCGCGCCCCGATACCGTACGGCCGCCGCTGAGCGAGGCCGAGCGGGCGCTGATGCCGGACGAGGACCTCGCGTGGATCCCGGGGAGGAACCGCTGGGACTACGCCATGAGCAGCCGCTTCCAGGCCGCCACCGAGCCGGCCGGCGGCCTGGTCCTGGCCGGCACGTCCGGCTCGTCGCAGCGGCTGATGACCCAGGCGGTGGCGATGCGCGACGTGTGGGGCCTGGACCTCGACCTGGGCCTGGTGCGGATCGCGTTGCTGGCGGAGATGCTGACGGCGGAACACCACTCCCTGCACGAGATCATGCGGGGCTGCCAACTGGTCTTCGACCAGCTGCGGGAGCGCGGCACCCCGGAGTCACCGGACCTCGACTACATCGACAACTGGGGCCGCTACTGGCGGATCGCCCCGCTGACCGAGTCCGAGCTGCGCGAACACGTGGCTGTCGACGGCGGGTTCCCGGACGAGCACGCCTGGGACGCGACGGGACGGCCCGCCGGTGCCGGGCCGGAGGATCCGACCGGCGAGGAGGCGGAATGGCTGTCGGCCTACGGTGACACTTTGCAGGACATACGGAATGCCCTGCTGGCACTGGCTTCCGGCGCCGTACCGGACTCCGCCGACGGTTCCCTGGCCGAGATGCTCAGCCAGATACTGAACGACCTGAACGACCGCACGTAACATCCCCGACGAGGAGCCCATGAACGACAACCCCGCCACCGGAACCACGGCCCCCGCCGACGCCCCGCCCGTCCCCGAGGAGATCAAGGAGGCGGCCCGGCTCGCGCCCGACCACTGGCTGGGCATGGTCGACCCGGCCTGGTCGGGGAAGGGCGACCCGCCGAACTGGGCGGTGGTGGGCCAGTGGAGGTCCGGCCTGGACGGGGAGATCGAGGAGTGGCGGCCGAACGAGGAGTACCGCCCCTCGCCCCAGGCACTCGGCTGGCCCGCGCCGACGGACCCGGTGGACGAGGCGGTCCAGCTCGCGGCCACGGGTTACGGCCCCGGAGACGCCGTACCCCGCTCCCTGGCCGCCGCCCAGGTGGCGGTACTGCTCGCTCCCGGCGGCACCCCCCTGTCGGCCACCTCCCCCGACGGGGCGTCAGTCGTCCCGGTCTTCACCTCCCCCACGTACCTGGACGCGGCGGGCCGCTTCGGATACGAACTGATGCCGGTGCCGGAACTGGCGGCCCGCATACCGGAGGGACACGTGCTCTACCTCAACCCGTCGGGCCCGGTGAGCATGACGGTGGAGACGGAGGCGCTGCGAGAGGCGCTGGAGAAGACCCCCCAAGAAGCCGCAGAAAACCCCCCGACCCCCTGACCACCCGCCCACAAACGCGACAGGCGCCGGCACACCAACGGAGTCCCCTTAAATGACGAGCCCCATGCCGAGCCCCATGCCGACCCCTTCCGACACACCGGACAAAAATCAAGAAAACACCCCACAGAACGATCGCGCCGACGGAGGCTCGGCTCCGACGGAACCCCAGGGCGGCCCCGGCGCGGTACTCAAGGGCCAGGAGGGCTTCCGCGAACCGCCCGAGGAGTACGTCAAGGCAGCCAGGGTGGCCCCCGATCACTGGCTGTCCGTCATCGACCGCCACTGGAACGGCGACGAGGACGAACCCCCGCCGCCCTGGGCGAGCCTGGGACGCTGGCGCAGCGACGAGAAGGGCGAGATCGTCGAGTGGGAGGCGAACACCGAGTACCGCCCCTCCCCCGACGCGTACGGCTGGGCCCCACCGATCAGCCCCGTGGACGCCGCCGTCCAACTGGTGGCCACGGGTTACGCCTCGGAGGAACTGTTCGCCCTGATGCTCGCCGACGCCGAGGTGGCGGTATGCGTGGACGAAACGGGCGCCCTGGCACTGACCAACGCCCAGGACGGCACAACCGCGGTCCCCGTCTTCTCCCCCTCACCGAACCTGGCAGAGGACAAACTCCCCCCACACGAGGTGATGTCGATACCGACTCTCCTGAAGAGACTCCCCGAGGGAAACGAGGTCCTGTTCCTCAGCTCCTCCGCCCCGGTAGGCCAACTGGTCACAGCAACAACGCTAAGAAACAGCAAGTCCGACCTGGACCGCTACGAACCAGAAGCCGCCGCCGACACCCCGTAGACCGGCTGACCTGGTCCTGCACTCCTGGACGCCACGATCGGTGACGATCCACGGTTCTGCCACTACACCTTCGACGCCGCGTGGGGCCCGGGCGAGGAAGCGGGCTTGATGGACAACGGTCGGGGGACGATTTCTCCGTCCACTTCACCCCGGCCGGCGTGCTCATACGCGGCTTCGACCACGAGTCGGAGCTGAGCCCGTACGGGACGAAGGACGAGCAGGTCTGGCCCGGTGTCATCGACAAGGTGCCCGCGTCGCTGAGCTCACTGCTGGAGGACCCCGCCTTCTCCGACGAGGACATCGGCCCCCCGCGTGTCACCGCCTGCCTCTGGCGGGAGACCGACGACACCACCTGGCGCACCGGCTCGGCCCTCACCTTCCCGCCCGGCAGCAACGACCCGGACGGCTCCGGCTTCCTCTTCCGCCTCCTCGCCGACCGCTCCCCCGAGACCGTCCAGGCCCACTTCGAGGACCACTACGAGCGCTCCGTCCCCCTCGAAGCCGTCCGCCACGTCCTCGCCGGGCATCCCCTCACCCCTGCCATCGCCGCAGCGCTCAATCCGGCAACCCTCTCGGACGACGCCCTGCTCCGCAGGATCGGCGCGGATCCCGAGGCCTCCGCCTACCTGGCCTGCGACGGCGAGTTCGACCTCGCCCGCACCGACCCGGGCGAGCCGATCGCCCTGCCCAACAGCCTCCCGGTGGAGCCCGTCGCCGGCTGCAACGCGGGCGGCACCCACTACCTCTGCGGCCCCGCCGTCCCCGGCGGCCCCCGCCCCGTCCTGTACACCGACTCAGAGGGCCGAGCCACCCTGATCGCCGAGTCCCTCGCCGAGGCCCTGACCCTCACCATCGCCCTCCCGTCCTGGCACGACGCCCTGGCCGGCTTCCGCCCTCCGACCCTCAGCTCCGACTACCTCCACGACAATCCGAACCACCCCACCGTCCGCGACCGCCTCCTTGCCGCCCTCCGCCTCCCCCCTGCCACCGAGGAAGAAGCCCTGCACCGCCTCCTCACCACCGCCTCCCGCACCGTCCCCGACGGCTTCCTTCCCTACGTTCCCGACGACGAGAACTCCCCCTTCGAGCCGATGCTCGAACTGCCGCTGAGTGAGTACCAGCAATAGTCAAGAGTTGTGGGTGGGGCCCTCCGGCTCGAATGCGGTGATCTCGGCTACTGCGAGCCGGGCTTCTTGGCGAACTTGTGGGTCAGGGTGGTCGAGAAACGGCTCGATCAGGACGCGGGCCTGCGGGTCGCGGGTGGCGCTGAAGATGTAGAGGACGTATTCGAGGAGCGCGTGTTCCATCGTCGGCATGGCGTCCGCCAGCGGTTCGACGAGGTCCAGGGGCAGGCAGTGGTGGTTGAAGGCTTCGCCGATCGAGTTCAGGGCGGCCTCGCGGACCTCGGTCTGCGGCTCGTCGACGGCCAGGCCGACCAGGCGTCCGACAACCAGACGGGCCATGTCCGCGTCGAGTGCGGTGCCGCGCAGGAGGTCCCCGAGGGTGTCGGCGGCGACATCTCGACGGTTCGGATCGCGGTCGGTCAGCGCTTCGAGCGCCGCGAACATGTCGATCATGGCGCCACCTCGGACCGCTCAACCTGGGCACTGCTCTCAAGGCGCACGCCGGCGCGGACCAAAGAGACCAGGCACACGAGGTCGGCTCCCCTGATCACGCGCCATCGCACCTGCGCCGACTCGACCCGTTTGAATACCATCGCGAGCACGGCCGCCGGGCTGCCGGCGCAGCGGGTGACCCCGGTGCGGAGCTTGACCGTGGAGAACGTCGACTCGACGGGGTTGATGGTTCGCAGGTGGATCCAGGGCTCGGCCGGGAAGTCGTAGAAGGCGAGGAGTTCCTCCCAGTCCTCGGTGATCTGCGCGGCCGCCTCCGGGAACTTGGCGTCGCAGGTCTTCGTGAACGCCTCGACCGCCTTCTCGGCGCGGGTGCGGCCCTCGGCGTTGCGGATCTCCTGCATCGCCTTCATCGCGCCGGGTCGTGCGGACCTGGGCAGGCACTTGTTGACGTCGCGGGTCATGTGAACCCAGCACCTTTCCGACCGGACAGCGGGGAACACCTCGGCGAGCTCCCGCCAAAGGCCCATGGCGCCGTCACCGACCACCAGCTCGGGGCCGCGCATCCCGCGTCGGCGGCAGTCTCGCGGCAGACCGACCCACGACCCGGTGGACTCGCGCAGTCCCTCGGCACGCCGTCGGCCCAGACGTGGACGAAGTCGCGGTCGGGCAGGTCCCGGTTCTGAAAAGCGGCGTGGTCCGGGCCCCACCGCCTGGTCAGCCGGCCCACGGTCGCTGGCAACGGTCCGTGGGGGTAGAGCAGCGGCAGCACCTCGGAGATCCCCGGCGACTTGCGGCACCACGGCACGAGGATCGTCGAGGCCGGTCCGGCGGCCAACTCAGCTATGCACTGATTGACTTCCGCCTCCAGCACGGTGGCCCGCATCCGCCGGGCGCCCTCCCGGGACCGATCCACAAGCCCAGAGCGTTGCTCCCCGATCGAGGACATCATGAGGGAGACGGTCGAGGGGCCGGCCCCGAAAGGAACCGGCCCCTTCCGGCCCGCACGCTTGGCTAATGATCCAGCGTACAGCGCCGCCCCCTCGGAGCCGCTAAGGGACCCACACCTCCAGCCGAGCGATCAAAGCCGGCCAGCCGTTCCCACGATTCTCCGCACCCACCCGCGCATACCGGTCAATCCTGAAGCGGCTCGACCGCATCAAACTTCCATCCGCACATCTCGCTGAGGAAATTCTGGAGGTTACTCTGAACGATTTGTTCACGCTGCTGCAGGAACTCAACAGTTTTACTTGCCGCCAAAAGTCCCGCCATACTACGGGTCATCGCATGCGACGCCAGAACCGATTCCCACTCCACATCACCCAGGTGGACCGGCTGGTTGGAAAGGAGGATGTCGACCTCGTTGACGGGATGGCTACCGGAACAGAGAATAAGCCTGTTACCAGCAGAAAGACGCCTGCTACTCCCGACGTTCCTGGGGTTGACCACATATGCGATTGCCGGAGCTGCGGTATTGGACTCACTGATCGCTCGAGCCAAGCGCGGCTGTTCAAAACTGTCCGCCGTCAAAGGATCGCGGGGTCCGAGCGCCCAGAGTGAGCAGAGAATTATCTTCCCTGCCCCTTCATTCGTACGAAGACGCGCCACATTCGGCACAGAATGCTCAGACCGCTCCACGACATCAATAAGACCGGTCAGCGAATCGGCCATAGATCGGGTCGAGATCTTATAGGTCTGAGCCTTCATTGCCCCCGTAGCACTTCCGCGGAAGATGTACGGCCCCACCACTGCAGCCCGCCAGAACCAGGACCGAAGCGTGTCCAACGCCTCAGGGCCCGGATCGGGGTAATGAGCAAAGAAGCGCGTCAGCACCACCAATAGGAACCTGTACGGCAAGAGGTGGAAGTGCGGGACACCAGCCTGCTCCTGGACGAATTTCACAGCACGGAGCAACGCCTCCTCTCCCGCTTTGTAGGCAGCGTCCCGATCCTCTTGCCCGTTGTCGAACTCGTGATGAATATCACGCGTCACATCCGGACCACGCCTCGCCAAAATGGCTCTGAGAATGGTGTCGTCGTCAATGGTGCCGAACTGCCGCTCGACATTGATTCCGTGACCGATCCGCTCAATCGTAAGAGTCTCATCCTGCTTCGACTCGTCACCCGCATATAGGGCAGAGAATACCTCCGCCCGCTTGAGCCGCTTCCCGTAATTATTCATGCGGTCGAAAATGTCCTGAAGAACATCCGGGCTGCCTTGCTTGACCACATAGGCAGGAATAGGGAACTGACGCAGCCGCTTCGTCACTCCCGTTGCATCATCCAGATGGTGCGCTATCGCTGGGTACTTGGCGAACCACTTCAAGATCTGCTGGAGATCAAAGATAACCGGCAGCGGAATAATCAACGGGTCAGGAGAAGGGGGCGACGAGATGAACGCGCCATCCTTCAAGTTGTACGAAAGCGCAAACCGTTGGTCGGACTGTCCTGAGGGATGTAGCGCATTCGCCAACGCCGTGATGCGCTGCTGACCGTCCACGACCCATTGAGCCACGTCTGTGGCAGGCGCATCGAAGTGTAAGGCGCCCAGGCTCACACGCTGTTCCGCAGCGGGACGCTCCCACAAGAGGAGGCTCCCCACTGGGTAGCCCTTTACGATGCTGTCGAAAAGTCGTCGAACATCCTCCCGGGCCCATCGAAACCCCCTTTGAAAGTGCGGCACGCGGATCTCTCCGTTCCACGCGGCCGCGACAAGGGTCTCTACGTCAAAAGTGGCAGCAGTAGGCCGCTCTTTCAGGCTGGACACGCTTTGAAGCTCCCAAGTTCCATGAACCGCACATGCGGACTGTCAGATGATCAGGATGCCAGTTCACGTGGGCCAAGGTGGGTGATTCCGGCATCTTGACGGAATGACATCACCGATCATGATCGACAACCGCGATGCTGTCGTACCGGACGCGTATTCGAGTATCGCTCAAGCCTTCCAGAGGCTTGAGGTGCACCTGACGCCAACTCGGAATGTCCAGCACCGATCCAGCACTGGATAGACGAAGGGGCTGGCTCCCGGAGGAGTCGGCCCCTTCTGAACTGCATGTTCGCCACGTCAGCGACGTGGTGTTGTTTCGTCCACTCACACGTTGAAGCGGAACTCGACCACGTCGCCGTCCTGCATCACGTACTCCTTGCCCTCCATGCGTGCCTTGCCCGCCGCGCGGGCCTCGGCTACTGAGCCCGTAGCGACCAGGTCGTCGAAGGAGATGACCTCCGCCTTGATGAAGCCCTTCTGGAAGTCCGTGTGGATCACGCCGGCCGCTTCGGGGGCCGTGGCGCCCTTTTTGATCGTCCAGGCGCGGGATTCCTTGGGGCCTGCCGTCAGGTACGTCTGGAGGCCCAGGGTGCGGAAGCCGACGTGGGCGAGGGTGGCCAGGCCCGGTTCTTCCTGGCCTACCGACTGGAGGAGTTCCAGGGCCTCGTCGTCGTCCAGTTCCGCCAGGTCCGATTCGAGCTTGGCGTTGAGGAAGATGGCCTCGGCGGGGGCGACCAGGGCGCGCTGGGTGTCCTTGAAGGTGTCGTCCGTCAGCTCCTCCTCGTCCACGTTGAAGACGTAGAGGAACGGCTTCGCGGTGAGGAGGTGCAGGTCGTGGAGGGGTTCCGCCTTCTCCGTGCCCTGGACCAGGCCCGCCGAGAACAGCGTCTCGCCCTTCTCCAGAATGGCCTGCGCCTCCTCGATGGCCTTGACCTTCGGCAGGACGTCCTTCTTGATGCGCGACTCGCGCTGGAGGCGCGGGAGGACCTTCTCCACCGTCTGGAGGTCGGCGAGGATCAGCTCGGTGTTGATCGTCTCGATGTCGTCCTTGGGCGAGACCTTGCCGTCCACATGGACCACGTTCTCGTCCTTGAAGGCCCGGATGACCTGGCAGATCGCGTCGGACTCGCGGATGTTCGCCAGGAACTTGTTGCCCAGGCCCTCCCCCTCCGAGGCGCCGCGCACGATGCCCGCGATGTCGACGAAGTCGACCGTCGCCGGGAGGATCTTCTGCGAGTTGAAGACCTCGGCGAGCTTGGTCAGGCGCGGGTCGGGGACGCCGACCACCCCGACGTTCGGCTCGATGGTGGCGAACGGGTAGTTGGCCGCCAGCACGTCGTTCTTGGTCAGGGCGTTGAACAGGGTCGACTTGCCGACATTCGGCAGGCCGACGATTCCGATCGTGAGCGACACGTTGACGACTTCCTGGGGAGAGGGGAGAGGGGAGATGATGGGTGGAGAGTGTGGGAAGACCAGTTTACGGGCGGTGGTTCGCGCTCCACGACGGGTTCCGGGGCCCCACGACCCGCCCGTACGCCTCGAACGCAACGCCAAGCTCCGCCAAAGGGCGTGTCCTGTGCCGGATTCGTCCCCCTCCGCCGCCTACGTTGGTCCGGTGGACCAGCACAGGACACGTCAGCCCCAGCGCCGGACCAGGCCGGGGACACCCCCTTCGCCCCGGGGCGCCGTCGCGGAGGCCGCGAGCGTCCACCGGGTGCCGCCCGCGCCGGTACGCCGGGTGCCGCCGGTCGTCGACACGCTCCGCGGTCTGCCCAACCCCCGGTTCACCGGGATCGGCGCGGGACTATTCGCCACTGCCGTCATGGTCTTCGTCGCGTTCGTGGACGAGCTGCTGTTCGACGGGGCGCCCTTCCCGTACGGATTCATGTTCCTGCTGGTGAGCGGCGTGACAGCGCTCTGGGTGCGGGAGGCCGACCTGGTGACCGCGCCGATCTGCGTCCCGATCGCCTTCGCCGTCGGTACGATCCCGATCGCCGGCGGCACGGGCGGGTTCGGCGGGAACATCATGGCGGTCGTCACCGCGCTGGCCGTACACGCGGGCTGGCTGTACGGCGGCACACTCGTCGCCGGCCTCATCGCGTCCGTACGCAAGATCCGCCAGATGGGGCGCCGCCAGCTCGCCCGCGACATGGCCGCCGCCGCCGCGAACCGGGCAGCCGGAGC
>NZ_WWJY01000388.1 GCF_009865405.1 Streptomyces sp. SID3212 | reverse complement strand
GTCCGGTCCTACAGCGCCTCCGGCGCCTACGGTGGCGCCTTCCTCCGGGGTCGCCGGTCCTCCCGGGGCCGGTCCCGCCGGGCCCGTACCGTCCTACGCGTCGGCTCCCGCCGGGATCCCCGCGCCCCTGCCCGTACCGCATCAGGCGCCGCCCACCACCCCCGCGAGCGGCGCTCCGAACGCCGGGCGCCGTGCGCGCCGGGCGCTCGCTCCGGCGCAGGAGCGGCACACACCCGTACCG
>NZ_WWJY01000387.1 GCF_009865405.1 Streptomyces sp. SID3212 | reverse complement strand
GTAGGAGGCCCGGCAGGACAGGCAGACGTACGAGGTCTTCGCGTGGGCCATGCGGGCCAGAGTACGGCCCGTCCGGGACGAACTCGACCGGGTTTCCGGTGGCGTTCGGCGAGACCGGAGGGGCAGAGCCCGCCCGGGGCGGCCGAGACCTCCAGGGGCTACACCGGAAGGACCAGGCGCGCCCCGGCGACCAGCATCAGGGCGGTCGGGGGCAGCAGCCACCAGCGG
>NZ_WWJY01000386.1 GCF_009865405.1 Streptomyces sp. SID3212 | reverse complement strand
CGGCGGACTCCCCGCGACGGCGGCGCCTGCGGCGGCCCGCCGGCTCGGGAGCGGCGACGGGCTCGGCCGGGGCCGCGTTCTCCGTCGTGTCCGTGTCGTGCGTGTCGAGGATGTCCTCGTCCTCGTCGATGTGGTCGTCGAGGTCGTCGTGCCCGCGCGTCCCGGCGGCGGCGGCCATCGCGGCGGCCGTCTCGGGGGTCTGGAACATCGGCTCGGTGAAGACCGGGGCCTGGAAGACGGCCACGGCGGGCCGCGCG
>NZ_WWJY01000385.1 GCF_009865405.1 Streptomyces sp. SID3212 | reverse complement strand
CGGAGGGCCGGACCGCGCAGGCCGTCCACTGGGGACGCAGGGCCGTCGACCACCTCGCGGCCCCCACCGCCCCGGCCCGCCACGCGTACCACCGGCTGTCCCTGGCGGCCAAACTCGTCCCGCTGGGCGGCCTCCAGGAGGCCGAGGGTCTCCTCCGCCAGGTCCGGGGGGAGCAGTCGGCCGACGAGGACCGTGCGGTGTTCCTCCTCGTCGCCGACCTCGTCCAGGCGGCGGCGCATCTGCGGACCGGGGAGCTCGACGCCGCCCGGCAGCGGGCGCGGGACGCCCTCTCCGTCGCCTCGGCCGGCCGGCTGCCGGGCCTGGC
>NZ_WWJY01000384.1 GCF_009865405.1 Streptomyces sp. SID3212 | reverse complement strand
GTCGGGCAGACCCGCTCGGATCGGCCCGGCGGACCCGGTTCGGCGCGGCCGCCCCGCAGGCGGAGGTGGGCGGTACGGCCGCGCAGGTAGGGGTCGCCGGGCCCGGGGCGGGTCGTGGTGGTGTGGGGGCGTTGACCGTGGTGGAACTCGCCCGGTTTCCCGAGCCGTTGGCGCCTGCTACGGCTGCTCGGCGTTCGGGCTTGGCCGCCGTGTCGCCCGACGAGATCGCCGATGCCGCGCTGAAGCTCGCCGTGGAGCACGACCTGGTGATCGTGGAGGGCGCGGGCGGGCTGCTGGTGCGGTTCGACGAGGCCGGCGGGACGCTCGCGGACGTGGCCCGGTTGCTGGGCGCCCCGGTCCTGGTGGTGGCCGCGGCGGGCCTCGGCACGCTGAACGTC
>NZ_WWJY01000383.1 GCF_009865405.1 Streptomyces sp. SID3212 | reverse complement strand
CCAGGAGGCCGCCGCCGACCTCGCGCACGCCCAGGCCCCGGAGCAGCAGGCCGCCGCCGTCGGGCAGCTCGCCGCCGCCCGGCACTCCGCCCAGCAGGCCGCCGGCTCCTTCCGCCGCCGCTGACCACCCCGCAGACCGCCGGGCCGCGGCTCTTCCCCCTTTGCCGCGGCTCGGCCCACCGTCCGGGAGCACCTGTGACCACCCGTCCCATCCTCACCCCGCGCCTGCGGACCGTCCTCGTAGCGGTCGGCGGCGGCGCGGTCGTCATCGCGGCGATCGGCTTCGCCGGGTCGTACACCGCCGTCCGCGCCCTCGCCGACGAGCAGGGCTTCGGCCGCTTCGCCGCCGTCTTCCCGATCGGCATCGACGCCGGCATCGGCGTCCTGCTGGCGCTCGACCTGGTCCTCACCGCGCTGCGCATCCCCTACCCCCTGCTGCGCCCCACCGCGTGGCTGCTCACTGCGGCCACCGTCGCGTTCAACGGCGCGGCGGCGTGGCCCGACCCGCTCGGGGTCGGCATGCACGCCGTGATCCCGATGCTGTTCGTCGTCGTCGTGGAGGCGGCACGGCACGCGGTGGGCCGGATCGCGGACATCACGGCCGACAAGCACATGGAGGGCGTGCGGCTCACGCGCTGGCTGCTGTCCCCCGTACCGACGTTCATGCTGTGGCGCCGGATGAAGCTGTGGGAGCTTCGTTCGTACGAGCAGGTCATCACCCTGGAGCAGGACCGGCTGATCTACCGGTCGCGTCTCCAGGCCCGGTTCGGGCGCGGGTGGAAACGCAAGGCGCCGATCGAGTCGCTGATGCCGCTGCGCCTCGCACGGACCGGTGTCCCGCTCGCCTCCACCGCGGCCGCCGGCCTCGCCGCCGCCGGGATCAAGCTGCCCGCCCTACCCGCCGAGGCGCCCGCCCTGCCCGCAGTGCCCGTACGGCCGCCCGCCCCGCCGAACCTCGTCCCACCCGGGGCCACCCTGCTGCCGGTCATGTGCCCGCCGCGCCCCACCTCCCCTACCCCGGCCCTACCCGACCCCCTACTCCCGCCGCCCGGGACCGGGCTGCTCCTCGACTTCGGCCCCGTGCCCGAGGCCCACCCCGACGTCCGGACCCGGATCCCGGCCCTGGCCTTCGCCGCCGGGCAGCCCCGGTCCCAGGTCCACGCCCGGCTGCCCGACCCGGCCGAGGAGCCGGTCGAACCCGACTGCACCGAGCCGCCCGATCCCGCCCCGACGGGTACGTCCGGCGTCCTCGACGCCGCCCGCCAGGTCAACGCCGACCGCCTACGCACCCACGGCCGCCCCGCCTCGATCGAGGTCCTCAAGGCCTCGCTCCACGTCGGACAGAAGCGCGCCCGGGAGATCCGCGACCTGCTCGCCTCCGAGGTGACCTCATGACGACGATCCCCGGCCCCGACGAGAACAGGGTCCGCCACCTGCTGCGCCGCATCGTGGAGCCCCCCGCCCCGGCCGAGCAGCCCCGGCGCCCGATCACCCCTACCCGCGTGATCCCCGCCGGGCAGCCCCTGCCCCACCCCCGGGCAGCCCACGAGGAACGCCCTACCCGCCCTACCCCACCCGGACCGCCCCCGCCCCCTACCCGCACCACGCCGCCGGCCCCGCCCGCCGACCCGCCGCCGGGCGGACTGTGGCACGGACCCCAGCCGTACGGGCCGATCGAGGTCCGCGTCACCCTCGTCCCGGGCGTACCCGACCCCGAGCCCACCCGCCGTGAGCGGCTGTGGGCGTGGCTGCGCACGTACGCCACCCCGCTCCAGGCGATCAGCGGCATGGTCGCCGCCCTCGCCCCGGTCCTGCCCGGCGGCTACTCCTGCGCCGCTACCTGGGCCGAGACCGTCCACGAGGCCCGCGGCATCGGCATCCCCGCCAGCTACACCCTCGCCACCGGCGCCCTCGCCCTGACGTTCTTCGCGCTGGTCCGCAAGCGGGACACCCGCCGCGAGGGCCGCGGCTCCAGCGGGGTCCACGTCTGGGCCGTCACCTGCACTTTCGTCGGCACGCTGAGCGCCGTCAGCCCCTGGGACATCGTCACCCTCATCACCGGAGTACACCCGTGAACGTCGCACTCTCCCTCGGTGGCGTCATCGTCGCCCTCGCCCTCCTCTGGGCCAACCTGCGCCCCTGGTGGAAGGGCAACCGCGACCCCAGGGCGCTGGTCCCCTACGCCGCCGGGGCGAGCATCGGGTCCCTGTCGACCATCTGCGTGGGCGGCGCGCTCGGGTGGGGCGCGGCCGGGATCGCCGGACTCATCTCCAGCGGCGCCGACAAGGGCATCCGGGCGCTCACCGGCACCGGGCCCGCCCCTGTCGCGACCGCGTCCCTCGGCACGCTCACCGAGTACGGGGGAGCGGTCACCGTCCTCCTCCTCATCACCGTCGGGATGATGGTCAAGACCGGCAGCAAGGACGACCGGCGCCGCATCGCCGGCGGCTTCGCGACCTTCGCCGTCCTCGGACTCCTCCCCGGCGTCGTCGCCCTCCTGGACTGGTGGCCCGAGACCATCAACACGGCCGGGCAGCAGCTCCAGGCGTTCGTCGAGGCCCGCGGGGGACTGCGATGAACGCCAACACCAAGCGGCTCGCCCGCTGGGCCGCGCGCAACCAGGCCGCCGACAAGGCCGCCCGGCGCCTGATGACCGGCTCCGCCACCCTGGCCTCGCGCCTCAGGGACCGTACGGTCGCGTGGATCCGGGCCGGCCGCCGTGACGACCTCACCGGCATCCCCGCCGCCCTCGGCTGCTGGCTCCGCCTCGCCCTCGTCCTCGCAGGCCTCTACCTCGCCTGGCGCCTCATCCGCGCCCGCCCCGCCCTCCTGTGGCTGCTGGTCCCGCTGTGGCTGTGGATCTCCACCCGCACGCCCAGCGCCAAGGAGCACCCCGACGGCGACGACGACCAGGAGGACGAGGAGCAGCCCGACCCCCCGATCCCGGACCCTGCCGACACCCTCACCCGCGACGACGTCGGCGCCCTCCTCCACCACCTCTACCAGGAGGGCAGCGGCGTGCACCTCGCCACCCTCGCCGAGGCCCTCCCCAGGCGCCCCCGCGGGGCCTCCTGGGCCACCCGCGACGTGCGCGCCCTCCTCACCCGCACGGGGGTCCGCGTACGGCCCGGCGTACGGGTGCCCCCGGCGGGTGGCCGCGAGGGCGTGCACCGGGAGGACTTCCCACCCCTCCCCCCGACCGAGGCCGACCCTCCTGTTGTTGCCGATGTTGCCGCAGGTCAGAGCAACAACAACAACACCAACAACGCGCCGCACCCGGACCCGGAGATTTTCCAGGACCCCATGAGCCCCCACCGCTGGAACGTCCGCTACCACCACCGCCACGACGCACGGAAGACGGCCTCATGACGCTCCGCCAGCTCCTCGCCACCGACCGGGTGTACTGCGCCCGCTGCGGGTGGTGGTACCCGCCCCACACCCACTGATGAGCCCGACTGCGGGTTGCCCGATCCGCCCGTCTCGTACGGTCGGTGAGGGGAGCCGGAACAGCCGGCCCGTACGAGGAGAACTCATGGGCGACTACGACGAGATGACCGCCGCCGACGTGATGAGCGGCGAGGAGATGCGCGAGTACGACAAGGCTGGCGCAGCGCTGCTCGACGCGCAGGACGAAGAACGCTGGGCGGCCGAGGCGGCGGCCGAGGCGAACGACCGGGACGAAGACACGGACGATGACGAGCCGTTCGAGGGGCTCGGCGACGGCGAGGACCGCTGACCTGCCAGCGGGCGCCCCAGTCCACCTGATCACCCCACCACAGACGGGACGACGAACAGCATGCAGATCATCACCACCGGCACAGCCACCCGCGAGGGCACCGCCCTCGACAACGCCGACGCGGCCCGCGTGTACGTCCTCGCGGACGGCACCGTCGGCGCGGCCGTGATCGACGGCATCGGCCACTACCGCCACACCTCGACCGTGGCCCCGCTCCTGGCGGAGGTGGCCGCGCGGTTCTCCGCCCGGCGCGGCCCGCTCGCCGGTCTCCTCAGCGCCTCGGAGCTGATCGCCGACCGGGGCGCCGACGGCGAGGAAGCCGACGCGGTCGCCGTCGCCGTCCGGGCCTACCCCGACGACGACGTGGTCACCGTCACCTGGACCGGCGACGCACGGGCCTACGGGTGGGACGGTACGCGCCTGGAGCTGTACACCGACGACCACACGGTCGGCAAGCAGTTACGTGCGAACGGCGTCTCGCTGGAGATCGCCCGGGCCCACGACAACTGGCTCCGCACCAGCCTGGCCCGGGCGTCGATCGGCACCGTCTACACCGCCGGGATCCGCGACCGCCTCATCATCCTGAGCAGCGATGGCGTGCACGACCAGGTCCCGGCGGACACCCTGACCGATCTCGTGCGCGAGCACGCCGAAGACCCGCAGGCCCTTGCCGACGCGCTCGTCGCCGCCGCTGTGGCTGACGCGGAGGGGTACCGCGACGACGCCACAGCGGTTGCTATCCGTATGTCCGTAGGGGAAGGAACGGCATGAGCGAGCAGCTCCACTTCGTCATGACGATTCAGTGGACCCAGACGCCACCTCCTACGTCCGGTGGGACAACGGCTGGTAAGCGGATGATCACCATCCCTGGACCGAGTCTCTACACCGCGACCAACACGGGGATCGTAGACCCGGCCAAGGGCACAACCCGCGAGAGGATTTTTCTCGACGTGGTCGCTGCGACCCGGAAGAAGGCGGGTCTGGCCGATGACGTGGTCATCTCAGTGATCTTCTGGTCGCTGGACTCCAACAGGGTCAACTGACCGAACGACAGAGCACGTACGGGCCGGGCTGACAGCTTCCTGAGGTCCCGGAACCACCCCTTCAACCATGCACAGCGAGAGGGAACAGAATGAACGCGAACGCGGACGTCAAGGTGTTGCTGCTGGTCGGCGACCAGGCGGAGATCGTTGCCGACCACCCGGAGGCGGGCGCCCCGGTCCGGTACGCGGCGGCGGAGATCGCCGAGGCGGTCGGCCTGGCGGTCAGCGACCTGCCCGGCCGCCGGCTGGCCGCGACCGTTGGCGCCGACGACCGGCTGTCCGGCTGGCAGCTGCGCTGACCGTACGTCACGGGCCCCGGATCCGACGTGATCCGGGGCCTTTCCCACTCCTTCAAGTGTTGTAATTCAACACACGAGCTGCCATACTTGAGACACAAGGGCGGGGCCGCGAACCCCGCCCACCACCCAACCGAAAGGCGAACATCATGTCGGACCACCAGGACCGGATGAAGGAGAAGGTCGCCAGGGGGCTCTCCTCCACCTACGTCCAGCTCGTCGCCGTCTGCGCCGCCCTCCCCCTCCCGATCGCCCTGCCGATGGACGCGACCGTCTCCACCGTCGAGGTGGCCCCTGCGGTCCGTCGGGCGGTGGAGCTCGTCAGCGAGCAGCCGCTTTCCGGGGAGCAGCAGGCGGAGATGGCCATGGCGCTCACCATGTGGCTGGCCGCGCTCGACCTGCACCGGGTGAACGTGGCCGAGTACGAGGAGACCCGCACCATCGCGACGCTCGCCATCCTGGTGAGTGCCGTGGGCGCGATCCACGACGTCATCACCTGGCAGCAGGGCGGCGGTAGCTGACCACCCACCCACCGCGCCCCCCCGGCATCCAGCCGGGGGGCGCACCCGTCTCCCCACCCCACTGGTGTTGCAATTCAACACG
>NZ_WWJY01000382.1 GCF_009865405.1 Streptomyces sp. SID3212 | reverse complement strand
GAGCGCGGCGGCGCCGGCGCCCGCCGTTCCCAGCAGGCCCAGCGCGTGGCGGCGGCTGAGGCCGTCGGGGAGGTCCGCCGAATCGTTCGATGTGGCCATCGTTGTTCCTTTCGGGGGTGTTTCGGCAAGCACGCGAACACTCGTCCGCGTCTGCGACCACCCGATGAACACGACCTTGCGGAGGCACGACAAAACGCGCCGCAGCCTTCCGGTCACCAAACGATGCGAGTTGACCCCATTCGTCGCCCCGGGGCGGAGGCGGAGGGCCGGCTCCTGAGGCTCGGCTTGTGAGGCTCAGCTCTTGAGCGAGCCCGGCGTGTAGTGGCCCGGGACCGCCCGCGCCGCCACCGAGAACCGGTTCCAGCTGTTGATCACGGTGATCGCCGCGATCAGGTGGGCCAGTTCGGTCTCGTCGAAGTGCGCGGCGGCCCCCTCGTACACCGCGTCCGGCACAAAACCGTCCGTCAGGACGGTGATCGCCTCGGTCAGTTCGATCGCCGCGATCTCCTTCGGTGTGTAGAAGTGCCGCGACTCCTCCCACGCGCTCAGCTGGATGATCCGCTCCACCGATTCCCCGGCCGCCAGCGCGTCCTTGGTGTGCATGTCGAGGCAGAACGCGCAGTGGTTGATCTGCGAGGCGCGGATCTTGACCAGTTCGAGGAGCGTGGGGTCGACGCCGTGCCGGGCCGCCGCGTCCAGGCGGACCATGGCCTTGTAGACCTCGGGCGCGAGCTTCGCCATGGCCAGGCGGGGGGTGTGCTCAGGGGCGTACGTGTGGGTGTGGGCGGGGGTACCGATCGCTTCGCCAGTTGTCATGCCAACGACGATAGGCAGCCGGTGGCACAGGCGTATGGTCCACTTCCATGACGGATTCCTGGGCCAATACGGCACCCGGCGAGGCGCGCGTCCCACCGGTCCCGCGCACCGTCCTCGGCACCGACCTCCACCTGGAGCTACGCGGCCCCGGACTGCGCACCGGCCTCATGGACGCCCTGCGCGAAGCCGTCCGCACCGGCCGGCTCGCCCCCGGCGCCCGGCTGCCCTCCTCCCGTTCCCTCGCCGCCGACCTCGGCGTCGCGCGGAACACCGTCGCCGACGCCTACGGCGAGCTGGTCGCCGAGGGCTGGCTCACCGCCCGGCAGGGCTCGGGCAC
>NZ_WWJY01000381.1 GCF_009865405.1 Streptomyces sp. SID3212 | reverse complement strand
AGGACGTCCAGCGGCCCGGTGCGGGCTGGGTCGCCGGGCGGGGCGGCCAGCAGCCGGCCGGTGAGGATGTCGGTCAGGACGATCCGCCCGTCGACCCAGCGGATGCCCTCGCCCAGTTCGAGGCGGTCGGACCAGCAGACGACGGGGGCGTACGCCGGCGTGCCGCTCGTGCCCGCGCTCATCGGGGGCCCTCCCCCGCGTCCCGTACCACCGCGAGGAACGCGCGCGCCCGCTCGCGCAGCGCCTCCTGGCTCCCGCCGTCCGCCGCGTCCCCGATCAGCGGCGAGCCCACACCTACCGCCGTCGCGCCGTGCGCCAGACAGGCGCGCGCCGTCGCCGCGTCCACGCCCCCGACCGGCACGAACGGGACGTGGGGGAACGGGCCACGCAGCGCCTTCACATAGTCGGGGCCGCCCGCCTGCGCGGCCGGGAAGATCTTGAGCGCGTCCGCGCCGAGGCGCAGGGCGGTCAGGACCTCCGTCGGGGTCATCACCCCGGCGAGGACCGGCAGTCCCAGTTCCTTGGCCGCCGTGACACCGTCGCCGAGCGCCGGGGTGACGACGAAGTCCGCTCCCGCCTCGTGCGCGGCCCACGCGTCCTCGGGGGTGAGGACCGTGCCCGCGCCGAGCGGCGCGTCGGGGCCCAGCGCCGCCCGGGCACCGGCGATGACCTGGAGGGCGTCCCGGCCGGAGAGGGAGACCTCGACCAGCTCCACGCCTTCCGCGACCAGGGTCAGTACGGTCCGCAGCGCGGCCTCGGGGTCGTCGCCGCGCACGATGGCGACCAGGCGGTGGGCGCGCAGCGCGCTCAGCAGATCCACGGGGTGGTTCCTCTTCTCGTTCGGGTGGGGAGGGGGTGGGCGGTCACAATGACGGGTGGGTGGTCCCGATGACCACGTGCTCGTCAGGGGTGGCGGGTCGCCGTCACGGTCAGCCGCCAGCGGACCTCGCCGGACGGCCCGACCCGGGCCGCGTCCGCGTCACCGGCCCCGGCCAGGTCGAAGACCCGGCCGAGCATCGGCTCGACACCGATGGAGCGGTACGGCGTGTCCTCGGGGAAGCCGCCCAGGTTGCGCCACAGCGCCACCGAGACCGGCTGGCCGGCGGCCTCCACGGTGAAGTGGAGCGCGTCGGAGTCGTCCCGTACGGACACCTCGCGCGCGTCGACCACCGCGCCGAGGGCCGTGCCGTCGTCGGGGCCGAGGCGGTCGAGCCGTACCCCCGCCACCTCAGGCCAACTGCCCGGCACCCACCGGGCGCCCCCGTCGGGGTAGAGCCGGACCGCCGCGCCGCCGGTCATCACGGC
>NZ_WWJY01000036.1 GCF_009865405.1 Streptomyces sp. SID3212 | reverse complement strand
AAGACGACCACCACGGTCGCCATGGACTTCGGCTGCATCACCATCGACCCGACGCTGAAGCTCTACCTCTTCGGCACCCCGGGCCAGGACCGCTTCAAGTTCATGTGGGACGACCTCGTCCAGGGCGCGCTCGGCGCGCTGGTGATCGTGGACACCCGGCGCCTGGACGACTGCTACGTCGCCGTCGACTACTTCGAGGCGAAGGGCATCCCCTTCGCGATCGGGATCAACACCTTCGAGGGCGCGGTCACCCACACGCTGGACGAGGTGCGGTGGGCCCTGGACGTCGACGCGCGGGTCCCGCTGTTCGCCTTCGACGCCCGGGAACGCGGATCGGTACGGGACGCCCTGCTGACCGTACTGAAAGTGGCCCTGGCCAGGACGACGGCCGCCTAGCCGGGGCCACCGGGACGGGCCGGTCAGCGGCGGCTGACCCCCGGGGACACCACCAGACGGCCCGCCAGCCAGAACACGCCGAGGGTGAGCAGGGCCAGGGCGGCGACCAGCGTCGCGCCGCCCACGACCTTCTCGTAGTCCCGCTGGTAGAGGCCGTCGATGACGTACCGGCCGAGGCCGCCGAGGCTCACGTACGCGGCGATCGTGGCGGTGGAGATGATCTGGATCGCCGCCGTGCGCAGGGCGCCGAGGATCAGCGGGAGCGCCACGGGCAGTTCGACCCGCAGCAGGATCTTCGCCTCGTGCATGCCCAGGCCCCGGGCCGCGTCGACCGGCGAGGGGTCCACGCTTCGCACGGCCTCGTACGTGGTCACCAGGATCGGCGGGATCGCCAGCACGACCAGCGGGATCATCACCGGCGTGAGCCCGATCCCGAACGCGAGGAACATCAGCACCAGCAGCCCGAAGCTGGGCAGCGACCGGGCGGCGTTGGCGATCGTGCCGAGGACGTTGCCGCCCCGGCCCGTGTGGCCCGTGACCAGTCCGACCGGCAGCCCGATCCCGGCGGCGACGGCCAGCGCGCCCAGCGAGTACTGGATGTGCTCCCAGACACGCTGCGGGATGCCGTCGTAACCGTGCCAGCGGGAGCTCTCGCTGAAGAACGAGGTGATGAAGTGGAGGACGTTCACCGGCTGCTCTCCAGCTTCTGGCGGGGCGCGGGCAGAGTTCCCGGCAGCGTGGCGGCCGTGGTCTCCGCCCGGCCGCCGCGCGGCATCCACGGGGTCAGCAGGTTGCGGCCGACGACGAGCAGGATGTCCGCGAGGACCGCCAGCACGGCGGTGGTGACGACGGAACTCACCGCCAGCATGGGCCGGTGGTAGAACATCGCGTCGGTGAGCATGTTGCCCAGCGCCCCCTGGTTGCCGATCAGCGCGCCCACGCTCACCAGGCTGATGCTCGCGGCGGTGGCGCCCCGCAGCCCGGCGAAGATCGCCGGGACGGCGATGGGCAGTTCGACGCGGAGGAAGCGGCGCCAGGGGCCGAAGCCCATCGCGGTGGCCGCCGCCTGCGTCTCCCCCGGTACGGATCTGATCCCGTCCACGATGGCCGGGACGAGCACCACCAGGGTGTAGAGGGTCAACGGGATCATCACCGTGGTGCGGCTCTGCCCGGTGTAGTCGATCAGGACCACGAAGATCGCGAGCGAGGGGATCGCGTAGACGACCGTGGCGCCCCAGAGCACCGGCGGGTACAGCCACCCGTGCCGTACGCACAACTGGGCGAGCAGCAGGGCCAGTACGAGCCCGCCGGCCACCGGGATCAGCGCTTCCTCCAGGTGCAGGGCCACCAGGCCGAGGTAGCTGTGCTGGAGGTCGCTGGGGACGTCGAAGAAGCCGTCGCCGCTCATGTCCCGGCCACCGCAGGCGCGTTGGGCGCGTTGGGCTCGTCGGATCCGGCGGGGAGGGCACCCGACCGTTCGTGTTCCGCGTGGGCCGTACGGATCGCCGCGGCGATCATCTCCTGGGAGGCGATGCCCGCGACCCGGCCGGTGTCGTCCACGGCGACCGCCCAGCCCGTCGGGGACAGCACCGCCCCGTCCAACGCGGCCCGCAGGGAGTCCCGCCGCGCGTGGAACGGCCGCCCGCACGGGATCAGCGCCGTATCGGCACCGCTCCCGGCGCCCTCCCCGGCCGCCGGGTCCCGCCAGCCGAGCGGCTTGCCCGCCGCGTCCGTGACCAGCAGGTACGGTACGGGCGGCCTCGTCCCGGCCGTCTTCTCGACGGACACCTTTCCGCCGGCGTCCGCCACCGGCGGAGGTTCAAGGGCGAGCGCCTCGCACGTGAAGAACGACAGCCGCCGCACTCCGCGGTCGTTGCCGAGGAAGTCCTCGACAAACGCGTCGGCGGGCGCCGAGAGCAGTTCCCCGGGCGGCGCGAACTGCGCGAGCCTGCCGCCCGTCCGCATCACCGCGATCCGGTCGCCGAGCTTGATCGCCTCGTCGATGTCATGCGTCACGAACACGATGGTCTTGCCCAACTCGGCCTGGATACGCAGCAGCTCGTCCTGGAGCCCCTTGCGGACCACCGGGTCGACGGCCGAGAACGGCTCGTCCATCAGCAGCACCGGCGGATCCGCCGCCAGCGCCCTGGCCACCCCGACCCGCTGCTGCTGCCCGCCGGAGAGCTGGTACGGATAGCGCTTGGCCAGGGCCGGGTCCAGCCCGACGCGCTCCATCAGCTCCACCGCCCGCTCGCGGGCCCGCTTCCGGTCCCAGCCGAGCATGCGCGGCACCGTGGCGATGTTGTCGGCCACCGAACGGTGCTGGAAGAGCCCGGCGTTCTGGATGACGTACCCCATCGACCGCCGCAGCGCGTTGACCGGCCGCTGTCTGAGGTCGTCCCCGTCGAGCAGGATCCTGCCCTCGGTGGGCTCGATCATCCGGTTGATCATCCGCAGCGTGGTGGTCTTCCCGCACCCGGAGGGGCCCACCAGCACGGTGATCGAACCGTCCGGAATGTCCAGGGAGAGCCGATCGACCGCGACCGTCCCGTCGGCGTAGCGCTTCGTCACCGCTTCGATGCTGATCAAGGTCTCAAATACCCTTCGGCATGGCCCTGTTACGGCTGTTCCGGACGCGTCCCCACCGTATCGGGCGCGGCCCTCCCATCGAACGGCAGGGCGAAAATAAGCCAGGGTCCGGCACCTCTGTGAGGTACCGGACCCTTGGGCTTGGCCGTGACACGGCGGCCTGCGCTGCCTACCGCACGAAGATCCCGGCCTGGTTGGCCAGATCCAGGAAGTACTGCGGCGCCACACCGAGGACGACCGTGACCACGCCGCCGATGCCGATCGTCGTCTTCGTCAGCAGCGACGGCACGGCGACCGTCGGCCCGTCGGCCTTGGGCTCGCTGAAGAACATCAGGACGATGACCCGGATGTAGAAGAACGCGGCGATCGCCGACGAGATCACACCGACCACCACCAGCGCTCCCGCTCCGCCGTCGGCCGCCGCCTTGAAGACGGCGAACTTCCCCGAGAAGCCTGAGGTCAGCGGGATACCGGCGAACGCCAGCAGGAACAGCGCGAAGAACGCGGCCACCAGCGGCGAACGCCGCCCCAGCCCCGCCCACTTGGACAGGTGCGTCGCCTCGCCGCCCGCGTCGCGCACCAGCGTGACCACCGCGAACGCGCCGATCGTCACGAAGGAGTACGCCAGGAGGTAGAAGAGGACGGACGAGATGCCGTCGGGCGTCGTCGCGATCACACCGGCCAGGATGAAGCCGGCGTGGGCGATGGACGAGTACGCCAGGAGGCGCTTGATGTCGGTCTGGGTGATGGCCACGATCGCGCCGCCCAGCATGGTGATGATCGCGATCGCCCACATCACGGGACGCCAGTCCCAGCGCAGGCCCGGCAGCACCACGTACAGCAGCCGCAGCAGCGCGCCGAAGGCCGCGACCTTCGTCGCCGCCGCCATGAAGCCGGTGATCGGGGTGGGCGCGCCCTGGTAGACGTCCGGGGTCCACATGTGGAACGGCACCGCGCCGACCTTGAACAGCAGCCCCATCAGGATCATCGCGCCGCCGATGAGCAGCAGCGCGTCGTTGCCCATGGTGTCGGCGAGGGCCGGGTTCACGGTCTGGACCGTGCCGTCGACGACCTCGGCGATGCGCGCGTACGACACCGAGCCCGCGTACCCGTACAGCAGCGCGATCCCGAAGAGCAGGAACGCCGACGAGAAGGAGCCCAGCAGGAAGTACTTGACCGCGGCCTCCTGCGACAGCAGCCGCTTGCGGCGGGCCAGGGCGCAGAGGAGGTAGAGCGGGAGGGAGAACACTTCCAGCGCCACGAACAGCGTCAGCAGGTCGTTGGCCGACGGGAAGACGAGCATCCCGGCGATCGCGAACAGGGCGAGCGGGAACACCTCGGTGGTGGTGAACCCGGCCTTGACGGCGGCCTGTTCGCTGTCGCTGCCCGGGACGGACGCGCCCTGCGCGGCGAACGAGTCGACGCGCTTGCCGTGCGCCTCCGGGTCGAGCTTGCGCTCGGCGAAGGTGAACACGGCGGCGATCGACGCCAGCAGGATCGTCCCCTGGAGGAAGAGCGCCGGGCCGTCGACGGCGATGGCGCCCATGGCCGCGATGTGCGCCTTGGTCGTGCCGTAGCCGGTGTTGGCGAGGGCGATCACCGCCGCGAAACCGGCGGCCAGGGCGACCACGGAGAGCCACACCTGCGTGTGGTAGCGCTTGCCCCGGGGGACGAACGCCTCGACCAGGATCCCCAGGATGGCGGCGCCCAGCACGATCAGGGTGGGCGACAACTGCGCGTACTCGATATGGGGGGCCGGGATCTTGTCGATCCCCCCGGCCGCCGAAGTTGTCCACAGGCTGTGGACGACTGTCGCACTCACGGAGCGGCCTCCACCTCGGGCTTGGGATCGGTCTTCTTGACGTCCGACATCGTGTGTTTCACGGCCGGGTTGACGATGTCGGTCAGCGGCTTCGGGTAGACACCCAGGAAGAGGAGCAGCGCGATCAGCGGGGTGACGACCACCAGCTCACGGACCCTCAGGTCCGACATGCCCTGGACCGCCGCCTTCACCGGCCCGGTCATCGTGCGCTGGTAGAGCACCAGGACGTAGAGCGCAGCGAGCACGATGCCCGAGGTGGCGATGATGCCGACCACCGGATACCGGCTGAACGTGCCGACCAGGACCAGGAACTCACTGACGAACGGGGAGAGCCCCGGCAGCGAGAGTGTGGCCAGTCCGCCGATCAGGAACGTACCGGCGAGGACCGGTGCGACCTTCTGCACTCCGCCGTAGTCCGCGATGAGCCGCGAGCCGCGCCGGGTGATCAGGAAGCCGGCGACCAGCATCAGCGCGGCCGTCGAGATCCCGTGGTTGACCATGTAGAGCGTGGCGCCCGACTGGCCCTGGCTGGTCATCGCGAAGATGCCCATGATGATGAAGCCGAAGTGCGAGATCGACGCGTAGGCGATCAGGCGCTTGATGTCCCGCTGGCCGACGGCGAGCAGCGCGCCGTAGACGATGCTGATCAGCGCGAGCACCAGGATCACCGGGGTGGCCCACTTGGAGGCTTCCGGGAAGAGCTGGAGGCAGAAGCGCAGCATCGCGAACGTGCCGACCTTGTCGACCACGGCCGTGATCAGGACGGCGACCGGCGCGGTGGCCTCGCCCATCGCGTTGGGCAGCCAGGTGTGCAGCGGCCACAGCGGGGCCTTCACGGCGAACGCGAAGAAGAAGCCCAGGAACAGCCACCGCTCCGTGCTGGTCGCCATGGACAGCGAGCCGTTGGCCCGGGCGTCGGCGATCTCGGAGAGCGAGAACGTCCCCGCGACGACGAACAGGCCGATGACCGCGGCGAGCATGATCAGCCCGCCGACCAGGTTGTACAGGAGGAACTTCACGGCCGCGTACGAGCGCTGCGTCGCCGCCGCCTCGTCCCCGCCCGCGTGGGCCCGGTCGCCGAAGCCGCCGATGAGGAAGTACATCGGGATGAGCATGGCTTCGAAGAGGATGTAGAAGAGGAAGACGTCGGTGGCCTCGAAGGAGAGGATCACCATCGCCTCGACCATCAGGATGAGCGCGAAGAAGCCCTGGGTCGGCCGCCAGCGGCGGTTCGGCGCGGCGTCCTCCAGCGGGTCGGCGTCGTGCCAGCCCGCCAGGATGACGAACGGGATCAGCAGGGCGGTCAGCGCCATCAGCACGACGCCGATGCCGTCCACGCCCAGTTCGTACCTGACCCCGAATTCCTTGATCCAGGCGTGCGACTCGGTGAGTTGGTAGCGGTCGCCGCCGGGCTCGAAGAGGGCCAGGACGACGGCGGCCACCGCGAGCGTGGCGAGGGAGAACAGGAGCGCCAGCCATTTGGCGAAGGTACGCCGGGCGGCGGGCACGGCCGCCGTGGCGATCGCGCCGACCGCCGGCAGCGCCGCCGCCACCGTCAGATAGGGGAACGACATGTCCGTTTACACCGCCCTCATCAGCAGGGTCGCGGCGATGAGCACTGCCGTACCTCCGAGCATCGAGACCGCATAGGAGCGGGCGTAACCGTTCTGGAGCTTGCGCAGCCGGCCCGAGAGCCCGCCGAAGGACGCCGCGGTGCCGTTGACCACCCCGTCGACCAGGGTGTGGTCGACGTACACCAGGGAGCGGGTGAGGTGTTCGCCGCCGCGGACCAGGACGACGTGGTTGAAGTCGTCCTGGAGGAGGTCGCGGCGGGCGGCGCGGGTGAGCAGCGAGCCGCGCGGTGCGACCTTGGGCACCGGGCGCCTGCCGTACTGCGCCCAGGCGATGCCGACGCCGATGAGCAGCACCACGACCGTGGAGGCGGTGACCGTCGCGGCGCTGACCGGCGAGTGGCCGTGGTCGTGTCCGGTGACGGGCTCCAGCCAGTTCACGAAGGCGCTGTTCAGGGAGAACAGCCCGCCCGCGAAGACCGAGCCGAAGGCGAGCACGATCATCGGGATCGTCATCGACCTGGGCGACTCGTGCGGGTGCGGCTCGTGGCCGTCCGCGTCCGGCTCCCAGCGCTTCTCGCCGAAGAAGGTCATCAGCATCACGCGGGTCATGTAGTACGCGGTGATCGCGGCGCCCAGCAGGGTGACGGCGCCGAGGATCCAGCCCTCCGTGCCGCCCTTGGCGAAGGCCGCTTCGATGATCTTGTCCTTGGACCAGAAGCCGGAGAGCCCGGGGAAGCCGATGATCGCCAGATAGCCGAGGCCGAAGGTGACGAACGTGACCGGCATGTACTTCCGCAGGCCGCCGTACTTCCTCATGTCCACCTCGTCGTTCATGCCGTGCATGACCGAACCGGCGCCGAGGAAGAGCCCGGCCTTGAAGAAGCCGTGGGTCACCAGGTGCATGATCGCGAAGACGTACCCGATCGGGCCGAGGCCCGCCGCCAGGATCATGTAGCCGATCTGCGACATCGTCGACCCGGCGAGGGCCTTCTTGATGTCGTCCTTGGCGCAACCGACGATCGCACCGAAGAGGAGCGTCACCGCGCCGACCACCACGACCACCAGCTGGGCGTCGGGCGCCCCGTTGAAGATCGCGCCGGAGCGGGTGATCAGGTAGACGCCCGCGGTCACCATCGTCGCCGCGTGGATCAGGGCCGAGACCGGGGTCGGGCCCTCCATCGCGTCGCCGAGCCACGACTGGAGCGGCACCTGGGCCGACTTGCCGCACGCGGCGAGCAGCAGCATCAGGCCGATGGCCGTCAGCTTGCCCTCGGTGGCGTCCGTCGCGTTCTCCAGCACCGGGCCGAAGGCGAAGGTCCCGAAGGTCGTGAACATCAGCATGATCGCGATCGACAGGCCCACGTCACCGACGCGGTTGACCAGGAAGGCCTTCTTCGCGGCGGTGGCCGCGCTGGGCTTGTGCTGCCAGAACCCGATCAGCAGGTACGAGGCGAGGCCCACGCCCTCCCAGCCCATGTACAGCAGCAGGTAGTTGTCGGCGAGGACCAGCAGCAGCATCGCCGCCAGGAACAGGTTCAGGTAGCCGAAGAAGCGGCGGCGCCGCTCGTCGTGCTCCATGTACCCGATCGAGTAGATGTGGATCAGCGTGCCCACACCGGTGATCAGCAGGACGAACGTCATCGACAGCTGGTCGAGCTGGAAGGCGACGTCCGCCTGGAAGCCTTCGACGGGGATCCAGCTGAACAGGTGCTGGTGCAGGGCGCGGTCCTCACCGCTCCTGCCGAGCATGTCGCTGAACAGCACCACGCCGATCACGAACGCCGCGCCGGCCAGCGCCGTACCGAGCCAGTGGCCCAGGCGGTCGAGCCGGCGCCCGCCGCACAGCAGGACCGCCGCTCCGAGCAGAGGCGCCGCGATGAGCAGCGCAATCAAGTTCTCCACGATTCAGCGACCCCTCAGAGCTTCATCAGGCTGGCGTCGTCGACCGAGGCCGAGTGGCGGGAGCGGAAGAGCGACACGATGATCGCGAGCCCGACCACGACCTCCGCGGCGGCGACGACCATCACGAAGAAGGCGATGACCTGCCCGTCGAGGTTGCCGTGCAGCCGGGCGAAGGCGACGAACGCGAGATTGCAGGCGTTGAGCATCAGCTCGATGCACATGAACACCACGATCGCGTTGCGCCGGATCAGCACACCGGTGGCACCGATGGTGAAGAGCAGCGACGCGAGGTAGAGGTAGTGGACCGGGTTCATCGCTTGATCTCCTCCTCGCGGCCGAGCCGGTCGGTGGACCGCTGCTCCAGCGCCTTGAGGTCCGCGATGGCCTCGCTCGACACGTCGCGGATCTGGCCGCGGTCCTTGAGGGTCTTGTTGACGGTCAGCTCGGAGACCGTGCCGTCCGGCAGCAGGCCCGGGATGTCCACCGCGTTGTGCCGGGCGTAGACACCCGGGGCGGGCAGCGGCGGCAGGTGGACGCCCTTGCGGACGCGGTCCTCGGCCATCTCCCGCTGCGTCAGCGCCCGTTCGGTGCGCTCGCGGTGGGTGAGGACCATGGCGCCGACGGCCGCGGTGATCAGCAGCGCGCCGGTGATCTCGAAGGCGAAGACGTACTTGGTGAAGATCAGCGCGGCCAGCCCCTCGACGTTGCCGCCCGCGTTGGCCTGGCCGAGCCCGGCAAACGAGTTCAGCGACGCGTTGCCGATGCCCCCGATCAGCAGGGCGCCGAAGCCGAGTCCGCAGACCAGGGCCAGCCAGCGCTGGCCCTTGAGCGTCTCCTTGAGGGAGTCCGCCGCGGTGACCCCGACCAGCATGACCACGAAGAGGAACAGCATCATGATCGCGCCGGTGTAGACGATGATCTGGACGACGCCCAGGAAGTAGGCGCCGTTGGCCAGGTAGAAGACCGCCAGGATGATCATCGTCGCGGCCAGGCTCAGCGCGCTGTGCACGGCCCTCTTCATGAGGATCGTGGCGAAGGCGCCGACCACCGCGACCGTACCGAGGATCCAGAACTGGACGGCCTCGCCGGTCGACGTGGCGGACGCCGCGAGGGTGGTGGAGGCGGTGAGTGCGTTCACGACCCGATCACCTTCTTCGACGCCGGCTCGTCCTCGCCGAAGGTGGACGCGGCCTCCTGCGGCCGTTCGCCCTTGCTCAGCGCCACCTGGCGGACCGTGCCGGGCGCGGCCTCCGTGACCAGCCCCCGGTAGTAGTCCTGCTCGTCCGTGCCCGGGAAGATCGAGTGCGGCGACTCGACCATGCCCTCGTCCAGGCCCGCGAGGAGCTGCTCCTTGGTGTAGATGAGGCTCTCGCGCGAACTGTCGGCCAGCTCGAACTCGTTGGTCATCGTGAGCGCCCGGGTCGGGCATGCCTCGATGCACAGGCCGCAGAGGATGCAGCGCGCGTAGTTGATCTGGTAGACGCGGCCGTAGCGCTCCCCCGGGGAGTAGCGCTCCTCCTCGGTGTTGTCCGCGCCCTCCACGTAGATCGCGTCCGCCGGACACGCCCAGGCGCACAGCTCGCAGCCGATGCACTTCTCCAGGCCGTCCGGATGCCGGTTCAGCTGGTGACGGCCGTGGAAGCGCGGCGCCGTCACCTTCTGCTGCTCCGGGTACTGCTCGGTCAGCCGCTTCTTGAACATGGCCTTGAAGGTCACGCCGAAGCCCGCGACCGGGTTCTTCGGGGCGCGGGGGTTCTCCGCCTGCGAAGAATCGTTCGACGAGTCCCGCGCCGGGTCCCGCCGGGAGACCTGCGAGGAGTCCCGCGTGGAGTCCTGCGAAGAGTCAGACACTGTCAGCCTCCTTTCCGTCACTCTCGGTACCGTCACTCACAGTGTCGACCCCACCACTGACAACGAGCTCGCGCTCGGTGCGCGGACGCCTGCGCGGCACGGGTGGCAGCGTCTGGCCGGGCAGCGGTGGTACGGGGAATCCGCCCGCCATCGGGTCGAAGGCCGGGGGTTCCGGCTCCCGTTCGGCGTCGGCCCGCTCCTTCTTGTCGCGGAAGATGTCGGCGACGAAGGAGAGCAGCAGGATCGCGACGACCGCCCCGCCGACGTAGAGCACGATCGACTGGAAGTCGTAGTTCTCGTTGCGCAGGGCCCGTACGGTCGCGACCAGCATCAGCCAGACCACCGAGACCGGGATCAGGACCTTCCAGCCCAGCTTCATCAACTGGTCGTAGCGCACACGCGGCAGCGTGCCGCGCAGCCAGATGAAGAAGAAGAGAAGCAGCTGGACCTTGACGACGAACCAGAGCATCGGCCACCAGCCGTGGTTCGCGCCCTCCCAGAAGGTGGAGATGGGCCACGGGGCGCGCCAGCCGCCGAGGAAGAGCGTGGTCGCGACGGCCGAGACGGTGACCATGTTGACGTACTCGGCGAGCATGAACATCGCGAACTTGATGGACGAGTACTCGGTGTTGAAGCCGCCGACGAGGTCACCCTCGGACTCGGGCATGTCGAAGGGGGCGCGGTTCGTCTCGCCGACCATCGTGATGACGTAGATGATGAAGGAGACCGGCAGCAGCACGATGTACCAGCGGTCCGCCTGTGCCTCCACGATCGCCGAGGTCGACATCGACCCCGAGTAGAGGAAGACGGAGGCGAACGCGGCGCCCATGGCGATCTCGTACGAGATCATCTGCGCGGCCGACCGCAGTCCGCCGAGCAGCGGGTACGTCGACCCGGAGGACCAGCCCGCCAGGACGATGCCGTAGATGCCGATCGAGGCGACCGCGAGGACGTACAGCATCGCGATCGGCAGGTCGGTCAGCTGCATCGTGGTGCGCTGGCCGAAGATCGAGACCTCGTTGCCGGACGGGCCGAACGGGATCACGGCGATCGCCATGAACGCCGGGACCGCGGCGACGATCGGCGCGAGGACGTAGACGACCTTGTCCGCGCGCTTGACGATCAGGTCTTCCTTGAGCATCAGCTTGATGCCGTCGGCGAGCGACTGGAGCATGCCCCAGGGACCGTGCCGGTTGGGGCCGATCCGCAGCTGCATCCAGGCGACGACCTTGCGCTCCCACACGATGGAGAACAGCACGGTGACCATCAGGAACGCGAAGCAGAACACGGCCTTGACGACCACGAGCCACCACGGGTCGCGGCCGAACAGCGACAGGTCCTCGGCGGCGAGGACGGTGTGAACGGTGTGAGGAGCCGCCGCGAGGGGGGAGAAGGCGGTCATGCGCGCACCTCCGGCGCTTCTGCGTCCGCGGCCGGCGCACCGGCCGGGGCGATACGGACCAGCGTTCCCGGCTGGGAGCCGGTGTCCGCCGGGATGCCGCGGCCCGTGGAGTTCAGCGGCAGCCAGACCACCCGGTCGGGCATCACCGTGACCCGCAGCGGGAGGGTGACCGTGCCCGCCGGGCCCGTGACGGCCAGCGGGTCGCCGTCCTTGACGCCGGTCTCGGCGGC
>NZ_WWJY01000380.1 GCF_009865405.1 Streptomyces sp. SID3212 | reverse complement strand
CGGCCGGAGGTGACGCGGGCGCGCGGCGCAGGGCCGCCGCCGTGCGGGCCGTCACGGGCACGAAGCGGACCGTGTCGCCGGGGCGCAGCTGGCCGAGCTTCCAGCGCTGGCCCACCACCACGGTCGCGGGGCAGACGAAGCCGCCGAGGGAGGGCCCGTCGGGGCCGAGGAGCACGGGCATGTCGCCGGTGTAGTCGACGGCTCCGACGGAGTAGGGGGTGTCGTGGATGTTGGAGGGGTGAAGTCCCGCCTCTCCGCCGTCGGTTCGGGCCCAGCGGGGCTTGGGGCCGACCAACCGGACACCGGTGCGGGCGGAGTTGAAGTGGACCTTCCACTCGGCGTCGTAGAACGTCCGCATGTCGTCCTCGGTGAAGAACTCCGGGGCCGCGTGCGGGCCTTCGACCACACCGATGCGCCAGGCGGTGGGAATGTCGGGCCGTTCGGTAGGGGGGACGGGGGCGCCGGGGCGCGTAGATCCTGCGGTGGGTGCGGGGTGCAGGACGTCGCCCGTGCGCAGGGCCCGCCCGCCGTGGCCGCCGAGCCCGCCGAGGGTGAAGGTGGCGGCGCTGCCGAGGAAGGCCGGGACGTCCAGGCCGCCGCCCGCGACGAGGACGTACGTACGCAAGCCCCGTTCGGTGGGCGCGCCGACGGCCAGTGAGCCGCCGGCGGGGACCGTGAACGGCTCCCAGAGCGGGGCGGGTCCGCCGTCGACGGTGACGGGGGCGGGCGCGCCCGTCACGCACACGGTGGTGGCGTGGCTGAAGCGCAGCGTCGGGCCCTGGAGCGTGCATTCCAGGCCCGGGGCGCCCTCCTCGTTGCCGAGGGCGCGGTTGCCCAGCCGGAACGACAGGCTGTCCATCGGCCCCGAGGGCGGCACGCCGACCTGCCAGTGGCCGGTGCGGCCCGGCCAGTCCTGCACGGTGGTCAGGGTCCCGCCGGAGGTCACCTCGATGCGCGGGGTCGGGTCGGTGATCGTGGCGAGGGTCGCCGTGGAGTGGGTGGCGGCGCGCACGGACGGGTCGGCCAGGGCCGCCCGTACCAGCCCGAGGTTGGTCTCGATGCCGTCGATCCGGGTCGCGGCCAGGGCCCTGTCCAGGGCGGCCAGGGCCTCGGGCCGGTCGGCGCCGTGCGCGACGATCTTGGCGAGCAGCGGGTCGTACGCCGTGGTCACCTCCGTCCCCGTCTCGATCCAGGAGTCGACGCGGACGTCCGGCGGGAAGGAGACGCGGGTGAGGAGCCCGGCGCCGGGGCGGTGGTCGCGGGAGGGGTCCTCCGCGTAGAGGCGGGCCTCGACGGCGTGGCCGTGCGGCGCGTCCGGTTCCCGTACGACCGACGTCTCGCCCTGCGCGAGGCGGAGCATCCACGCGACGAGGTCGATGCCGTGGACGGCCTCGGTGACGGGGTGTTCGACCTGGAGGCGGGTGTT
>NZ_WWJY01000379.1 GCF_009865405.1 Streptomyces sp. SID3212 | reverse complement strand
CCCCCTCGCTGCCCTCGGTCCTGCTGCGCGACCCGCGGCCCGACGGGCGGTTCGGCGCAGCCGCCGGACTGGCCCTGCCGGTGCTCAACAACCTCTCGCGCAGCGACCACGCGCCGTTCTGGAACCACCGGATCCCCGCGCTGATGCTCACCGGCACCGCGAACTTCCGCAACACCCACTACCACCGGCCCACGGACACCCCCGACACACTGGACTACGAGCGGCTCGCCGCGGTGGCGACGGCGACCGCCGCCACCGCGGCGGCCTGGCCCGGCGAGGCACCGGCCGGCGCCTGACCTCGGGGACGGCGCTGGCCGTTCCTCATCCGGGCAGGGTGAATCCGAGGTCCCTGGCCGCTGTCTCCGGGGTCGGCTGGGACCAGCGGTCGATCAGGTGCGGAGTGGTGGCGAAGGAGCGGGTCTCGGCGAGGTCGAGGTAGAGCGTGCCGCCCAGATGGTCCGTCTCGTGCTGGACGATACGGGCCGGCCACCCCGTGAACTCCTCGTCGAACTCCCGCCCCGTCTCGTCCTGCCCGCGCAGCCTGACCGACTCGGGCCGGGCGACGACGGCCTGGAGCCCGGGGACGCTGAGGCATCCCTCGTAGAAGCCGACCCGCCGGTCGCCGACGGGTTCGTACGACGGATTGACCAGGACGCGGAACGGCTGGGGCACCCGGCCGCGCGTCCGGGCCACCTCCTCCGCCACCTCGGCGGGGTCCTCGATGACGGCGATCCGCAGCGGGATCCCGACCTGCGGCGCCGCCACGCCGACGCCGGGGGCGGCGAGCATCGTCGCGCGCATCGCGTCCACCAGGCGCTGGAGCCGGGCATCGCCGAGCTGCCCTTCGTACGGCACGGCGGGGCGGCGCAGCACGGGGTCGCCGACGTGGACGAGGGGCAGGGGTACGGGGCCGTCGAGAAGTCCGTCGACGAGTTCGGTCAGTGTGGTGTCGATCATGGGTCCACTTTCCCAGACCCGGGCGCCGGGTCCGGCGCGGAGTGCGCCCCGGGCGGGGGCTCCCCCGGCGGTACGAAGGAGAGCAGCGTCGCGGTCAGGAGCAGGCCCGCGGGCAGCACCGGCGCGTACGTGCGCGCCCAGGTCACCAGGATCGCGCTGAGGGCGGCGCCCAGCGGCAGCACGGCGATCAGGACCACGTTCGCCCGCTGGAGCCGTCCCTTCGTGGCGAGTTCGGCCAGGATCCCGGTGAGCGTGCCGGTGAGGTAGGTGGTGGACATGGTGGGGGTGCCGATGACCCGGATCATCCCGCTCTGGCAGCCCATGGCGATGGCGGCGGTGGCGAGCAGGCCCATCTCCGCGCCCCCGGAGGGCCGGCCGCCGACCGCGATCCAGCCGGCCAGGAACCCGCAGAGGAGCAGGGTCTCGACGGCCAGCGCGGCCCGGTGGGGCGCCTTCGCGGGATCGCCGGAGGCGGCGATCCGGCTGCCCAGCAGCACGCCGCACACGAATCCGGCCAGGGCCACGGCCACATGTCCGGTGAGGACGAAGTCGTCGGATCCCACGGACAGTCCGAGCAGGGCGAGATTCGCGGTCATCACACTGGTGAAGACGTCACCGAGGGCCATGAAGCTCAGGGTGTCGACGGCGCCGGTGACCAGGGTCAGTGTCACCACGGTCGCGGACGGCGTGGAGCCCGCGTGCCGGGAGGTGAGCGGGCCGCCCGCCCGGCCGGACCGCGCCTGCGCCGTCACCCGATCTCCCCCTCCGGTCGGACCGCCTCGCGTACGGTCCGGTG
>NZ_WWJY01000378.1 GCF_009865405.1 Streptomyces sp. SID3212 | reverse complement strand
GTACGGGGTGGGTCCTCCGCCTTGCGATCGCACGCACCAGACACCGCGAGCCCCGCCCTCCGGGCGGACGACCCCACTCCGCGGACACGCCCTAGAGCTCCGGGCCCTCCCCGGGGCTCTCCTGGTACGAGTAGCGCTGCTCCGCCCACGGGTCGCCGACATTGTGATAGCCGCGCTCCTCCCAGAAGCCGCGGCGGTCGGCGGTCATGTATTCCACGCCCCGGACCCATTTGGGCCCTTTCCACGCGTACAGCTGCGGTACGACGAGGCGCAGCGGAAATCCGTGCTCGGCCGTGAGCAGTTCGCCGTCCTTGTGGGTGGCGAAAATCGTGCGGTCGGCGGCGAAGTCGGCGAGGCGCAGATTGGCGCTGAAGCCGTATTCGGCCCAGACCATCACATGGGTGACGGCGGGAGCGGGAGGGACCAGTTCCAGCAAGGTTCTGGCGGGCACTCCGCCCCATTCGGCCCCCACCATGCTGAACTTCGTCACGCAGTGCAGATCACCGATCACCGTGGAGAACGGAAGCGCGGAGAATTCCTCGTGATTCCAGCAGCGTTTGTCGCCGTCGAGCGTGGCGCCGAAGACCCGGAATTCCCAGCGTTCCGGCCGGAAGCGGGGGACGGGGCCGTAGTGCGTGACCGGCCAGCCGCGCTGAAGGCGCTGACCTGGTGGAAGTTCGGCCTGATCCGGCTCTTGACGTTCCCGGTTCGGCTGCCCCATACCTTCCATGGTGACAGACCGGAAGGGGTGGTCATGACCAGGTCTCGGCGGATTCGGGCAACTGGTGGTAAGCATGCACTTACTGGACGCCTCCGGGTGGCGGTGCGAGGATTCCCGCATTCCTGCCCGTCACCCGCCTGGAAGGAGCCGCCGCGATGCAGGGCGACCCCGAGGTCCTCGAATTCCTCAACGAGCAGCTGACCGCGGAACTGACCGCGATCAATCAGTACTTCCTGCACGCCAAGATGCAGGAGAACTTCGGCTGGACGAAGCTCGCGAAGTACACGCGCGCCGAGTCGTTCGACGAGATGAAGCACGCCGAGCTGCTCACCGACCGGATTCTTTTCCTGGACGGCCTGCCGAACTACCAGCGGCTGTTCCATGTCCGGGTGGGGCAGACGGTCACGGAGATGTTCCAGGCGGACCGCGAGGTCGAGGTGGAGGCGATCGACCGCCTCAAGCGCGGGATCGACGTCATGCGGCAGAAGGCGGACCACACGTCCAAGCGGATCTTCGAGTCGATCCTGGCGGACGAGGAGCACCACATCGACTATCTCGACACGCAGCTCGCGCTGGTCGAGAAGCTCGGTGAGCCGCTGTATCTCGCCCAGGTCATCGAGCAGCCGGACAGCTGACCCTCAGGCCGCCGGCGCGGATTCGACGCGTACGGGTTCGAGGCGTACGGGTTCGAGGCGTACAGGTTCGGCGCGCAGGGCCTCGACGCGTACGGGTTCGGCTACGGCTTCGGCGCGTACGGGCTCCTTGAGCAGCTCGCGGCGGGGGCACACCGCTCCCCGGCCGAGGAGGGACTGGATCCGGCGCACGCACGAACCGCAGTCGGTGCCGGCCTTGCTGGCCGAGGCGATCTGGCGCGGCGTGCAGGCGCCACTGTCCGCGTGTTCCCTGACCTGCTTCTCGGTGATGCCGAAACACGAGCACACGTACACGCGGTTCACCTCCGGCGGGAAACAATGGGGCACTGCGGCGGGCGGTCACCCCGACCGTCCCGGTGAGGCAAACCTAACCTTACCCGCCGCCACCCGCACGCAAAAGTCCCGGAACGGACGATGGGGCGCGGATCACATCGATCCGCGCCCCATCGGCCGTTCCCGTCGCCTACTGCGCCCGGTACATCTCCGCCACCAGGAACGCGAGGTCCAGCGACTGGCTGCGGTTGAGCCGCGGGTCGCACGCCGTCTCGTACCGCTGGTGCAGGTCGTCCACGAAGATCTCGTCGCCGCCGCCCACGCACTCCGTGACGTCGTCGCCCGTCAGCTCCACGTGGATGCCGCCCGGGTGCGTGCCGAGGCCCTTGTGCACCTCGAAGAAGCCCTTGACCTCGTCCAGCACGTCGTCGAAGCGGCGGGTCTTGTGGCCGGAGGCCGCCTCGAAGGTGTTGCCGTGCATCGGGTCGGTCACCCACGCCACGGTGGCGCCGGAGGCGGTGACCTTCTGGACCAGCTCGGGGAGCTTGTCCCTGACCTTGTCCGCGCCCATCCGGACGATGAAGGTCAGCCGGCCGGGCTCCCGGTCCGGGTCGAGGCGGTCGACGTACGCGAGCGCGTCGTCCACCGTCGTCGTCGGGCCGAGCTTGATGCCGATGGGGTTACGGATCTTCGAGGCGAACTCGATGTGCGCGCCGTCCAGCTGGCGGGTGCGCTCACCGATCCAGACCATGTGGCCCGAGACGTCGTACAGCTCGCCCGTCCGGGAGTCGACGCGGGTCAGCGCCGACTCGTAGTCCAGCAGCAGCGCCTCGTGCGAGGAGTAGAACTCGACCGTGCGGAACTCCGCCGGGTCGGTCCCGGCCGCCTTCATGAAGTTCAGTGCGTTGTCGATCTCCCGCGCGAGCTGCTCGTAACGCTGCCCGGAGGGGGAGGACTTCACGAAGTCCTGGTTCCAGGCGTGCACCTGGCGCAGGTCGGCGTAGCCGCCGGTGGTGAAGGCGCGGACCAGGTTGAGGGTCGCCGCGGAGGCGTTGTACATCCGCTTGAGCCGCTCCGGGTCCGGGATCCGGGACTTCTCGTCGAAGGCGAAGCCGTTGACGGAGTCGCCCCGGTACGTGGGCAGGGTCACGCCGCCCCGGGTCTCGGTGTCCTTGGAGCGCGGCTTCGAGTACTGCCCGGCGATCCGTCCGACCTTGACCACCGGCACGGACGCCGCGTAGGTGAGGATCGCGCCCATCTGGAGGAGCGTCTTGAGCTTGCCGCGGATGTGATCGGCGGAGACGCCGTCGAAGGCCTCGGCGCAGTCGCCGCCCTGGAGCAGGAACGCCTCGCCCTTGGCGACGGCGGCCATGCGGGCGCGCAGCTGGTCGCACTCGCCCGCGAAGACGAGCGGCGGGTACGACTCCAGCTCGGTCACCACTCCGCGCAGGGCTTCCCGGTCCGGATACTCCGGCTGCTGGGCAGCGGGAAGATCTTTCCAGGTCGGCACATGGGTCGCGGGGTTCTGAGCGTTCACTGTCACGCGCCCAGATTACGTGGTCGCGGCCTGTGCCACGGCCGACGCTCACAGTATGGAACGCCACGCCCTTCCGGGCCGGTCGATGCGCTAAGGTGCCGTCCATGTTCGCGCACGCACAGCAGACCTGGTGGTGGACCGCTCACTCGGCGGCCCACTGATTCAGCGCGCGACACGAATCGAGAAGGCCGCCCGAGGGGCGGCCTTCGGTGTTTCCGGGTCCTTCCGGAAAGCGGGCCGTTCCTCCCCACCCGGAAGGAACACCGCCCATGACCGCCACCCCGAACGCCGCTCTCCTCGGCCGGCTCCTGGACCCCGCCTCCCCGCCCTTCGCCCTGCTCCGCCGCCGCACGCCGGGCCGTGACCACGACGTGGTGGAGCTGCTGATCGGGCCGGTGCACGAGGCCGCGTGCCTCGCGGACCTGCCGGACGGGGACCGCCCGGCGCTCGCGCTGGTGCCGTTCCGGCAGATCAGGGAACGCGGCTTCGACGTACGGGACGACGGGACGCCCCTGGCCGTGCTGGTCGCGGACGAGCGGTACGAACTGCCGCTGGACGAGGTGCTCGGTCTGCTGCCGGAGCACGCAGTACGGGTCGAGGGCGGCGCCTTCGACCTGGACGACGAGCGGTACGCGGGGATCGTACGGCGGGTCGTGGAGGACGAGATCGGCAGCGGCGAGGGCGCGAACTTCGTCATCCGCAGGACCTTCGAGGGGCGGATCCCCGGCTTCGGCCGCCCCGACGCCCTGGCCCTGTTCCGGCGGCTGCTCGCCGGGGAGCGGGGCGCGTACTGGACCTTCGTCGTGCACACCGGGGAGCGCACCCTCGTCGGTGCCAGCCCGGAGGCGCACGTGCGGATGAGCGGCGGGACGGTCGTGATGAATCCGATCAGCGGCACGTTCCGCTATCCGCCGGGCGGTCCGACGGCGGAGGGCCTGCTCGGCTTCCTGGGCGACCGCAAGGAGACCGAGGAGCTGTCCATGGTCGTGGACGAGGAGCTCAAGATGATGTGCACCGTCGGCGACCGGGGCGGGGTGGTGATCGGGCCGCGGCTCAAGGAGATGGCCCATCTCGCGCACACCGAGTACGAGTTGCGCGGGCGGTCCTCGCTGGACGTGCGCGAGGTGCTCAGGGAGACGATGTTCGCCGCCACCGTGACCGGGTCGCCGGTGCAGAACGCCTGCCGGGTCATCGAACGCCACGAGGAGGGCGGGCGCGGCTACTACGCGGGCGCGCTCGCCCTGATCGGCCGGGACGCGGGCGGGGCGCAGACGCTCGACTCCCCCATCCTGATCCGTACCGCCGACATCGACCGCGACGGCGGGCTGCGGGTGCCGGTCGGCGCCACGCTCGTACGGCACTCGGACCCGGCGGGCGAGGTGGCGGAGACGCACGCCAAGGCGGCGGGGGTGCTGACGGCGCTGGGGGTACGGCCCGGCAGGCCGCACACCGAACCGGAGGGCCCGCGCCTCGCGGACGACCCTAGGGTGCGGGCGGCGCTGGACGCCCGGCGCGCGGACCTCGCGCCGTTCTGGCTGAAAATGCGGACCGCGCCGGGCTCCCTGGCCGGGCACGCGCTGGTCGTGGACGGCGAGGACACCTTCACCGCGATGCTCGCGTACGTCCTGCGCTCCTCGGGCCTGGAGGTGACCGTACGGCGCTACGACGAGCCGGGCCTGCGGGCGGCGGCGCTGACGCACCCCGGACCGGTGGTGCTGGGGCCCGGTCCGGGCGATCCGGCGGACGCCGCCGACCCGAAGATGGGCCTGCTGCGCGGACTGACCGCCGCGTTGCTCCACGACCGGCGGCACGGGCTGCTCGGGATCTGCCTCGGCCACGAGCTGATCGCAGCGGAGCTGGGTCTGGAGACCGTACGCAAGCGGGTCCCCCACCAGGGCGCGCAGACCGGCATCGACCTGTTCGGCCGGGCGGAGACGGTCGGCTTCTACAACAGCTTCACGGCGGCCTGCGACGACGCGGCGGCGGCGGAACTGGCGGCGCACGCCATCGAGGTGAGCCGCGGCATCGGCGCGACGGAGGACGGCGAGGTGCACGCGCTGCGCGGCCCCGGCTTCGCCTCCGTGCAGTTCCACCCGGAGTCGGTGCTGACCCTGAACGGGCCGGAGATCGTACGGGAGTTGCTCGCCGAGGCGATGAGCGGCGCCCGCGCCCGGGTGTGAGGCGGACGGCCGGACGGGCCCGGGGTCCGTCCGGCCGCGGGCCGGCTCAGACGTCGTCGAGGCCGCGCTCTATGGCGTACCGGACCAGCTCGACGCGGTTGTGCAGTTGCAGCTTGCCCAGGGTGTTCTGGACGTGGTTCTGCACGGTGCGGTGCGAGATGACCAGCCGCTCGGCGATCTGCTTGTACGACAGGCCCTTGGCGACGAGCCGCAGCACCTCGGTCTCCCGGTCGGTGAGCTGGGGGGCCTTCGGCTCGTCCGGGGCGGCGGGCAGCGGCTCGGAGGCGAGTCTGCGGTACTCCCCGAGGACCAGCCCGGCGAGGCCGGGGGTGAAGACCGGGTCGCCTGCGGCGGTCCTGCGGACGGCGTCGACCAGCTCGTCCGTACTGGCCGACTTGAGCAGATAGCCGGTGGCGCCGGACTTGACCGCCTCCAGCACGTCGGCGTGCTCGCCGCTGGCGGAGAGGACCAGGACCCGCAGGCCCGGCTGGAAGGCGACCAGTTCCTTGCAGACCTGGACACCGGGCATGCCGGGCAGGTTGAGGTCGAGGACGAGGACCTGCGGGGTGGTGGCCTTCGCCCGGCGCACGGCCTGCGGGCCGTCCCCGGCCGTGGCGATCACCTCGAAGCCCGCCGCGTCCAGGTCCCGGGCGACGGCGTCGCGCCACATCGGGTGGTCGTCGACGACCATCACCCTGATCGGTCCCGCCGTCCCCGTCATGTCCGTGCTCATCTCTCCGCCTTCCCCCGTGGAACTCTCAACTCGACTTCCGTGCCCTGCCCCGGGACGGAGATCAGCTCCGCCGTACCGCCCAGGTCCCGCAGCCTGCCACGGATCGACAGGGCGACCCCGAGGCGGCCCTCGCCCTCGGCCTGCGCGAGCCGGCCCTCCGGGATGCCGGGGCCGTCGTCCCGTACGGTCACGATCACCTCGTCCGGATCGTCCTCGACCAGGATCCAGGCGCGGGCGTCCGCGCCCGCGTGCCGGCCCACGTTGTCCAGGGCGGCGCCGACGGCGGCGGCCAGCTCGCT
>NZ_WWJY01000377.1 GCF_009865405.1 Streptomyces sp. SID3212 | reverse complement strand
GGTGGGGGTGAGGGGGGTACGGGGAGGAGTGGGGGCACGTCGGCGGGTGGGGCGCGGCGCCTCGGCGTGCGGTGCCATCCTGCCGTATCGGGTGGGCTGTTGGGCCCGCGGATCCCTTTGTACGGGCAGGCAGCGCCGGGTAGTCGGGCGTGTACGGAGAGGCGTACGCGCCGACGTGTGCGCGCCGTCGCCGTACCGTGGGACTACCGGCCGGAGGAAGGCCTGAGGAAGGCCCGAGGAAGGTTCGCGCGATGGCCTCGCAACGCAACACCAAGCTGCCCGTGGTGACGGAGGCGGAGCAGGCTGTCCGCTCCGCGGGCGGGCAGCGCGCCACGTTCCACCAGCGGCACGTCAGGCGGGGGAACTGGTTCGCCGACTGGGCGGGCAGGCTCGGCGGCTCGGACGTCTACATCGGGATCACGGGCAAGGAGCCGACCGCGCGGAAGGTACGGCTCCTCCTGGACGACTGGATCTTCGAGGACGTGTCGACGAGGGATCTGGGCGGGGTGCTGACGGAGATCTTCTCGACTCGCGGCTCGACGGGCGGTCCGCCCGACGGCTCGTCCGACGGCTCGGCGCAGGGCGCGACGATCAGGTCCAAGCGCCTCTACCTGCTCTTTCCCGCGCAGGTCCTGAGGGTGCCCGTCGGCCGCGCCCGCTACTCCGCCACCAGGAAGCCGTCCCCGGACGCGGAGCTGTCTCCCTGGGAGCGGGCTCTGCTGGTCGAGAGCGGTCCCTCCGCGCGCGGAGGGCTCCCGGACTGACTACCGTAAAAGAACGGGCAAATTTCCTACATAAGGCACATGCCGTACCCATATCTCAACCTCACATCTCATCCCACCGAGGGGGTAAGGATCATGACCGAGTACCCGGAAGGCGCGCCGTGCTGGGTGGACGCCATGTTCACCGACGTGGAAGCCGCCAAACACTTCTACGAGGACGTACTGGGCTGGACCTTCGGCGCCGGCGGGTCGGAATACGGCGACTACACGCAGGCCTACGCGGACGGGAAGGCCGTCGCGGCCGTGGTCCCGCCGATGCCGGGCTCCGAGGGGGAGTCGGCCTGGTGCCTCTACCTGGCCTCGCCCGACGTCGTGGCGACGGCGGAGAAGGTGCGGGCGGCGGGCGGCGAGGTGCTGGCGGAGCCGATGCGGGTGGGCGACTTCGGGTCGATGACCCTCGCGAAGGAGCCGACCGGCGCGGTCTTCGGCGCCTGGCAGCCGGGGCAGCACAAGGGCTTCGAGAAGCAGGGCGAGCCGGGCGCGTACACGTGGGCCGAGTTCTTCACACGGGACCCGGCCGGGACGGACGCGTTCCTGCCGAAGGTCTTCCCGTACGAGGCGCAGACCATGGCCGACGAGCAGATGGACTTCAAGGTCTTCAGCATCGACGGCAAGAAGCGGCCCGTCCTGGGCCGGATGAAGATGGGCGAGGACTTCCCGCCGGACATGACGTCGTACGTGAACGTCTACTTCGCGGTCGGTGACTGCGACGGCACGGTCAAGAAGGCGGTGGACCACGGCGGGAAGCTCCAGTTCGGCCCGATGGACACCCCCTTCGGCCGCTTCGCGGCGCTCACGGACCCGCAGGGCGCGAACTTCTCCGTGATCGACACGTCGAGGACCGAGGGCGAGATGCCGAAGCTGTCGGACGCGTAGCGGGACCGCCGTCCGGCCCACGTACGCTCGGTGAGGGACAGGGCCAAGGATCGGACGGTGTTGCGGTGCGGCGGACGTACGTGCTGTGGGCGACGGCTGCCGCCGGGCTCGCGGTGGACCAGAGCACGAAGGCGATCGCCGCGGTGGTGGTGGAGGGCCACGAACCGAGCCACGCGCTCGGTGGGGCCGTGACCTTCACCGCGTTCCGCAACTCGGGCGCGGCGGGTTCCTTCGCCCCCGACGCGACGCTCGTCTTCACGCTCCTGGCGATGGCGACGGTCGCCTTCATCGCCCGCGTGGCGCCGTCCGTACGGTCCACCGGCTGGGCGGTCGGCCTGGGCCTGGTCCTCGCGGGCGCCGGCGGCAACCTGGCGGACCGCCTGTTCCGTACGCCTGGCTTCGGCCGGGGCGCGGTCCTGGACTTCATCCAGGTCGGGGACTCGGGGATCTTCAACTTGGCGGACCAGTGTGTGACGGCGGGGGCGGTGCTGATCTTGATCCAGACGTTTCGGGGGGTTCCGCTGAGGGTTGTGGGGGCGCGGTGAACGGCCTGCGGCCGGCTTTTGTCCTCAATCGCCGGACCGGCTTGGTTT
>NZ_WWJY01000376.1 GCF_009865405.1 Streptomyces sp. SID3212 | reverse complement strand
GTGGGTGACGCCCGTGGCCCGCGCGGGGGCGGCCAGGAAGACCGGGCCCGCCGTCAACGCGGCGACGACCGCCGCGGCGGCGCGGCGGCGTGCGGACAGGCGGAAGGTGTTGGTGTTGCCGTTCACGGGTGGAACCCCCACAAGAGACATGGTGTCGCCGGCCTCCGACACGGGGACACGTGGCGGCGGCGACTGAGACACCGGAATCTTTACGCACTTAGAGTGAACTGACAGACACCTGGGGTGAGTTCACCCTAAAGGGCAGTTTCCGGTCAAGGATTCGATTCCACTGGCGCACGCGTTCCCCGGAGTGCCGCAAATCGCGCGGTCGGGGTGGTGCGCCGGTCGTACCGGAGCGTGGAACAGCTGAAGTGCTTCAACGAGACGACCGGGCCCCGCGTCACGCTGAGTCAACCCGGCGATCCCTCGGCGCGTCAGCCGACCACCCGCCCGTTCAGCACGATCACCCGCGGAGCGGCCAGCACGCGTACGTCCGCGCGCGGATCCTCGTCGTACACCACAAGATCCGCGGGCGCGCCTTCTTCCAGCGCCGGGCGCCCGAGCCAGCGGCGGGCCGCCCAGGTCGTCGCGGAGAGCGCGTCCAGCGGCGGGATGCCGGCCGTGACGAGTTCGGCGACCTCCGCCGCCGCGAGGCCGTGGGCGAGGGCGCCGCCCGCGTCCGTACCGACGAAGACGGGGATGCCGGCGTCGTACGCCGCGCGGACGGTGTCGTAGCGCCGCTCGTACAGCCGGTTCATATGTGCCGACCAGCGCGGGAACTTCTCCGCGCCGCCCGCCGCGAGCCGCGGGAACGTGGCGATGTTGACCAGGGTCGGGACGATCGCCACCCCGTGCTCGGCGAAGAGCGGAATGGTGTCCTCCGTGAGCCCCGTGGCGTGCTCGACGCAGTCGATGCCCGCCTCGACCAGTTCGCGCAGCGCGACCTCGGCGAAGCAGTGCGCCGTGACGCGCGCGCCCAGCCGGTGCGCCTCGGCGATCGCGGCCACGACCGCCTCGCGCGGCCAGCAGGCGGTCAGGTCGCCCTCCTCGCGGTCGATCCAGTCGCCGACGAGCTTGACCCAGCCGTCCCCCCGCCGCGCTTCCCGGGCGACGTACGCGACGAGGTCCTCGGGCTCGATCTCGTACGCGAAGTTACGGATGTAGCGCCGGGTCCTCGCGATGTGGCGGCCCGCCCGGATGATCTTGGGCAGATCCTCCCGGTCGTCGATCCAGCGGGTGTCCGCCGGGGACCCGGCGTCCCTGAGCAGCAGGGTCCCGGCGTCGCGGTCGCCGAGCGCCTGCTTCTCGCTGGTCGCCGCGTCGACCGCGCCGTGGTGGTCGAGACCCACATGGCAGTGGGCGTCGACCAGGCCGGGGAGGGCCCAGCCCGCGACCGTACGGACCTCGCGCGCGCCCGGCGGCCGGGTGTAGGTGATCCGGCCGCCGACCACCCACAGTTCGCCCCTGACCTCCTCGGGGCCGACGAGCACCCGCCCCTTCACCCGCAGCACCGCGTGATCGCTCATGGACAGCACTGTACGAGGACGATCAGGAGGTCCCGCAGAGCGGTGAGTATCCTCGGTGGGGACCGACAGAACCTCCGCCTCCCCTGCCGAGAGAGCCCCCCGTGACACATCCGCTGCTGGGCCTCGCCCCGCTGACCGCCGCGCACTTCGCCACCATCGAGCGGCGGGTCGCCGCCCTCCTCGCGACGGACAACGACGTCGTGATCATGCAGGGCGAGGCCCTGCTTCCCCTGGAGGCCTGTATACGCGGCGGCGCGCGGCCCGGTTCGACCGCGCTGAACGTGGTGACGGGGCCGTACGGCCAGACCTTCGGGAACTGGCTGCGCGACTGCGGCGCGAAGGTCGTGGACCTGGAGGTGCCCTTCGACACGGCGGTCACCGCGGCGCAGGTCGAGCAGGCGCTCGCCGCGCACCCGGAGACCGACTTCGTGTCGCTGGTGCACGCCGAGGCGGCGACCGGCAACACCAATCCGGTCGCGGAGATCGGCGAGGTCGTACGGGCGCACGGCGCGCTCTTCATGCTCGACGCGGTCGCGTCGGTGGCCGCGGAACCGCTCCTCCCGGACGCGTGGGGCGTGGATCTGTGCGTGATCGGCGCGCAGAAGGCGATGGGCGGGCCCGCCGGGGTGTCGGTGGTGTCGGTGAGCGAGCGCGCGTGGGAGCGGTTCGCCGCGAATCCGCGGGCGCCGCGGCGCTCGTACCTCTCGCTCCTCGACTGGAAGGAGCGCTGGATCGACAGCGGCCGGCGCGCGCTGCCGCACGCGCCCGCCCAGCTGGAGATGCTGGCGCTGGAGGCGTCCGTGGAGCGCATCGAGGAGGGCGGTCTCGCCGCGGTGACGGCCCGGCACGCCTCTGCCGCGCGGGCG
>NZ_WWJY01000375.1 GCF_009865405.1 Streptomyces sp. SID3212 | reverse complement strand
CCGCGCTGGCCGCGGCCGACGCTGAGGACGTCATCGGCGACTGGCTGGACGAGCAGGGCGTGAGCAGCGCCTGGGACCTGGCGCCCGCGCTGGTCGCCGGCGGCATCGAGGTGCCCTGGCTGGCCACGGTCGCCGACGCGGTCGGCGCGGAACACCTGGAGTCGGCGGTGCGCTGGCTCGCGTACACCATCGACGCCGAGCTGCTGATGGGTGAGATCGACGACGCCGTGACCCGCGTCTCCGACCTGGTCGGGGCGGCGAAGCAGTACTCGCAGCTGGACCGGGCGCCGCAGCAGCCCGTCGACGTGCACACCCTGCTCGACGCCACGCTGACCATGCTGCGCGCGAAGATCCCGGCCGAGGTGCGGGTGGTCAAGGAGTACGACCGCGACCTGCCGCCGATCCCCGCGTTCGGCGCCGAGCTGAACCAGGTGTGGACCAACCTGATCGACAACGCCGTGTACGCGATGGGCGGGCGCGGCACGCTCACGTTGCGTACGTGGGGGGAGGTCGACCGGCTGGTCGTGGAGATCGGCGACACCGGCTCCGGGATCCCGGACGAGGTCAGGCCGCGGATCTTCGAGCCCTTCTTCTCCACCAAGGCGGTGGGCGAGGGGACGGGCCTCGGGCTGGACATCTCGTACCGCATCGTCGTCAACAAGCACCACGGGGACATCCGGGTGGAATCGCGGCCGGGGGACACCCGGTTCCAGATCTGCCTGCCGATGACCGCCGACCCGGAGTGGGACACCTCGGCGTCCCGGTGAACAGGACCATGAGCGGGGGCACGCGCATCAGGCGGGCCACGGCCCGCGACGCCCGGCGGCTGACCCGGATCGTGCGGTCCTCGCGCGCGTACGAGGGCCCGTACGCGCCGATGATCGCCGGTTACCGGATCGGCCCCGACTACGTCGAGGCGCACGAGGTCTTCGTGGCGGTCGAGGAGGCGGGGAGCCCCACGGGAGCCGGCACCTCCGAGCGGGTGCTCGGTTTCTACGCCCTCCTGCTCACCGAGGCCGAGCTGGACCTGATGTTCGTCGCCGACGACGCCCAGGGGCGCGGCATCGGCCGCCTGCTGGCCGCGCATCTGACGGACCGGGCGCGCGAGGCGGGTCTGACGGGGGTACGGGTGGTCGCGCATCCGCCCTCGGAGGGCTTCTACCTCACCGTGGGCGCCCGCCGGACCGGCACGGTGCACGCCCGGCCGCCGGCCGTCATGTTCGACCGCCCCGAGATGATCCTTCCGGTCGCGTGACGGATCCGCGGACAGACTTCTGAACGCGGGGCGCCACAACTCCCCTGATGGCCCGTCGAGTTCGGACGGACCGCCTTCGGGAGTATTGGTCCATACCAAAGCCTTGACATGGGATGGGTTCACTTCTTAAATCACGAACGAGCCTTGCCGCCCTGCCCGGGGCGGCGCATTCCCCGGCCGTCGTGCCGTGAACGTCTGTCATATACATGATAAGTCGCTGACCGGTACGACCTCACCCCCCATGTCGGCAGAAGAAGGGATCATCCCCGGATGACCACAGACAGGGTCCGCGCGAGAAACGTCGGCCTCCGACTCCTCGCGCTCGTCGCCGTACTGTTCGGCCTCACCGCCGCGCCCGCCGCCCACGGAGCCGAACAGAAGGCCGCCGCGGCCCCGTACAAGGTGCTGGCGTTCTACAACGGCACCTGGGACGACGCGCACATCAGCTTCGTACGGGAAGCCAACACCTGGTTCCCGCAGCAGGCCGCCGCCAACAACTTCACGTACACGGCGACCACCAACTGGGACCAGCTCAACACCATCACCAAGGAGCAGTACCAGGTCGTCCTCTTCCTCGACGACGCCCCGCAGGGCGCCTCGCAGCGGGCCGGGTTCGAGCGGTACATCCGCAGCGGCGGCGCCTGGATGGGCTTCCACGTCTCCGCCTTCACCACCAACGCGGGCGCCTGGTCGTGGTACTACAACGACTTCCTGGGCTCGGGCAACTTCAAGTCCAACACCTGGGGACCCACCACGGCGACCATCAAGGTCGACGACCGTACGCACCCCACCACCGTCGGCCTGCCCGGCACCTTCACCTCGTCGGTCAGCGAGTGGTACAGCTGGACCAACAACCTGCGCACCCGTCCGGGCATCAAGGTCCTGTCCTCGGTCGACCCGGTCAGCTTCCCGCTCGGTACGGACCCCAACCAGTCCTGGTACAGCGGTGACTACCCGATCACCTGGACCAACACCAACTACAAGATGATCTATGCCAACTTCGGGCACAACGCCATGAACTACAGCACGGGTCAGACCCTGTCCTCCACGTTCGGCAGCGCCACCCAGAACCGCTTCGTCCTCGACAGCCTCAAGTGGCTCGGCACGGGCGAGGGCGGCTCCACCACCCCGCCGGGACCCATCAACGAGAACGCCTGGTACTCCCTCGTCAACAGCGGCAACAACCTCTGCGTGGACGCCCGCGCGGCGGCCACCGCCAACGGCACGGTGATCCAGCAGTACACCTGCAACAGCACCCTGGCGCAGCAGTACCAGATCCGCGCCACCGACGGCGGGTTCTCCCGCATCGGCCCGCGTGCCAACGCCGCGCAGGCCGTCGACGTCACCAACGTCTCGACCGCCGACAACGCCCCGCTCCAGCTGTGGAGTTACAGCGGCGGTACGAACCAGCAGTGGCAGGCCGTCGCCGAGACCGGGGGCCGCTACCACTTCACCGCCCGGCACAGCGGGAAGTGCCTGAGCGCGCCCGACACCGCCACCACCGGGACCGCCCTGGTCCAGCGCGCCTGCAACGGATCGGCCGCGCAGTCGTTCCAGCTCGTCCAGCAGCCGTAACACACTCCGGCCGCGTCGCACCCCCGCCGACCTGGGGGGCGCCGGAGCCGGTGAAGCGGCCCGCCCGGAACCTCCGGCGGGCCGCTTCGTCCGTCCCCCGCCTCGTCCCGCTCCCGGTCCGTCCGATGACTCCATCCGGGCCCATCTGCCGGCCCCCGAGGTGTCGGCGCCGCGCTCACCCG
>NZ_WWJY01000374.1 GCF_009865405.1 Streptomyces sp. SID3212 | reverse complement strand
GAGCCACCCCCGCCCGCGCAGCCAACCCCCGCCGCCCAGGATCCAGCACGTTGTGCCCGATCGCCTTCTTCGCCGCCGCCCCCGGCGCAATCACCTCCACCCGCGCACCCCCCGCCACCAGCGCCTCCGCCTGGCTCTGCGGCCCCGCGACCACCCCGCTCCCGGACCCCACGGGCGCGATCACGACCACCCGGTCGTACCCGGCGGCGAGCTGCGCGTTGGCGGGCGAGTGCATCCCGCCGTCGATCCACTTCCGCCCCTCGATGGTCACCGGCGGCCACACCCCCGGCACCGCGCAACTCGCCGCCACCGCGTCCACCACCGGCACCCCGCTCTCCCGGTCGAACACCCGGAGCTCCCCGGTGAGCGCGTCCACGGCGGTGACGGCGAACGCCCGATCCGGCCACGTGTCGACCAGGATCCGCGAGGCGATCACGGCCCGGCGTTCCGCCTCGGGCTCCGTCGCGGCGGCCAGCGCGTACCGGCCGATCCGCTGCCCGTACGCCTCCGGGGTACGCGAGACCAGCATCGCCCGGGCGTACCGGAACAGGACCGCCGCCCCCAGCCGCGCCGGCCGCTCGTCCCCGGGCGGAGCGAGCTGCCGCTCGTACAGCGCCTCGACGTCATGCGTCCCGGCGGCGAGCTGCGCGCCGACCACCGAGCCCGCCGACGTACCGATGATCAGATCGGCCGTGGTCAGGTCCGTGCCGGCGATGCGCAGACCGTGCAGGACACCGATCGTCCAGGCGACGCCGGTGACGCCACCGCCGCCGAGGACCAGGGCCGTACGCGTCATGATTGCCGCCTCTCCCGCACCGGACCCACCACCGGGCCCAGAAGGAAGTGTCGCGCACGAACACCAAAGCCGTCCCCCACCGACCGCCGAGCCCGGCCCCCGTACCCTCACAGAAGCCGGGCCCACCACCTCGACCAGGGAAAACGCGCTCGCGCGCCACCCCTACAGCAGCGACGTCACCGTCCCGGCCCCAACCGTCCGGCCACCCTCCCGGATCGCGAAGCCGAGCCCCGGCTCCAGCGGGATGTCACGGCCCAGCTCCACGGTCATGGTGACCGTGTCGCCGGGGCGCGCGACGCCGAGGTCGCCCAGGTCCACGTCGCCGACCACGTCGGCCGTACGGATGTAGAACTGCGGCCGGTACCCGGTGGACACCGGAGTCGTACGGCCGCCCTCCCGCGCGGAGAGCACGTACACCCGCGCCGCGAAGCGCCGGCTCGGCGCCACCGTGTCCGGCGCCGCCACCACGTGCCCGCGGCGGATCGCGTCGCGTGGCATCCCGCGCAGGAGCAGCGCGACGTTGTCCCCGGCCTCGGCGGACTCCATCGGCTTGCCGAAGGTCTCCAGGCCGGTGACGGTACTGGCCTGCGGCCCCAGGTCGGCGCCCAGGACCTCCACCTTGTCGCCCACGCGCACGGTGCCGCGCTCGATCGCCCCGGTCACGACCGTGCCGCGCCCGGTGATGGTGAGGACGTTCTCCACCGGGAGCAGGAACGGCGCGTCCGTGTACCTGACCGGGATCGGCACGTACGTGTCGACCGCGTCGAGCAGCGCCTCGATCGACCCCGTCCAGCGCGGGTCGCCCTCCAGCGCGCGCAGCCCCGACACCCGGACGACGGGCGTCGTGTCGCCGCCGTACCCCTGCGAGGTGAGCAGTTCGCGCACCTCCAGCTCGACCAGGTCCGTGAGCTCGTCGTCGCCCGCGTCGGCCTTGTTGAGGGCGACGACGATGTGGTCGACGCCGACCTGGCGGGCGAGCAGGACGTGCTCGGCGGTCTGCGGCATGATCCCGTCGAGCGCGGAGACGACGAGGATCGCCCCGTCGAGCTGCGCGGCTCCGGTGACCATGTTCTTGATGTAGTCCGCGTGGCCCGGCATGTCCACGTGCGCGTAGTGGCGCGTGTCGGTCTCGTACTCGACGTGCGCGATGTTGATGGTGATCCCCCGGGCCGCCTCCTCCGGCGCCCGGTCGATCCGGTCGAACGGTACGTAGGTGGTGCCGCTGCCGCCGCCGGTCCCGCGCTCGCTGAGGACTTTGGTGATGGCGGCGGTGAGGGTGGTCTTGCCGTGGTCGACGTGGCCCATGGTGCCGATGTTCAGATGCGGCTTGGTGCGTACGTATGCCGTCTTGGACATGATGGTCCGGTCCCTTCAAGGAACTCGAAGCGTGAGAGGGACCCCCTGGACTCGCCGACCCTCCCCCTGCGGGGTCCGCCGGACGATCCGGGAAGGGTCAGCTTCGGGCGCCGTCGACGGGCGCCGCGGCGGCGACAGCGGCTGCTGCCGCCGCGTCAGCCGCGAGGAACGCGGCAGCCTTCGGCGCGTCCGCGACTGCGGACGGCGCTGCGAGGAAGGCGTACCGGAACATGTCTCGATGGTCGCCCACGGCGGCCGCCACGTCGAATGATTTACGTGCGGGGAGGGCGTTCGGGCAGGGCGCTCGGCCGCCGCGACAGGCATGTCCGACTGCTCACATCACACCCTTCCCCCGTCCCCGGTGCGGCGATCACACACGTTCGTCGGCTAGTCTCCCCGGATGCTCGACACCGCCACCCGGCCCGCGCCGGGCATCGCTGTCCGCTGCTCCAGGGCGTTGCGCTCGCCCTGGTCGCGGTTCGCTCTCCTTGTGGCGGTGCTGGCCGCCGCCGGGTCGCTCGTGCTCGTGTACGAACCGCAGAGACTCCTGTCGGAGGGCTGGCCCGCCCGACTCACCGGGAGCGCGGCCGTGGTGCTGTTCGCGCTGGCGTACGGCGTGTGCGCGGTCGCGTTCGTCCCCCGCCCGCTGCTGAATCTCGCGGCGGGGGCGCTGTTCGGTACGGCGCTCGGGCTGCCCGCGGCGCTCGCCGGGACGGTGCTGGGCGCGGGACTGGCGTTCGGTCTCGGCCGTTTTCTCGGCCAGGACGCGCTGCGGCCGCTGCTGCGGGGGCGCTGGATGGAGGCGGCGGACGGCCAGTTGAGCCGGCACGGCTTCCGGTCGATGCTGGCGGTACGCCTCTTCCCGGGCGTCCCGTTCGCGGCGGCGAACTACTGCGCCGCGATCTCCCGCATGGGGTGGGTCCCGTTCCTGCTGGCGACGGGAATCGGCTCGATCCCGAACACGGCGGCCTACGTGGTGGCAGGCAGCCGAGCCTCCTCCCCGACGTCACCGATGTTCCTGGTGGCGATGGGCTTCATCGTCCTGACGGGCGTGGCGGCAGCCTTCGTGGCCTGGCGCAAACGCGACGCACTACGAGGCAAGGACACCTGACACCAAGCCACGCCCAAACCAACGACGCCCCCCTTCAGACCCGCCCGAGCCAACCCCACCCCCACCCGCGCGATCCCACGCGTCCAGCCAAACCCAGCCCGTCCGGCGCGTGAGGACACCCTTCAAGCCCGTCCGGCGCTTGAGGACACCCACCCCCACTCGCGCGATCCCACGCGTCCAGCCAAATCCAGCCCGTCCGGCGATTGAGGACACCTTTCAAGCCCGTCCGGCGCTTGAGGACAC
>NZ_WWJY01000373.1 GCF_009865405.1 Streptomyces sp. SID3212 | reverse complement strand
TGATCGCCGACCATCGGCCCGTCTACGCGGCCTACTGCTCCTCGATGGCCACGCTGTTCGGCGGCCTCGGCCAGTTCGACTACGCGGCGGCCAACGGGGTGCTGGACGGCTTCGCCCGGTACCGCGCGCACGATACGGAGACCACGCTCCGTATCGGTATCGACTGGGACGTGTGGCGGGAGGTGGGCATGGCCCGGGACACCCTGCACGCGGACGCCCGCCACCAGGCGCACGTCGCGGTCGGGCTCACGGTGGAGGAGGGCCGGCGGGTCTTCGGGCACGCGCTGGAACTCCAGTTGCCGCAGCTCATGGTGTCCACCACGGCCGTCGACCAGGCGCACGCCTTCTACGAGCCGGGCGTGTCCGGGACGTCGCCATCACCATCACCATCGGCATCGGCATCGGCATCGGCATCGGCATCGGCAGGAGCCTCCACGGCGATCGTGACCGGGCCCGCGCGGGAGACCGCCCCCGCCGTCGAGCAGCTGACCGAGGTCGTCTGCCGCCTGCTGGGCCTCGACACACTCGACCCCGCCGTGTCCCTCTACGACCTGGGCGCGGACTCCCTCACCCTGCTGGACCTGATCTCCGAGATCAAGCGCCGGTACGACGTGGAGCTGGAGCTCTTCCACCTCGGCCACCAGGTCACCCTCAACGACCTGCTGGCGCTGCTCGACCGCTCCCCCGACACCGATCCCTCCCCCGGCGACCCGGTGACCGTGGAGGTCTGGCAGGCCGGGTCGGGGCGCGACCTGCTCTGCCTGGTCCACCCGGTCGGCGGTGACATCCAGGCGTACCGCGCGCTGGTCTCGGCGCTCGAACCGCAGCTGACGGTCTGTCTCATCGCCGACCCCGCCCTGCTCCGCCCCGGGTCGCCGGCCTGGTCCGTCACGGAACGGGCCGCCCGCTACCACGCCGCGCTGGAGGCGCGCTTCCCCCACGCGGAGTGGCGGTGGCGGCTGGCGGGCTGGTCGTTCGGCGCGTGGGTGGCGTTGTCGATGGCGGCCGAGGCGGAGACCGCGGGCCGTCCCGCGGACGGGCTGTACCTCCTCGACCCGCCGTCCCCGGGCGCGGGACCGGCCCTCGGCGCCTACGACGAGGAGGAGATCCGCGCGGTGTTCGCCCACGAGCTGGCACAGGCCGACGGCCGGGGCCCGGCGGGCGGGCACGGCGGCGAGGAGGGTAGGCGCGGTACGGCGAGCAAGGAGGCCCAGGTCTACGCCGAGCGCCTCGCGCACTGCTGCCGGGCCAACCTCGCCACCCTGCGGGACCACGAACCGCCCCGGCTGACCCGCACCCCCAGCGTCCTCTGGCTGGCGAGCGAACCGGTGCCCGGTCTGCCGTGTCCGGAATCCCCGGAGAGCCAGGCACGTGCGTGGCGGGCGCACCTGCCGGAACCCTCGCACTGGGAGTCCGTGGAGACCACGCACTACGACCTCGTCAAACCGCCCCACGTGAAGCACGTGGCCGAGGCCGTCAACACGGCGTCCCTGCCCGCCGCCCCCGACCCCCACTGATCCACGCCCCGCAGGAGCCCGGACCGGCCTGCCCCCGCCCGAGGAAGAGACCTCTGTGCACCCCTACGAGTCACTGCCGGCGCGCTCCTTCTGGCGCTCCGCCGTCGCCGAGGCCGATCCGACGCACCTCCCCGGGCTGTGGACGCCGGCGTTCTCCCTCGGGCAGGACGACCCGATCCTCACCGCCGGCTCCTCGTTCGCCGCCCACATCGGGCCCGCCCTGCTGGCGGAGGGCATGAAGTGGTACGACGCCGAGCCCGCGCCGCCGGGTCTCACGGAGGAGGAGCGCCGGGACCGGCACTACGGCCGGTTCTCGTTCCGTACCGGCGACATCTCCACCGCCGCCGCCCTGCGGCAGTGGCTGACCTGGGCCTTCCCCGAGGAGGTGCCGCCGGAGGAGCGCGCGGAACCCACCGAGGTCTGGAGCGGGAACGGCCGCCACCACGATCCGTTCCGTCCCGCCGTCGAACCCGGCGGGTACGCCACGCCGGACGCGGTACGGGACGCGCGCCGCACGACCCTGGCCGCGATACGTGACGGCGTGACCCGGGCGAGCTGCCTGATCTTCACCCTCGGAGTGACCGAGGCCTGGCGGGACCGCGCGAGCGGCCTCACGTACCCGGTGTGTCCCGGCACCGTGCGCGGCACCTTCGACGCCGGCCGGCACGTGTTCCACAACTTCACCTTCCCCGAGGTCCACCGCGACCTGTCCGCCGCCGTCGCGGTCGCCCGGCGCGTCAACCCGGGGCTGCGCGTGCTCCTCACCGTCTCGCCGGTACCGCTCACCGCCACCGCGACGGGGGGTCACGTCCTCACCGCGAGCACCTACTCCACGTCGGTGCTGCGCGCGGTGGCGGGGCAGCTCGCCCAGGAACTCGACGACGTCGGCTACTTCCCGTCGTACGAGATCGTCACCGGCTTCCCCTTCGGCGGGACGTCCTTCGGGCCGAATCCGCGCTCGGTCACCCCGGCGGGGGTGGCCCTGGTCATGTCGCACCTCCTCACCGGGCTCGGTGTGCCGACCGGGCCGCGGCGGGAGCCCCGTACCACCGTCGTCCCCCCGCCGCCCGTCCCCGCCCGAACCGCCACCCGGGAGGAGTTCCGCTGCGACGACGCCGTACTCGACTACTACCACCGGAGCCCGGTTCCCCTCGCCCGGTGATTCCACGCCGGTCCGGTCGGGGGACGGCGGCCCCGCACCCGGCCGACAGCAGCCCGCACCACCCCCTCATCCACGCACCCCTCAGGAGGACGTCATGGAACAGTTCGCGCTGGACGCGATCGCGCGCATCACCACCAGGCCGCCGGAGGTGTACGACACCATCGCCGTCTCCCCGCTGACGCCGCTGACCGGCGCCGAGGTGTCCGGCCTCGATCTCTCGAAAGAGCTGACGGACGATCAGGTGACCGAGGTGAAGCGGGCGTTCCTCGCCCATCACGTGCTGGTGTTCCGTGACCAGAAACTGTCCGGCGAGGACCACAAGCGCTTCGCGGGGCACTTCGGCGAACTGCGTCCCGTGGAGCCGCCGCCCGAGGAGGGGGACCCGTACATCCTGGACGTCGTGGCGACCAAGGACTCGAAGGCCGTCGCCGGGGCCGGCTGGCATGCCGACGGCACCGCCGACGCCGAACCGTCGCTCGGCTCGATGCTCCACGTCACCCGCACCCCGGAGCCGGGCAGCGGCGGTGACACCCTCTTCGCCAACATGCACCTGGCCTACGAGAGCCTGTCCCCGGCGATACGGACGCTCCTGGACGACCTGACCGCCGTGCACGACGGGCTGATCGCGTGGCAGGGGCACACCCCGCCGCCCGGATACGTCGTGGCCAAGTCGGAGCACCCGGTGATCCCCCGCCACCCCGAGACCGGGCGGCAGCTGCTGTTCGTCAACGGCGCCTACACCTCGCACATCCCGCAGCTCTCGCGCGCCGAGAGCAAGGCGGTGCTGGAGATGCTGTACGCGCACATCGCCACCACGCCCATGCTGCACGTCCGGGTGCGGTGGGAGCCCGACACACTGGTGTTCTGGGACAACCGGTGTGTCCAGCACCACGCGACGTGGGACTACTTCCCGCACTCACGCCACGCCCGGCGCGTCGCCATCAACGGCACCCGGCCGCGGGCCTGACGGCTCTCCCGGCGCCGGTCCCACGGGGGCGGGACGCGGCGCCGGGTACGGGCTCGGGAGGCACCGGTCCCCCGAGGCGCGCCAACGCGCCGTGGGGACACCGGGACCGGTCCTCCGATGCGGTAGCGTCCTGCCCGTCGAACAGCGCGCCGACGCCCGGGCCGACGGCATGATCCGCCCACGCGGCTCATTCAGTGTCTTGCCGGGAAAATGTGCAGCCGGGACCATCGTGTCCCTGGCCCCCCACCATCGGAGGACGTTGTGAACAGCAAAATCGCCCGGCGCATCCGCGTGATCGCTGTCGCGTCCGGTCTGCTGGCCGCCACCGCCCTCGCCGCTCCGGCGGCGGCGGACGGAACGCCCGCGGCCCACGGGACCCTGACCGCCTCCGAGTTCGCGGTGGCCGACGCCTCGCTGCGGGCGGCCGACGTCGCGGGTTCCGCGTGGCACGCCGACCCCGGGGGCGGGAAGGTCGTCGTCACGGTGGACAGCAGGGTGGACGCGGCAGCGGTCACGAAGCTCAGGAGGGCCGTCAAGGTCCCGGCGGGCGCGCTGGAGATCACTCGTACGCCGGGCCGGTTCACCCCGCTCATCGCGGGCGGCGAGGCCATCACCGGCGGCGGCGTGCGCTGCTCGCTCGGCTTCAACGTGCAGAGCGCCACGGGGGTGAAGTACGGGCTGACCGCCGGTCACTGCACGAACACTGTCTCCGCGTGGAGCATCGGCACCCGCGCCGGGTCCAGCTTCCCGGGCAACGACTACGGGCTGATCCGGCACTCCGACCCGGCCGCCGCGGACGGCAGGGTCTATCTGCACAACGGCACCTACCAGGACATCACCGGCGCGGGCAGCGCGGTGGTCGGACAGCCCGTCTGCTACAGCGGCGCCACCTCAGGCGTGCACTGCGGTACGGTCAGCGCGCTCAACGCGACCGTCAACTACGGATCCGGCGGGGTGGTCTCCGGTCTGGGCCGGACCAATATCTGTGCCGAGCCCGGCGACAGCGGCGGCTCGGTCTTCCAGGGCAGCACCGCCATCGGCCTGATCTCGGGCGGCAGCGGCAACTGCTCCTCGGGCGGGGTGACGTTCTACCAGCCGGTCCTCGAACCGCTCGCCGCCTACGGCCTGAGCGTCTTCTGAGCGGACCGTGACGTCTTCGCGTGGTCGGACCGTGGCGTCTTCACGCGGTCCGACCGCGCCCTCCGCGCGTGAGCGGACCGTGTCCTCTGCGATGCTGGCGGGGTGCCCACCCCCGCCGTTCCTCCGGAGCCGGTGACGCCCGACCCGCCGCGGTCCGAGCCGAACCCGCTGCTCACCCAATCGTGGCTCGATCTCGCCTTCCTCCACTGGGAGGCCGACCCGGCCGACGTGGCGCCGCTGTTGCCGTCCGGGACGGTCCCCGACCTCTTCGAGGGCCGGGCCTACGCGGGGCTGGTGGCCTTCCGGATGCACCGCATCGGCTGGTTCCGCCTGCCCGGCCTTCCGTACCTGGGGACCTTCCCCGAGACCAACGTCCGCCTCTACTCGGTGGACGAGCGGGGCCGGCGCGGGGTGGTGTTCCGTTCCCTGGACGCCTCCCGGCTCCTCCCCGTGCTGGTGGGAAGGGCCGCCTTCAACCTGCCGTACGTGTGGGCCCGGATGAGCGTCGTCCGGGACGGCGACACGCTCACGTACACGAGCAGGCGGCGCTGGCCGGGACCCCGGGGCGCGTACAGCAGGATCCGACTGCGCGTCGGGGAACCGATCGCGGAGCCCAGTGCGCTGGAACACTTCCTGACCGCGCGGTGGGGCATGCACAGCACCGTCCTCGGCCGTCCGCTGTTCCTGCCGAACACCCATCCGCGCTGGCCGCTGCACCGCGCCGAGCTGGTCGGACACGGGGAGGACCTGATGGCGGCCGGCGGGCTGCCCGCGCCGGCCGGGGCTCCGGTGAGCGTGCTGTACTCGCCGGGAGTCCCCGTACGCTTCGGCCGCCCCGCCCGCGCGGAGGCACCGCCGGAGTCGTGACCGGGCGCGACCCCTACCCCGACTCCGACGCC
>NZ_WWJY01000372.1 GCF_009865405.1 Streptomyces sp. SID3212 | reverse complement strand
ATGCGGGCGCAGATCGACCGGCTGCTGGAGGCCTCGGAACTCCCCCACGTGACCATCCAGATGGCGGAGTTCGCGTCCGGCCACCACCCGGGGACGTACAGCCCCTTCACCCTCTTCCGCTTCGATCTCCCCGAACTGCCGGACATGGTCTACATCGAGCACCTGACCGGGGCGCTGTACCTCGACGGGCAGGCCGAGGTGACGGCACACATGGAGGCGATGGACCGGATGGTCGCGCACGCGGAGTCCGCGCAGCGCACCCGGCAACTCATCGCCGGAATACGCGCCGAGCTGTGATTCCGGCCTTCCGGCATATCCGCAAAAGGGTGCCGTCTCAGAGCCGGGGCAGTTGGAACTGCCGGTAATACGCGACGGTTTCGAAGCCCATGCGCGAATACAGCCGCTGGCCGTCCGTGCTGGCCTGGAGCGTGCCGATCCGCAGGCCCCGTTCACGGCCCGCCCGCAGGGCCACGAGGGTCAGGAACGCGCCGATGCCGCGGCCCCGGCAGTCGGGTTCCGTACTCACGACATACACGCCCGCGACGCCGTGCCGGTCGAACAGCGCGGAGGTGCCGACGACGCGTCCGTCGAGCCGGGCGGCGAACCGGACCAAACTGCCCGGTGCGTCCGCCCGGTGGGCCTCGTTGGCCTGGTTGCCGGTGACCTGTTCGGGCGTGAGACCGAAGGACGGGGAGTACGAGGCGACCCACGCGGCCAGCTCCTGCGGGCCGTTGACCTCCTCGACCCGTACGCCGGGCGGGGCGGCCGGCGTGTCGAGCCGGTCGATCTCCGCGGCCATCAGCGGCAGCACGCCGACCTGCGCGGCGCCCCGGGCGAGGAGGTGGTCCGCGAGGCCGGCGGAGCTGTCCGCCCCGACCCACCACAGCCACGGGACGGGGTCCAGCTCGGCATGGGCCCGCGCGATCGCCGCGTCGAGTTCGCCCTCGCCACGGGTGTACCGGAGCACTCCATTGCGTCGCGGTTTCATGAGACGACTGCGGTAGATCATGAATTCGGGGTCGTCGGAACGCTTTTTGTCGCCGTATCCGACGTAGTAGTCCCGCGAATTCGCGAACTGGGGTGCGGAATCGTGGATCGATTCGACAACGCTCATGGGCGGATTGTAACCACGGGATTCCGGTGGGCCCGGCAGATGTGCGGGTGCGTACCGGCACGGGGCGCGAATGGCTCGTAAAATAGGGAAGGAGAAGCAGCGCGCCGCGACGACCGAGAGGGGGCGCCCATGTCCCGCGCCTCCCGCGCGGCCGACGACCTGGTCGCACAGCACCACGCCTCCGGTCACACCTTCCGGGCCGGGGGGATCCGCGGCTTCACACTGGACCAGGGCGAGGGCCCGCCGGTGGTGTGTCTGCACGGTGTGCCCACCAGCTCGTTCCTCTACCGCAAGCTCGTGCCGGAGCTGGCGGCGCTGGGGTTCCGGGGCGTCGCCCCCGACTTTCCCGGCGCCGGTCTGGGGGCCCGGCCCCTCGCGTTCGACTACACGTGGAGCGGTCTCGCCCGGTGGACCGACCGGGCGATGGACGCGCTCGGGATCGACCGGTGTCATCTGGTCGTCCATGACGTCGGCGGCCCGGTCGGCTTCGAATGGGCGATCACCCGGCCCGAGCGGGTCCTGTCCCTGACGGCGCTGGACACCCTGGTCGACGTCGCCTCGTACCGGCCGCCCCCGTCGATGTGGCCCTTCACCGTGCCCGTCGCGGGCGAGGCCTGGCTCCCCGTGCTGCGCCCGCCGGTCTCCCGGCGGTTCTTCCGGCGGGTGGGCCTCGCGGACGGCTCCTCACTGACCGACGCGGAGGTGGACGCCCACTTCGCGCTGATCACGCGGCAGGACGCGGGCCGCGCCTTCCTGAGGACCATGCGCGGTTTCGAGCCGACCGCCGCCAAGCAGGCCTTCTACTACGAGGGCCTGGCGTCCCGCCCGTACCCGGCCCAGGTGGTCTGGGCCCGCGACGACCCGATCCTGGGGCTGCCCCGGCTGCGGGCGGTGCTGGACGCGCTCGGAGTCGGCTTCCCGACGGTCCTCGCGGGCCGGCACTACCTCCAGGAGGAGCAGGCCCCGGCCATCGCCGCGGCGGTCGCGGAGCTGGCCGGGGCGTGAGCGGGGCCCGGTGCGCGGGTCGGCGCGGGGCCCGCCGCGGAACTACTTCAGTGTGACGGCGTCGCCGGTGGAGACGACCTTCATCGTGGTGGTCGTACCGAGGAAGGCCCAACGCCAGCTGCCCGCGGCGTTCGCCTTCACCGTGGCCCGGAGGTGGCCCTTGCTGTCGGTGGTCGCCGTCCTGACGGTGCTGTAGGCGCCGCCGGGCTTCTTGTACTGCAACTTCACCACCTGCTTGGTGAACGCGTGGTACTTCAGGTCCGTCCAGTTGGCCCGTGACAACTTGCCGGTGACGGTCAGTGTGCTCCCCTTCTTCACCGGCTCGGGAGTGGCGTCCGTGGTCAGGGTCGCGGCGCGCTTCACCTTGAACAGCGCGACGCGGTCCGAGATCCAGTAATCGCCGTCATTGGCCTTGACCGTGGCGTTGACCTGCCAGGTCCCCGCCACCGCGTTGGCGTCCCAGCCCTTGTTCCCGCTCCCGTAGGAGTCGATCCACGCCGGGTCCATCTGCATCGTCGCGGTGCACACGGACGTCGTCGCGCCCGTCTTCTTGCACGTCGATCCCAGGTGGTCCACGGGCCCGTGACCGTTGGCCGCGTTGAACGCGGACACGTCGGTGACCTTCTTCACCCCCGAGTTGTCCTTGACCGTCATCGAGATCGTGAACCGCTTGATGTCCTTGATCCCGACGATCACACTGTTCCCGCCGTTCACGACGGTCCTGGTGACCCGGATGTCACCGCGTCCCTCCGCGTGCGCGGCCGGCGCCACCACGATCCCGGCGACCACCACCGCCGCCACGGAGGCCACGGCGCTTCTTCTGTGCATGTCCCACCCCTGTTCACCCTGCCTCGTGGCAGGGGGGAACACAGTAGCGACCGGCGCCGCCGATCAGGTGATCGGGTGATCACCGAGGAGGGGGGCAGGGGCCGGCGGTCAGCCGGTGATCCGCATCAGTGACACGCCGTCGTCGGCCACGACGAAGGTGAAGTCGGACGGGCCGTTGAAGCCGTCCCCGCCCACCACCGCGCTGACCGTGACCCGATCGCCCGATCGGTTGACGCCGGTCACGTCGAGGCGGACGTTCACGCCGATGAACTCCTTGTCGCTCCAGCCGCGGATCGCGTCCCGGCCCCCGAAGACACGGCCCCAGTCGTCGACGGCTCCGTCGAGGGTGAAGGCGTCGAGGAACGCCTCGGTGTCGGCGTTGTTCGCCGCGTCGAGGGCCCGCTGGACCGCTGCCGGAACGGACATGGTGCTCATGCTGGCCTCCAGGGGTACGGGACGGGACGGAGGAGCTGTGCCGCCGGTCGGGCGCCGCGGGGACCCGCGCCGGGTCCCGCGATCGACCGGCCTCCGCTCATCCTGGC
>NZ_WWJY01000371.1 GCF_009865405.1 Streptomyces sp. SID3212 | reverse complement strand
GGCTCCCGGGGACGCGGGTGGCCTCGCGGCCCCGCACCGCTGGCGCCGCACGCCGGCCCCGACGCCGGACGCGTCGGCCTGAACGGCCACGTTGCCCTCAATCGCCGGGCAGGCTTGATTCGGCGGCCTCCGCCGCCCAAGGTGTCCTCACTCGCCGGACGGGCTTGAAGTGGCCGATGCCGGGTGCCCTCAGTCGCCGGGCGGGCTTGATGTGGCCGGTGCTTGAGGACACCCACAGCCCGGGGCACCGCTACGCGGAGTCTCGTACCACCAGGGTCGGTTCGTAGATCACCGATGTGACCGGGAGGGTGGGCCGGGCCAGGCGGTCCAGCAGCAGGTCCACCATCGCGCCGGCCATCTCCTCCACCGGCTGCCGCACCGTCGTCAGCGGTGGGCGGCACGCCGCCGCCACCCCGTTGTCGTCGAAGCCGATCACCGCGACGTCCTCCGGCACCCGCCGTCCGTGCTCGCGCAGCACATGGCACGCGCCCACCGCCATCAGGTCGTTCGCAGCGAACACCCCGTCCAGGTCCGGGTGTTCCGCCAGCAGCCGCGCCATCGCCACCTCGCCGCTCTCCTGGCTGAACCGCCCCTCGACCGCCGGCACCTCGGGACGGCCCCGGCGCGCCAGCGTCTCGCGGAAGCCCGTCAGCCGGTCCTGCCCCACCGGGGCCTCCAGCGGCCCGGTGATCGTGACGATCCGCCGGCACCCCCGCTCCAGCAGCCGCTCCGCGGCCAGCCGCGCGCCGTCGCGCTGGGCCAGGTCCACGTAGCTGATCCGTACCGGCCGGGTCGGCCTGCCGTACAGCACCGCCGAGAGCCCCGCCTCGGTGAGCAGCGACGGCAGCGGATCCTCGGCGTGGGCCGAGACGACCAGCGCGCCGTCCGTGTTCCCCTGGCGGATGTACGAGACGACCTCGTCGCGGGCCCGCGCCGTCCCCGCGAACATCAGCATCGGGTACATGCCGCGCGGCCGGAGGTGGTTGACGACCCCCGTCACCACCCGGCCGAAGAACGGGTCCGCCGAGACCCGGGCGGTGAAGGAGACGCTCCCGCCGTCGGTCTCCTCGTCGTCCTCGTCCGCGCCCCCGGCGTCCCGCCCGGCTGAGGCGGGAGCGGGCTCCTCGATCGCGTCGTCCGCCGCCGCCCCCGAGACGACCAGGGCGATGGCGTCCGCGCGCCGGGTGACCAGCGAACGGGCCGCGCGGTTGGGCGTGTAGCCCGTGGCGGCGACGGCCTGCCGTACCGCTTCCTGTATCGCGGGATCGACATTGCGCACCCCGTTGACCACCCGGGAGACCGTGGCGCGGGAGACTCCGGCCGCGCGTGCCACGTCCTCCAGGGTGGGCGCGGCGGCCGATCGTACGTCTTCCGTCATGGCCCCATTTGTAGCACCAGACGGAGAGCGCTCTCGTAGGGGGCGTATACGGCGGAAAGAGGGCGAGCGGAGCGTGAGCTCTTGTCACCGTCCGTGCGACTCCCTTAAGTTGGCGGCTTGCGACGTGTCCTACCTGTCAACGGGGGAGCAAGCCATGGCCGCTAACGGTCGGCACCGCAGGTACCAGCCGAGCCGCATCAACCGCGTCTCGCTGAGCGTGACGGCGGGTGGCGCGGGCATGGCGCTGCCGCTCATCGCCGCCGGGACGGGGCACGCCGCGTCCGTGGACGTCTGGGAGAAGGTCGCGGCCTGCGAGTCGAGCGGCGACTGGAACATCAACACGGGCAACAGCTACTACGGCGGCCTCCAGTTCACCCAGTCCACCTGGGAGGCGTACGGCGGCCGGAGCTTCGCCCCGCGCGCCGATCTGGCCACCAAGGACCAGCAGATAGCCGTGGCCGAGAAGGTCCTCAAGGGGCAGGGTCCGCGCGCCTGGCCCGCCTGCTCGGTGAAGGCGGGGCTGACCCGCGGCGGGGACGCCCCCGACATCACGCCCGGAGGCGCGACCCGCGCCGCGCCCGTGGAGACGAAGGCCCGGACGAAGGCCCAGTCGAAGACCCCGCCGAAGACCCGGCCCGAGAACAAGGCCACCTCGCCGACGTCCGTGCCCACCCACCGCGAGGGGTACACCGTCGCCCGGGGCGACTCGCTCTCCGAGATAGCCGTGGACGAGTCCGTCAAGGGCGGCTGGCAGCGGCTGTACGAGGACAACCGCCGCGTCATCGGCAGTGACCCGGACCTGATCTTCCCGGGCCAGAAGCTCGTCCTCCAGGCCCCGGCCAGGAGTGCCGCTCCCGCCACCGAGCCGAAGGCGGAGCCGGCCGAGCGGCCGGCGCAGGCCGCGAAGCCGAAGACGGTGGAGCGGCCGAGGACCGCCGAGAAGCCGAAGACGGCCGAGAAGCCGAAGACGGCCGAACCGAAGCGGACGGTCAAGCCGAAGCCGGAGGAGAAGCGCAGGACCGAGGCGCCCACCCGGGCCAGCACGCAGACCACCGGCGGAGCCACCGCCCCGGTGGCCGCGTCGACCGGCACGCCGTACCACCGGGCCGGTGCCTGGGCGAGCGGCTACCACACGGGTGTCGACTTCCCCGTCCCCACCGGCACGTCGGTGAAGGCCGCCGCCGCCGGGCACGTCGTCTCGGCCGGCTGGGCGGGGGCGTACGGCTACGAGGTCGTCATCCGGCACGCGGACGGCAAGTACAGCCAGTACGCGCACCTGTCCGCGCTGACGGTACGGGCCGGCCAGCAGGTGAGCGGCGGCCAGCGGATCGCCCGGTCAGGATCCACCGGCAACAGCACGGGACCGCACCTGCACTTCGAGGTGCGTACGGGGCCGGGCTACGGCACCGACATCGACCCCCTCGCCTGGCTGCGGGCGCGCGGCGTCCGCATCTGACGACCGCTTCCCCTCGGGCGGCTGCCCCTCCGGCCGCCGCCCCTCCGGTCCCTTCCCGTCGGGCCGTGTGCCGTCCGCACGCGGCCCGTTCGGCAGGGTGCCGTCCTGACGGGTGCCGTCGGAGGCTATGTCCTCCGGTTGTACGTCCTCCGGGCGCGCCCCGTCCGAAGGACCCCCGCGACGGGGCCCTGGCCCCTCCGGCGCGGACGGCGGCGCCGAGGGCTCGTCCCGCGGCTCCCGTGACGACCCCAGCCGCTCCGTGGTGAGCAGGATCAGCCCGCCCGCCGCGACCACCCCCGAGCCCAGCGCCAGCACCGTGCCCGGCACGCCGTACCGGAAGGTCTCGCCGAACAGCGTGATGCCCACCGCCGCGGCCACCACCGGATTGACGACCGTGACCGTCGCCAGCGGGGCGGCCAGGCCCGCGCCCCGGTACGACGCCTGGGAGAGCATCAGGCCCGTGGCCGCCAGCACCCCGATCACCAGCAGGCTCGGCACCTGCACGGTCGTGGAGTCCGAGGTCCAGTCCACCGCGACCGTCTTCGTGAAGACCGACGCGATGCCGAACGCGACACCGCCCGCGCCGGCGAGCAGCATGCTCCGTACGATCGGCCGCCGCACCAGCTGCGCGACCAGGAAGAGCAGCCCGACCGCCCCGAACGTCGCCGCCCCGAGGATCAGCCGCTCCGTCGCGCCGAGGGAGTGCGAGTCGGTGCCGCCGGTCAGGGCCAGCAGCCCCGCCAGC
>NZ_WWJY01000035.1 GCF_009865405.1 Streptomyces sp. SID3212 | reverse complement strand
GCGAGGAGCTGCTCGAACGGCACCACCTCGTCGGCATCATCAGCGTCCCCGTCGCCCGGGGCATTCCGCCCCGTCCCGCCGGCCGCCGAGCCGGAGCCCGAGCCGCCACCCGACCCGGAACCCGAGCCGCCACCCGACCCGGAACCCGCGCCGGTCCCCGCCACCAGCCGCGCCAGCTCCGCCCCCGCCCGCTCGACGCGCGCAGGCAGCCCGCCGCCGTACGTGTCCGCCCCCGCGCCCCAGTCGTCCGTCGCCGCGAAGACCGCCGTCGGCAGCGTCAGCGCCCGCAGGTACGAGAACAGTGGCCGCATCGCGTGCTCCACGACCAGCGAGTGCCGGGCCGTCCCGCCCGTCGCCGCCAGCAGGACCGGCGTCCCGCGCAGCGCGTCCGGCTCGACCAGGTCGAAGAAGGACTTGAAGAGCCCGCTGTACGACCCCGCGAACACCGGCGTCACCGCGATCACGGCGTCCGCCCCCGTCACCGCCTCCAGCGCCGCCCGCAGCGCGGGCGACGGGAAGCCGGTGACCAGGTGGTTCGCGATGTCGACGGCCAGCTCGCGCAGTTCGACGACCGTGACCTCCGCCTTGACGTCCAGGGAGGTCAGTTCCCCCGTCGCCGACTCCGCCAGCCGGTCCGCGAGCAGGCGCGTCGAGGACGGCTTGCTCAGCCCCGCCGACACGGTGACGATCTTCAGCGTTTCCCTGGTCCTGGTCGGATCCATGGTCAGACCTCCCTGGCGTCGGAGCCGGTACGGGCCGCCTCGGCCGCCGGGTGAAGCGGCCCCTCCGGCACCTCCGCCGGCCGGTTCTTCGCGAACTCCGCCCGCAGCACCGGTACGACCTCCTCACCCAGCAGGTCGAGCTGCTCCAGCACCGTCTTCAGCGGCAGCCCCGCGTGATCCATCAGGAACAGCTGCCTCTGGTAGTCCCCGAAGGACTCCCGGAACGTCAGTGTCTTCTCGATGACCTCCTGCGGGCTGCCCACGGTCAGCGGCGTCTGCTCGGTGAACTCCTCCAGCGACGGGCCGTGCCCGTAGACCGGCGCGTTGTCGAAGTACGGCCGGAACTCCCGTACCGCGTCCTGCGAGTTCTTCCGGATGAACGCCTGCCCGCCGAGCCCGACCATCGCCTGCTCCGGCGTGCCGTGCCCGTAGTGCGCGTACCGCTTCCGGTAGAGCCGGATCAGCTTCTGGTAGTGCTCCTTGGGCCAGAAGATGTTGTTCGCGAAGAAGCCGTCTCCGTAGTACGCGGCCTGCTCGGCGATCTCGGGCGAGCGGATCGAGCCGTGCCAGACGAACGGCGGAGTGCCGTCCAGCGGCCGGGGCGTGGCCGTGAAGCCCTGGAGGGGCGTACGGAACTTGCCCTCCCAGTCCACGACGTCCTCGCGCCACAGCCGGTGCAGCAGCGCGTACTTCTCGATGGCGAGCGGGATGCCCTGCCGGATGTCCTCGCCGAACCACGGGTAGACGGGCCCGGTGTTGCCGCGCCCCATCATCAGGTCCACCCGGCCGTCGGCCAGGTGCTGGAGCATCGCGAAGTCCTCCGCGATCTTCACCGGGTCGTTGGTGGTGATGAGGGTGGTGGACGTGGAGAGGATCAGCCGCTCGGTGGTGGCCGCGATGTAGCCGAGCATGGTCGTCGGCGAGGAGGGGACGAAGGGCGGGTTGTGGTGCTCGCCCGTCGCGAAGACGTCGAGCCCGACCTCCTCCGCCTTCCGCGCGATGGTCACCATCGCCTTGATCCGCTCGTGCTCGCTCGGTGTCCGTCCGGTGGTCGGGTCGGGCGTGACATCGCCGACCGTGAAGATCCCGAACTGCATCGTGCTCACCTCTCGCTGGTCACTCACTGGCTATTGGTTGAATCTTAAACCGATTCTGTCCCGTACAACGGGGACCCCCCTCCCGCTATTCCATCCGTCCACGCGCGCCGCCGCCGTCCCTCCTGACGAGTGAACGCGATGACCGGAATGAACGCATCGCGACCACACAAGGCAACGGCTCGCTACGCTCCGCACCCGGACCAGGAGAGGATCTCGCATGCTCAAGACGGTACGGACAGAGGTACGGACAGAGGTACGGACTGCGGTACGGGGAGCCGGTCGCGGTCACCGGAGTGCGGCCGGGGCCGCGACCGCGCTCGCGCTCGTCACGGGCCTGGCGCTGGTGAGCGGATGCACGCCGGGCAAGGACGCCGCGCCCGCGCGTACGGACGACAAACCCGCCGTCGGCACCGCCACCGCACCCAGCCGGGCGCTGGTCGTGTGGACCGACACGATGTGCGCGACCACCGCGACCCTCGACGCCGCCCGGAAGCAGAGCGCGCAGAAGATCGAGGAACTCGCGCACCCCACGAACGACCCCGCGAGCGCCCACGCCCCCGCGTCCGCTCCCGACCCCGTACCCGGCCCGCCCTACCGCCCCGACGCCGGATTCACCGCCGACAGCTACCTGAAGTGGGCGTCGTCCACCGTGGAGGCCGTCGCCGCCGGCTACGCCGGGCTGCGGCCCTCGGGAATCCCCGCCGCCGACCGCCTGCGCGCGCAACTGGCGGCGGGTGTCGGCGAGATCCGCCCCGAGGTGACGAGACTGTCCGACTTCTTCGCGCTGACGAGCCTGTCCCCGGCGGAGAAGACCGGACGCGCCAAGCGGGTCGGCGCGCTGCTGGCGTCCTTGAAGCAGCCGCGCCCCGACCTGCCGGCCCTGGCCGCCAAGAACCCGGACCTGGCGACCGCGTACCACCTGGCGCCCCGCTGCGTCCCGTCGCCGGGGACGGCACGACCGACCGCACCGGCCGACCCGTCCCCGCAGCTGCCCCCACCGGCCGACGGCACCGACTTCGCCGCCTGCGCGGACGGCAAGTGCGAGATCCGGCTCACGCCGCACCCGGTGGACATCAAGGTCGGTGACATGAAGCTGACCGCGTGGGTGAAGAACAGGGTGGTGCGGCTGCGCACCGCGTACCCGACGGGCGGCTCCGGGTCGATGACCCTGGGCGAGGGCGGCAGGGGCACGTACGGCCGGGCGGGCGGCGAGACGGTCACGGTGACGGTGAAGCTGCTGCGCGTGGACGAGGCGAACGTGGAGTTCACCACGACGCGTGCGTAGGACCGGGCCTGCGGAACCAGGCCCGTAAAACCGGTGGAGTGGCGCCGCCGCGCGCCACTAACGTGCTGCCCGGCCAAGTCGTCTGGGCAAGGACGTGCCGTTGTACACCAAGTGAGACCCCCCGAGCGCTGATTCGTCGCGCGTCGCGCCTGCGCGCCGCGCTGCTTTTTGCTGCGGATTTCTCACTGGAACCGGTGTACTTCTGTGCTCACCACCTGGGTGGTCATGCCCACCTGCCTGCCTGTTGTCCTCCGACGGTGCCACGCGTGCCCGTCCGAACGCCTCCGGGCGAGCGGCAAGTTCCGCGTCAACGCCCATCACAAGCTCATCGACGCCTGGCTCCTCGCGCTCTGCACCGCGTGCGGGGGGACGGCGAAGCTCACGGTCCTGGAGCGGATGAACGTACGTTCCGTACGACCCGGGCTGCTGGCCCGACTGCACCACAACGACCCTTCCCTGACAGCCGAGTTGCTCCAGGATCCGGCCGTGCAACGCCGTAACCACATGGGCCTCGACTGGGCCGACGCGTGGCGCCTGGACACGGGCGAGCCCCCGGCCGCCCCGGACGACAACTCCGAGCCGATCGAGGTCTCGGTCCGCTTCACGGCCCGCGTCCCCGTCCGCCCGGCCCGGCTGATCGCCGAAGGCTTCGGCCTTCCGCGAGCCGAGGTCGAGCGCCTGATCAGGGAGGGAAACCTGGTGTCCACGATCCGGCTGAGCGGCAAGCTCTCCGGCGACTTCACCTTCACGCTCAAGCGCTGACGCTCAAACGCTGAGCCCCCCGTCGGCCCGGCCGGTCCCTGACGGCTTACGCGTCTTCGGCCTCGGCCAACGCCTGACGGGCGGCGAGCGCGACGAGATGTGTCCAGGCGGCGGGGGTGAGGAGGAGCGCGGGGCCGGTGGGGTTCTTGCTGTCGCGGACCGGGACGCGGTGGGTGGTACGGGCGTGAGCCGGCGCCCATTCCACGCAACCGCCGCCGTTGCCGTTGCTGTACGACGACTTGACCCACTCGGCATGGGTCAGATCCGGAGTGGTCGTCATGGATACCTCCGTGGTCGGCGCCGGCCGTTCAAGGCGATCGCTGACCAGGCGATCGCCGCCGGACATTGGCGACCTGATCAGTCCGCCTGACGCGCGGCGAACGCGACGAAGGTGGACCAGGCGGTGGGGGTCAGGAGGAGCGCGGGGCCGGTGGGGTTCTTGCTGTCCCGGACCGGGATGAGGTCACGGTGACTGGGTGCCCACTCAAGGCAGTTGTTGCCGCCGGTGCCGCTGAACGACGACTTGACCCACACAGTGTGAACGAGCTTGGGGGTGGTGCTCATGTTGGTAGCGCCTCCATTGCGGACTGGATCATGGCCGCCGATTCCTTGGGCGACAGGGCACACGCCCTGAGTAGATCGTAGGTCCGCTGGCGTGCCGTCACGACATCCTTTTCCTCGATCAGCGTCCCGGTGACGCTGCTCTCCTCCCAGACCATTTGCTCGCCGTTTCCGAGAGTCATCAGCTTCACCGAGCCCCCGGCCATGGCGTGTCCCCCATGCGCGAACGGGAGAACTTGTACGACGGTGTTGGAGGTGAGGGTCAGTTCGAGCAGCCGGGCGAGTTGCTCCCGCATGACGGCAGGTCCGCCGAAGGGCCGTCGTAAGACCGCCTCATCGAGGATGGCCCAGAAGTCAGGTGCCGGGTCGCCGGTGAGCAGGCTTTGTCGGCTCATTCGCGCCGCCACCAACTCGTTGATCTCGTCCTCTGTCGCTCGCGGATAGTGGACCTCGAACAGGGCTCGGGCGTACCCCTCGGTCTGGAGGAGGCCCGGCACCAGCTGACCGGAGTACTCCTGGAGCAGCCGCGCCCTCCTCTCCAGCTCCATCAACCGCCGGAACTGATCCGGGTGGAACTCGTTCCGCGCCAAGCCGTACAGCTTCACGAACAACCCGTCCGTACCGAAAGCCGCGTCCAGGCGTTCCGCGAGGTCCGGGGGGATCATCGCGTCCGCCGTCTCGTACCGCGCCAGCGAACTCTTCGCGTACCGGACCACACCCGCCAGACTTTCCAGGCTCATTCCGGCCTGTTCGCGAAGGCGCCGCATCTCTGACCCGAACAAATGCCGGGCCGAACGGTCGGGTGTCAGTTCTCGTGCTCGTGGTGCCATGCCAGGAACTCCTTATCCCCGTGGCCGGGTTGGGAGGGAAATGGCTTCTGATATTACGCAGAGTTGCCGATGCTTGTCGCACAGACGGTGACATTGCGATGACGGAAGGCGAATCCCCCCATGTGCGAGCGAGCCGCCGGCACGGCGGACGGTACGACGGAACTGGAGGCCACGGTCCACGGCGGCGGCTTCTGGCGGCTCGTGCCCGAGCGGATTCCCCGGATGTACGACCCCGTGACGGAAGAACTCCTGGAACGTGTGCTGGACGGATTGAGGCGAGTGGCGGAATGACTCAGAGCAAAGCGCGGCATCTCCTGGCGAGACTGACGGAGGAGTTCGGTACGGACGGCGTGCTCGTCGTACCGAAGCCCGAAACCGGCGACGCCGACCTTGTACCGGGGGCGGCCCTGCGCTGGCCCAAGTGCGAGTGCGGCCAGAAGCTGTGCCCCGACTACGACCCTCCGTGACACCGGCCGTGGCCGGGCAACTCAGCTGCCCCGGCGGGTACCGGTCGGGTAGCGTGCGAGCCATGTCGAGTCCTGAGTCGGACACGGTGGGGGCTTTCGGTCACACGCCGTCAGCCCCCTGAAGCCCCGAGCTCGTAGCCCTGTTGTCGCCGCCGCGTTCCGCGGCGGGACCGAGTGTGCCCGTGGGGCCGGCCGCGGTGACGAGATGACCTTCTCGTGCTTCTCCTCACCTCGGAGCCTTCGATGCCTTTTCCGTTGTACCTGCTCGCCATGGCGATTTTCGCCATGGGCACTTCGGAGTTCATGCTCGCCGGCCTGTTGCCGGACATCACCTCGGATTTCGGCCTGACGGTCGGGACGGCGGGTGTGCTCACCCCGGCCTTCGCGGCCGGCATGGTCGTCGGCGCTCCGCTGGTGGCGGGGCTTTCCCGCAACTGGCCCAGGCGTTCGGCTCTTCTCGGGTTCCTCCTGGCGTTCGCGGCGGCCCATGCCGCGGGGGCCGTCACGGGGAGCTTTCCGGTCCTGTTCGCCACCCGGGTCGTCGCCGCGCTCACGTACGCGGGGTTCCTCGCCGTGGCTCTGACGACTGCCGCGGCGCTGGTCCCGTCCGGCAGGAGGGGACGTGCGGTGGCGGTGCTTCTGTCGGGGACGACGGTGGCGACGATCGCCGGTGTCCCTGGCGGGTCGCTACTCGGCACGGCGTTCGGCTGGCGGGCCACGTTCTGGGCTGTCGCCCTTCTGTGTCTGCCCACGGCTCTCGGCATTCTGAGGGGAGTCCCGGCGGAACGCGTGAAGGACGAGGAGGCGGGCGGGTCGGCCTCGCTGCGCGGGGAGTTGGCCGTGCTGACCAGGCCGCGGTTGATCCTGGCGATGCTGCTGGGCGCGCTGGTGAACGCGGCGACGTTCGGCAGCTTCACCTTCCTGGCCCCTGTGGTGACCGACACGGCGGGGCTGGGGGATCTGTGGATCTCCGTGGTCCTGGTGCTGTTCGGCGCCGGTTCTTTCGCCGGTGTCACCGTGGCCGGGCGGCTGTCGGACCACCGTCCCGGGGCGGTCCTCGCGGTCGGGGGTCCGCTGCTGCTCGCGGGCTGGCCGGGTCTGGCGATCCTGGCCGACGTGCCGGTCGCTCTGTGCGTCCTGGTCTTCGTGCAGGGCGCGCTGTCGTTCGCGCTGGGGACCACGCTGATCACGCGGGTCTTCTACGAGGCGGCGGACGCGCCCACCATGGCCGGCTCGTACGCGACGGCGGCACTCAACCTCGGCGCCACCGCCGGCCCTCTCGTCGCCGCGACGACCCTCGACACCGGGGCCGGAAACCTGGGCCCGCTCTGGACGAGCGGCGCCCTGGTCGCGGTCGCGCTGCTGATCGCGTACTCCTTCCGCACCACGCTCACGACGACCCGAGGCCCCGCCGCCCGCCGGTCACCCGATCGTCTGCCGGGCCGCCCAGCCCGTGGACGACCCCATGACCTTGGTGCCACTGCCGGAGAGGGCCGTTCTGCTCCCGAGATGGATGCTGACGGAGCCGTTGGCGTAGAGGGCCCAGATGCCGGGGGATGGTGTCGGCGACGCCGTCGCCGGTGATGTCCTGGGCGGTGACGAGTTCTCGCGCCGCCCAGGGCACGGCGGAGAGCCGCGTGGCCTGTTCGACGGTCGCGCCGCTGTAGCCGGTCAGCGCCCAGAGGGCGTCGCCGATGGTGGCGAAGAAGTCGGTCTTGCCGTCGCCGGTGGCGTCGCCCGCGGCGAGGATCTGGGTGAAGGTGGCGGGGTCGGGGGCGCCGGGCGGGAGGAGGATCTGCCGGCGCTTGCCGATGTTCACGGCGCCGTAGCCGTCGCCGGGGTAGAACCACGGGGCCGCGTACCAGAACGAGATCAGCAGTACGTACGACGACACGACGGTGACCGTCGATCCCCCCGGCTCGACCTCCGCGACCACGAAGAGCGCGACCGACGCGCTCGGCCGGACCACGTCGGTCACGCACTACACCACCGGCGCCGGGGCGAAGGGCGCCGGGCGGACGACCGACTACACGTACGACGCGCGGGGCAACCGCACCAAGGTCACCGACCCGGCCGGCAACGTCTGGTCGTACGGGTACGACGTGCGGGGCCGTCTGACGAAGTCGACGGATCCGGACACGGGCGACTCCCTCACGGAGTACGACGACGCCGACCGCCCGGTGAAGACCACCGACACGCTCGGGAAGACCCTCTTCACCGAGTACGACGAGCTGGACCGTCCCGTCGCCGTCCGCGAGGGATCGGCCGACGCGGAGCCGGTCAAGAAGTTCACGTACGACATGGCGGGCGCGCTCGGCCTGCCCGTGGCCTCGACCCGCCGTGACGAGTCGGGCGGTGAGTGGATCAGCCGCGTGACCGGGTACGACACGGACTACAAGGTCACCGGGGACGAGACCGTCGTACCCGCCAACGCGATGACGGCGGGGCTGTCGGGGACGTACGCGTACTCCTACACGTACACCCCGACCGGAAAGCCCCTGTCGGTGACGCTGCCGGCGAAGGGCGGGCTGGCGGCGGAGAAGGTCGTCACGCGCTACAACTCCGACGGCCTGGCGGAGTCCACGTCCGGCGCCAACTGGTACACGTCGGACGTCACTTACTCCCCGTACGGCGAGCCGCTGCGCTCGGTGAGCGGTTCGCAGCCGTCGCGGGTCTGGACGACCAACTTCGTCGACCAGCACTCGGGGAGCCTCCAGCGCACGCTCACCAACACGGAGACGGCCGGCAATACGCCGATCGCCGACAGCACGTACGCGTACGACGTGTCGGGCATGGTCACCGCCAACGCGCGGAAGCTGACGGACGGCACCACTACGTCGTGGGACAACCAGTGCTACACGTACGACGCGCTGGGTGAACTGGTCCACGCCTGGACCTCCAACCTCACCCCGAACGGCTCCGGCACGGGCTGCCGTTCGTCGGGGGGCACCAACTGGGGCCCGCGATCCGACGGCGCCCCGAGCGGCGGCCCGGTCGCGGACGCGGCGTCGACGGCGTCCGACGCGACCAGCCCGAGCGCGGCACTGACGTCGTCCCTGGCGGCGGCGGCTCCTTCGGCGGGCACGGTGTCCACGACGGCGACGAGCGCGACGGCGTACCGCCAGTCGTTCACGTTCGACTGGCTGGGCAACCGCGCGACCCTGACCGAGCACAACACCGCGGACGCGACGAAGAACGTCACTCTGAAATACGGCTACGGCCGCGAGGTGGCGGGCAAGGGCATCGTCCAGCCGCACACCCTGTCGGCGATCACGTCCACGACGCCGGGCCAGGGCAGCACGTACACGAACAACGACATCGGCAACACGACGGACCGCGACCTCCCGGGCACCACCCAGGACCTGGCCTGGAACACGGAGAACAAGCTCCGCACGATCACGGTCAACGGCGTGAGGACGACGTACGTCTACGACGCCGAGGGCAACCGCGTCCTGGAGAACTCCCCCTCCGGCTCGACCCTCTACCTGGGCGAGACGGAACTGACGACGGACTCCACGGGCAAGATCACCCGCTCGTCCCGCTCGTACGGCCAGGCGGGCGCCCCCACGGTGGTCCGCACGACGGTGAACGGCGCGACCACGGGCCACAAGCTCAACGCCCTGATCACCGACCAACTGGGCACGGCGAACACGTCGGTGGAACTGTCGGGCACGCAACCGCTCACGCGCCGCGCGTACAAGCCGTACGGCGAAACCCGAGGCCCGAAGCCCACGACGTGGCCGAACAAGCGCAGCTACCTGGGCGTCGGAATCGACGACGCGACGACGGGCCTGACCCACATAGGCGCCCGAGAATACGACCAGGCGGCGGGCCGCTTCCTCTCGGCGGACCCGGTGATCGACATCGCGGACCCGCTCCAGATGAACGGCTACGCGTACAGCAACAACAGCCCGATCAGCAGCAGCGATCCGACCGGCCTGTGGATCGACAACGGTGCGGGCCAAAGCGAGCCCAGGGGAAACGGTCCCAAGGCCGCTCCCGAGCCGACCCCAGGCTCCGGTATCTCGCGCTCAACGGACGCCTCGGGCGTGGTCACGTACACGAACACCAAGACCGTCACGGTGACCAAGCCCGCCCCTTGCGACTGGAAGTGCAAGGCAATGGGGTGGCTGAAGAAACACGTCACGGTCGTCACCATCGTCACCGAGGTTGTTGTCGGCGTGGCCTGCGGAGCCGTGGCAGTCGGCGCCGGAGCGGCCACGGCGGGAGCGGGTGCGGTTGCGGTCGGGGCGGCGTGCGGGGCGATCGCGGGGGCGGCGGCAGGAGCTGTCGGCAACGCCCTTACCGACGACGCGGATCACAGTTTGGGCGGATACGCCGCCGCGGTTGGCATCGGAGCCGCGGTCGGAGGCGTCAGCTCAGTCATCGGCGGAGCCATCGTCAAGGGCGTGGCGAAGGGCGCCAAGGCGGTCGGCTCGAAGCTGCTGGGCAAAACAAGGGCGACCAATCCCAACTGCTTCCTCGCCCGCACTCCGGTTCTCCTCGCCGACGGCTCCTCGAAGAACATCGAGGACATCGAGGTAGGCGACAAGGTTCTCGCCACGAACCCGGTGACGGGCGAGACAAGTGCGCAGCCCGTCACCGAACTTCTCCCGTCCGAGGGCAAGAAGGAGCTCAACGAGCTCACCATCGCGACGGCCAAGGGCAAGAAGAAGATCACGGCCACGGCCGAGCACCCCTTCTGGGTCCCGAAGGAAAACGCCTGGGTCAACGCGGCAGACCTGAAGCCGGGCACGAAGCTCAGCACCCCCGACGGCACCATTGCCAAGATCGCGCACAACCGCCCGTACACGGACCACGTCCGGACGTACAATTTCTCTGTCGCGAAACTCCACACGTACTATGTGCTGGCTGGCGCTACACCAATCCTGGTTCATAACACGTGTGGGGAGGCTATTGTTCACTTGGATCACAAGGCGAAACATGCGTTGATTACGATCAAATCCGGTGACGAGGTGCTGAGTACCGAGCAGTTCGGTGGGCTAGGGAATCCCTCCAACGGGGTTGCGGAATTTGACCTTGCGAAACTCCCTTCAACTGTGCTCAATGTCCGCATACCGCTTCCCAATGCGGAGGCTGCAATGGCTTACGCCGAGGTGCAGATGGCGAAGACGGCGCGTGGCATTTACCCTGCCTACGACGAGACTACGCAGAGCTGTGTCACTTACTGTGCGAAGGTGATTCAAGCAGGTGGTGTCGGAGAGATTCCTTCCGAAACTCTGCCTGCAACGAGATGGCTCATCCAGCGGCATGGTTGAGAATCTGTATGTTTGTCTGAGAATGCGGAGGGTGAAGAGATTTGTCTATGCCTGAAGGGTGGGAGTGGCTCGATGAAGTTCCTCAATGGATCATTCCCGATGAATTGCTAGGTCCGGCCAGTTCTCCGGCGGTCAACCTTTCCATCAGAATGCTCTCCTGTAATATTCTGAGCAAAGATGCCTGCGCGCTTGTCGGGCGTTTTATTACGGAGAGTTCACTCTTCACTATTTGGTTCCTCGAAGACGTGAAGGGCTCTAGTATGAGTATGCAGGATGTAGCCCTCTTGTTGAGTGCCAGCAACGAGCAGACTCGATTGGTGTTCGAAACATGGACTGAGTTCGAGGCCAGTCTGAATTTCCAGAGGGATGGCGAAGATGCTCGCGCACTGGTCCGTGAGACTGGTGACAGGCTCGAAATGTCTATCCGGAAAGCGGTCGGCGCCTTGGCTGAGATCCGGAAGGGAGCTGCCTAGACTTATTTGTTGTCCTCCTCCCACCCTCTCTGTAATTTCTGAAGAGGCCGTAGAGTCAGGATTCTGAATGCTGTGATCCATGGCTGCTACTGCTATGCAGAGAGCTGGCAGGAAAAGTCTGAGATGTTTTCCGAGGTCATGGAAAAATTGCGGTCAGAGCGACTTGACCAGCCATGGATCAGTCCAGGGGAAGTCGCATCCCTCATGTTCGCGGACGGGCGTCATTCGGAGCGGGCACGTGACTGGTGGCCCGACAACACTCTTCAGGCCGCAGTCAACTTGGAGACTGGTTACGGGGGGCTCGTTTGGTTTGCAACGCAAGAGTGTGCGACGAAGGATAGTGTTTCGGAATATATTTGGGTTTCTGATAACCCAAATCCTCCGGATTTCGATCCGCGTGTTGTTTCCGACCCGGGGGTGCCGTACTTCTTCGACCCCAGAAGCGCCCTGCGGGTCGATCGGATTCGGGCAGTACTTGAAGAGTTCTGCCGACTTGGAAGCGGAGATCGGCCCGAGTGTATCGAGTGGGTGCATGGAGAGATGAATGGACAGCGCCACGACTGAGTCTGTTGGAATCTTCGGATGAGGATGGCCGGGATCAGCGTGTGATCTTTGAGTCGGCCGATGTTAGGTGCAGTGGCTTGCGTTCTACTAGTTCGTAGAGTTGGGCGTCTGGGGCGCGGAAGTGTAGGTAGCGTTCTTGGGCGTTTTCGGCGATGGGGCCTACCGTGGCGCCTGAGGCGCGGAGGGTTTCCGCTGCCTCGGTGAGGTTGTCCACCAGGAAGCCGATGGAGCGGGGGGTGTCGCCCATGCCGGCGGGGGATGCCACCGCGAAGGTTGAGCCGTCGGGGAGCGCGAAGAGGTCTGCTTCTACGCCTTCGACTTGGGTGGGTTCGAGGGAGAGGGTGTTGTGGAGGAAGTCCGTCATTTCCTGGCGGTTGGAGGTGGACGAACCCGCGAATACCAGGCCTAGGATGCGCATGTTGGTCATCCTGGCCCATGACGCCGGATGGCGGTGCGGTGGGGGTGCGGGGGGCGTGGGGGTGCGCTGAGCGTGGGGGTGGTGTTGCGGTGCGTTGCGGGGCTCTGCCCCGGGCCCCGGTCCTCAATCGCCGGACGGGCTTGAAGTGGCGCCCCGGCGCGGTGTTCAGTGCCGGTTGTGGTCCTCGGGCCTCGTGGGGGCTTCGTGGCGGGTTGTTTTGGAGCGGACTTCTGGGTCCCAGAGGTTTCTTGCGTAGGAGAATGACGTGTTGCGGGTCTTGTGTTGGCCGTTCAGGCGTCTGATCACGAAGATCCCGCCCACCAGGAGTGCCGTTGTCACCAGTGCTACGGCTACCGAGATCCATGTGCTGTCCATCTGGGGCCCACCTCTGAGACGTCCCCCCTCCCACCCTACTCCGGTGTCCGGATCCCCGGGATTTACGGAAAGCGGGGCTTGAGCGGTGTTCCCGTGATCGTGTGTGTCCTGCGACGATGGACGTGGCGGTGGACAATCGCGTACGCCTCGTACAGCGGGTGTCCAGCGGGCTGACGTACATCCGGGCGGGAGGGCACGTGCCAGAGGTGTTCATTCGGCGCCTGAGCCGGTGGCAGGCGGAACAGCAGCGGGAGGACGTCGCGGATGTGTACGTCGAGGCGTACCACCGCGTGCACGGCGAGGAGTTTCACGACCGGCAGGAGTTCCTGCGGGCCTTCGCCGAGGATGTGCAGCGGACCGGGTTCGACATGGTGGTCGCGAGCGGCGGGGGCAAGCCGGCCGCGCACGCGTACGGGTTCCTGCTCGACCGGGCCGGGGAGTGGTGGCGTGGTCTCGACGCGGATGTGCCGTGGGACATCGAGGAACTGACCGTGTCCGGGCAGGTGTTCGGGCTCGCGGAGCTGATGGTCCTTCCCGCGTACCGGAGGAGCGGGGTCGCCACGCGGATGGTTGAGCAGCTTCTTCTCCGTACGGACGCGGCTCTGGTGACCCTCCGGGTCGATCCGGCGAACGAGGCCGGCATCGGGGCGTTGAGGTCCTGGGGGTGGACGAGGCTCGGGGTCGCTACTCCGCCCGCCGCTGCCGTGGTTCCTTCGGTGGGGGTCGGTGTCGGTGTGGGTGCGGGTGTGGGTGTGGGGGCTGTTACTGATGTTTGGTGTCGTGCTTTGACCCCGTGATGGTGGGGTGGGTGAGGTGGGGGTGCGGTGGATTGCTGCTTGGGCGACGGAGTATTAGGTTAGGCTCGCCTAAGTTCTGTTGGTTCGTCGTACCCCGGAGCCGTACCAATGACAGTGCCCCACCCCACCGCTCCGTCCGAGACACCCGAGGGTGGGATTCTGCGGCGGCAGCGTGAGCGGGAGTCCTCGGCGCGTACGTACGCCCGTTCTTTTCCCATCGTTCCGGCGCGCGCCCACGGCATGACCGTGGAGGGGGTGGACGGGCGGCGGTATCTCGACTGCCTTTCCGGGGCGGGGACGTTGGCGCTCGGGCACAACCATCCCGTCGTACGGGAGGCGTTGCGGCGCACGATCGACAGTGGGGCGCCGTTGCACGTCCTCGACCTCGCCACGCCCGAGAAGGACGACTTCACCGACGCGCTCTTCGCCACGCTCCCGAAGGGGTTCGCCGACCGGGCGCGCATCCACTTCTGCGGTCCCGCCGGTACGGACGCCGTCGAGGCGGCCCTGAAACTGACGCGGACCGCGACCGGGCGGCGTGGGGTGCTGGCGTTCACCGGGGCGTACCACGGGATGACGGCGGGGGCGCTGGCCGCGAGCGGGGCGGTCGCGGCGAAGGAGGCGGTGGCGGCGGGGGGCGTGGGTGAGGTGACGCGGCTGCCGTATCCGTACTCGTACCGCTGTCCGTTCGGGGTGGGGGGTGAGGGGGGTACGGATCTGGCCGTCACGTATACGGAACGGCTCCTCGACGATCCCTCCGGGGGTGTCGTGCCGCCCGCCGCGATGATCCTGGAGGCGGTGCAGGGCGAGGGGGGCGCGGTGGTCGCGCCGGACCGGTGGCTGCGGGCGATGCGGCGGATCACGAGCGAGCGGGGGATCCCGCTGGTCGTGGACGAGGTGCAGACGGGGGTGGGGCGGACGGGGGCGTTCTGGGCGGTCGAGCACAGCGGGGTCGTACCGGACGTGATGGTGATGTCGAAGGCGATCGGCGGGAGTATGCCGCTGGCGGTGATCGTGTACGACGAACGGTACGACGGCTGGTTGCCGGGGGCGCACACGGGCACGTTCCGGGGGAACACGCTGGCGATGGCGGCGGGGGCGGCGACGTTACGGTACGTGGCCCGGGAGGGCCTGGTCGCGCGCGCGGCGACGGTGGGGGCGTGGATGACGGCCCGGCTGGAGGAACTGCGGGCGGCGCTGCCGGTGATCGGGGACGTGCGGGGGCGGGGGCTGATGATCGGGATCGAACTGGTCGACCCGGAGGGCCCGTTGGACGCGTGCGGCGCGTATCCGGCGGACCCGGACCTGGCGCGGCGGGTGCGGGCGGCGTGCCTGGAGCGGGGGGTGATCGTGGAGTTGGGCGGCCGGTACGACGCGACGTTGCGGCTGTTGCCGCCGCTGACGATCACGGACGGGGAGGCGGAGGCGGTGTTGGAGCGGGTGGGGGACGCGGTGGCGGCGGTTGCGGCGGAGTCGCGGGGGCGGGGTTCTGGTCGGGATTCCGGTGGGGATTCCGGTGGGGATGCGGGTGGACGCCCGGGGCCTGGTGCCGGCCCGGGTCCGGGTTCGGGCCCGGGTTCTGTGGGTCCGGGGGCCGGCGGCGGCGCGGGTTCGGGGCCCGGTCCGGGGTCGGGCGTGGAGCCCGAGCCTGGTTCGGGCGTTGACCCTGGTCCGAGTCCGGTCGCGGTGCCCGAACCGGGTTCGTCGGGCGGCGCGCGGGTTGTCCGTCGTGCGGTGGCTCCTCCGAGGACCGGTGACGGTACGTCGGCACGGCTGGCGGGTGCGGGTGGAACTGCCGGCATTCCGGCGCCGGTTGGACCTACAGCCCATGGATTCGGCTATCTGACGCCGGGCCGGGGCGTGGCGGCGCGGGTCCCCGACGGCGGGACGGTGGCCGGAGGCGAGGTGACTTCCGGTACGGGCGTCAGGACGTCGCCGGACTCGGGCCGGGCTGCCCGGTCGGACGTCCAGGCGGAGGCGGCCGACGAGGCGACGCCTGGCGAGGGCGCCTCGCGGCAGGAGCGGTTGCCTTGAGCGCTGATCTTTCCGGCGGGGTCGGCGGCCCTTCGGCCCTGGAGCCCCTGCTTGCCGCCGTGCTGGCGGCCCTCGCCGAAGGCGCCGCGTCGCGGGGCGGACCCCTTCCGGCCGGGTTGCCGCAGGACATCGCCGCCGCCGTGGCGGAGGAGTTCGGGGCCGGCGGGTCGCCGGAGGAGCGTGCCGCTGCCTCCGGGACGGGCCGCGATCAACCGCTCTCCCGGTTGACCCGGCTGCTCGCCGCCGGGAGTGCTGATCCCGCCCACCCCGACTGCGCGGCGCATCTGCACTGTCCGCCCCTCGCCGTCGCCGTTGCCGCCGATCTCGCCGTGTCCGCGCTCAATCCGTCCCAGGACTCCTGGGACCAGGCCCCCGCCGCCACCGCCCTGGAGACCCTGTTGCTGCGGGAGTTGGCGCAGATGGTCGGGTACGAGCCCGGGCGCGCCGCCGGGGTGCTCACCTCCGGGGGGACCGAGTCCAACCTCATGGGGCTGATGCTCGCCCGCGACCGGGTCCTCGGGGGCGGGAACGAGGGCGTGAACGGGGGTGCGGACGGTTGGCGCGTTGAGATGAGTGGGGTGTCCGGCCGGCCCCGGGGCCGGATTCTCGCCTCCGCCGCCGCGCACTTCTCCGTTCAGCGCGCCGCCGCTCTCCTCGGGCTCGGGGAGGACGCGGTGATCCCCGTGCCGGTGGACCGCAACCTCCGTATGAGGCAAGGGGAGTTGGCCGCGCTCCTCGGCGCGTGCCGGCGGCGCGGGGACGTGCCCGTGGCTGTCGTGGCCACCGCCGGGACCACCGACACCGGCGCCGTCGACCCGCTGCGCGCCTGCGCCGAGCTGGCCGCCGCGCACGGGGCCTGGCTGCACGTGGACGCCGCGTACGGCGGTGGCGCCCTGCTCTCCGACCGGCTCGCGCCGCTGCTGGACGGGATCGGCGCGGCCGACTCCGTATCCCTCGATTGGCACAAGCTCGGCTGGCAGCCGGCCGCCGCCGGTGTGTTCCTGGTGCGGGATTCGGAGACGTACGCCTCGCTGGCTCGGCGCGCCGTCTACCTGAACCCGGCCGACGACGAAGAGGCGGGCTACCCGAGCCTGTTGGGGCTTTCGCTGCGTACGACACGGCGTGCCGACGCCTTCAAGATCGCCGTCACGCTGCGGACGCTCGGGCGGGAGGGGCTGGGGCGGCTCGTCGACGCGTGCCACGACCTCGCGGTGGCGGGGGCGCGTACCGTACGGGAGCATCCTCGCCTGGAGTTGCACGCCGAACCGGTGCTCACCGTCTTTCTGTTCCGGTACCTGGTGGGGGAGGGTGATGATCCCGCTGTTCTCGACCGCGTCAACGCCTCCCTGCGGCGTCGGCTCCTCCGCGAAGGCCGCGCCGTCGTCGGCCGTACCGAACTCCCCGGCGAGGGCCCCGGCCGCGTCCGGCTCAAGCTCACCCTGCTCAACCCCCACACCACTCCGGCCGAGGTGGAGCGTCTGCTGCACGCGGTGGTCGCCGCCGGCCGGGCCGAGGAGGACCTGCTGTGACCCCTCAGACGGACGTACATGAACTGCCGCGTGTCCACGACCTCTTGGGCGTCGGTATCGGGCCGTTCAACCTGTCCCTCGCCGCGCTCTGCGACGGCGTGCCCGGCCTGCGCGCCCTGTTCCTCGATGCCAAGCCGGACTTCTCCTGGCACCCGGGGCTGCTTCTCGACGGGACCACCCTCCAAGTCCCCTTTCTGGCGGACCTGGTGACGATGGCCGATCCCACCAGCCCCTGGTCGTATCTGAATTACCTGCGGGAGCACGACCGGATGTTCCCGTTCTTCTTCTCGGAACGGTTCCACATACCGCGCAGGGAGTACGACCACTACTGCCGCTGGGTCGCCGGGCGCCTGTCCTCCTGCCGATTCGACGCGCGGGTGACGGAGTTGGCGTGGGACGAGGGCGCGGAGGCGTTCGCCGTCACGTACCGCTCGGCGGCGGGGGCCTCGACGCGGGTCCTGGCGCGGCACGTCGTGCTGGGCGTCGGCACGCAGCCCGTCGTGCCCGAGCCGCTGCTTCCTCTGCTCACCGGTGGGTCCGGGCACCGGGGCCGGGTCCTGCACAGCGCCGACTACCGCACGCACCGCGTCGAGTTGGCCGCACTGGACGACGTCACGGTGATCGGGGCGGGGCAGTCGGGGGCGGAGGTGGTGTTGGATCTGCTGCGGCAGCAGCCCGTGGGGGACGGGGCGGGCGCCGGGGTGGGTGGGCCGTACGTCCGCTGGCTCGCCAGGACCCCCGCCTTCGCGCCCATGGAGTACTCCAAGATCGGCCTGGAGCACTTCACCCCGGACTACATCCGCTACTTCCGCGGACTGCCGGAGCGGCGGCGCGAGCAACTCGTGCGGGAGCAGTGGCAGTTGTACAAGGGCGTGAGCGAGGAGACGCTGGCCGCGATCCACGACGAGCTGTACGAACGGACGGTGGGCGGTACGGAACCGCGCACCGCCCTCCATCCGGGCGTGGCGGTCGTGGAGGCGGAGCCCCTGCCCGGGGGCGGGGGCGGGTACCGGCTCACGTGCCTGCACACCGAGCGAGACGAGCGGTTCGAGGTCCGTACGTCGGCGATCGTGTCGGCCACGGGGTACGCGGCGGTCCGCCCCGCCTTCCTGGAGCCCCTGTCGAAGCTCGTGGACTGGGACGGGAAGAGCCGCTACCGCATCGACGCGGACTACCGGGTGACCCTCGCGCCCCATGTGTCCGGCGGCCTGTACGTCCAGAACGCCGAGCTGCACACGCACGGCGTGAGTGCCCCCGACCTGACGCTGGGCGCGTGGCGGGCGGCGACCATCCTCAACGCCGTTGCCGGGCGTACGGTGTTGAGGCTTCCGGAGCGGGCGGCGTGGACGACGTTCGGGGTGCCGGACACCCTCTAGCGCCGCGTGGAGACGTACGTCTTCTCGATGGTGTCGAGGATCTTGTCCGCGCCGGTGTAGCCGATGCCCAGCATCCACAGGTTGTCGTCCACCGCGAACGCGCGGCCCTTCTTCACCGCGGTGAGGTTCTTCCACAGGGGGCCCGCGGTGGTCGCGGTCTCCTTGGCCTTGGCCGGGTCGCCGTACGTGGAGTGGTAGAGGACGTCCGCGTCGGCCTTGTCGATCTGTTCGGGGCTGACGTCGAGCGAGAAGCCGGCGGTGTCCTGGTTGGCGGGGCGGCCCACGCCGAGATCTTTGAACAGGGAGCCCACGAAAGTGTCGTTGAGGTAGAGGCGGGTGTCGGCGCCCTCCACGAACCGTACGAAGCCGACCTTCGTCTTCTTCGCCTCGGCGGGGCCGCCCAGCGCGGTGGTGAGCCGGGCCACGTGCGCGTCGTAGGCGGCGGCGATCTTGTCGGCCTCGGGCTTCTTGCCCACGGCGTCGGCGTGCAGGGCGAAGTTCTGACGCCAACTGGGGCCTGTGGTCTCGGAGAAGACGGTGGGGGCGATCGCGGACAGCGCGGTGTAGTTCTTCTCGTCGCGGACCTTGCTGCTCAGGATCAGGTCCGGCTTGAGCGCGGCGATCGCTTCCAGGTTCGGCGCGCCGATCAGGCCGACGGGCTCGACGCCCTTGAGGCGGTCGGCGGGCAGGTAGGCGGAGAGGGGCGCGCCGTCGGCAACGGTGGTGGCGCCGACGGGAGTTGTGCCGAGGGTGACGACGGAGTCCAGCGCGTCGGTGTCCAGGACGACGATCCTGCGGGGCGTGTGGGGGACCTTCACGTCGCCCATGACCGTGGGGACGGTGTGCGTCGCCGCGGACGGTGCCCCGTCTCCGGCGGAGGACCCGGACGACCCATCCGTACCGGACGCCCCGTTTCCGGCGCCGTCGCCGCCGCACGCGGTGAGCGTCAGCAGGAAGGCGGCGGCGGTCGCGACGGCCGTGAGCCGGCGGGCGAGGGGTGTGGACACGACGGACTCGACGGACACGGCGGGGGCCTCCTCGGCGGTGCCCCGGGGTCGGTCCGGGACGTGGCTTGGGTTAGGCGAGCCTAACCATGAGGAGGGGGGTGGGGCCAGACGGCGTCGGGGCGAGACGTTTCGGACGAGAGTGAGGAGAGCGAGGAGAGTGACGTGAGATCAGGTGACCCACGTTCAGATCAGATGACCGGCGGGCGGCCCAGCGCCGTCATGCGGCGTACCGTGCTCCAGCGCATCGGCCGGCGCGTGCCGCACGCCGTTCTCACGCCCTCGGCGAAGCCGCCGAACCACGCGCGTAGCCCCGTCACGGAGCGGGTCCGTGCCACCGTCAGCAGGATCCACGTGCCCAGGTAGAGCGGGACGAGCGGGGCGGGGAGGTTGCGGCGGGCCAGCCAGACGCGGTTGCGGGCGGTCATACGGTAGTACTCGGCGTGCCGGGCGGGGGACGTGCGCGGATGCTGGAGCACCAGGTCGGGCTCGTACCGGATCTTCCAGCCCGCGTCGAGCGCGCGCCACGCGAGGTCGGTCTCCTCGTGCGTGAAGAAGAACGCGTCCGGCCAGCCGCCCGTCTCCGCCAGCATCCGCATGGAGAGCGCGTGGCCGCCGCCGAGGAAGGTGGTCACCTCGCCGGCCCGCATCGGGTCGTCGGCGCGCAGGCGCGGTACATGGCGCCGCTGGGTGAAGCCGGTCTCGTCCGCGATACGGAAGCTGACGATGCCCAGCTCCGGATCGGCCTCGTACAGATCCGCCACGCGGGTGACGACGTCGGCCTCGACGAGGAGGCCGTCGTCGTCCAGGTCCACCAGGACGTCCACGTCACCGCACTCGCGGAGTTTCTCCATGGCGACGTTGCGTCCGCCGGAGACGCCGAGGTTCTCGGGGAGGTCGATGCCGATGACGCCGTCGGGCAGCTGGGGGAGCGGTGAACCGTTGCCGACGACCACGATCCGGGTGGCCGGTTCGCGCTGCTTGGCCACGGAGTCCAGCAGCGCCCGCAGCTCTACGGGCCGGGTCCCCATGGTCAGCACGGCCACACCCACACGTGGTCGGGACATGTCCGGATCACCCCAGCTCTCGTTGACGTCAGGAAATCGATGGTATCCGGCCCCCGACATCCAGGGGCCACTGGAAGGTACCCCTCCGGATGCCGGGGGTTCATCTTGGCGCTCCGGTTGACGTTCTGGTTGACGTCGCGGTTGACGTTTCCGGCCGAGGTCGTGGCTGAGGTCCTTGCTGAGGTTCCGGCTGAGGATTCGGTTGACGTTCTGGGGTGGACGCGACGGGCCTGGGCGGCGGAAGAACGGGGCGCGGGGTCGGTTTTTGGGGGCCGCTGTGGCATACTGCTCAGTATGGTGCTGGGGATTCTCAGGAGCAGGGCGTGAGCGAGCCGCGGTCGGCGCCGACCATCGGACAGCTTGTCCTCAGCCGACGGCTCCAGGCTCTACGGGAGCGGGCCGGGCTCAGCCGTGACGACGCCGGCAGGTTGCTGCGGGTGACCGCCGCGACCGTACGGCGGATGGAAATGGCCGAGGTCGCGCTCAAGATTCCGTACGTACAGCTCCTGTTGCCCGCGTACGGCGTCCCCGAGGACGAGGCCGCCACCTTTCTGCATCTCGCCGACGAGGCCAGCAAGCCCGGTTGGTGGCAGCGGTTCCACGACATCCTGCCGGACTGGTTCGGCGGTTACGTCAGCCTCGAAGAGGCCGCGCGGACCATCCGGTCGTACGAACCGCACTTCGTGCCCGGTCTGCTCCAGACCGAGGACTACGCGCGGGCCGTCCTGACCGCCGGTGAGGTCGGGCGGGCGAGCCCCGGGCGCCTGGAGCGCCACGTCGCGCTGCGGATGCAGCGTCAGGCGCTCCTCACCCGTACCGAACAACCCCCGGTCTACTGGGCGGTCCTGGACGAGACCGTGCTGCGCAGACCCGTCGGCTCGGCGGCCGTCATGCGGGCGCAGATCGACCGGCTGCTGGAGGCGACCGAACGCCCCAACGTCACGCTCCAGATAGCCGAGTTCGCGGCCGGCCACCACCCGGGGACGTACAGCCCGTTCGTCCTCTTCCGGTTCGCCGTCCCCGAACTCCCCGACATGGTCTACATCGAGTACCTCACCGGCGCGCTCTACCTCGACAAACCCCCTGAGGTCGCCGCGCACATGGAGGCGATGGACCGCATGGTGGCGCAGGCGGAGTCCGCGCGCCGGACGCGGGACATTCTCGCCGCGTTCCGTAAGGACCTGTGAGGCGGGGAGGCGGGGAGGCGGGGAGGACCGACCGGTGACACGTCCCGGCCGTTTTCCCGTCGCGCCGTGGTGCCCCGGCGCCGCCGGATCCTAGGATGCACCGCATGCTCACCAAACAGCAGGCAGGCGAAGCCGTCAGGGCCGCGAAGGTGCTGACCGGAGTGACGTGGGCGCAGCTCGCGGAGGCCCTGGACGCGCCGCTGGCGTGGACCACCGCCGCGCTGCTCGGGCAGCACCCGATGAGCGCGGAGCAGGCCGAGACTGCCGCGGCGCTGCTCGAACTCGACGGGGACGCCGTTCTGGCGTTCCAACTCCAGCCCACGCGCGGCGCGTTGGACTCCGCCGTCCCCGTCGATCCCACGATCTACCGTCTCTACGAGGTGATCCAGGTCTACGGGCCCGCCATCAAGGAGCTGATCCACGAGCAGTGCGGCGACGGCATCATGAGCGCGATCAACTTCCGCCTCGACGTACGGCGGGTCCCCGACCCGGCCGGGGACCGCGTGGTCATCACGCTCGACGGGAAGTATCTGCCGTACCAGTGGTAGGGGTCGGCGGGGGCGGGGGCGGTCCGGCGTACGCGCCCAGCCACACGCTGGTGATCGCGCTGACGTACCGCGCCCCGCAGTGGTCCGACGGTACGACCAGCTGACTGCCCTCGGCGTCCAGGCCGCGCCCGTCCATCGACGTGGCCAGCAGGATCGGTACGTTGCCGAAGTCGGCGTCGACCTCCGCCCAGGAGAGCACGGTGTGGTGGCCGTCCCCGCCGGTGACGGCGAGCAGGTAGCGCGTACGGTCCTTGCGGCGCAGGCCCCCGAAGTCCGGGCTCGCGGCGGCGATGACGTCGCGGAGCAGCGCGCCCTCGAAGGTGTGGTGCCGGGGGCCGTCGGTGGTGCAGTGGAAGACGACGTCGGCGCGGTGTGAGGCCCACCGTTCGCGCAGGTCCGTGACGGTCAGCGATACCGTACGGGCGACCTCCCCCCGGAGCAGGAAGGGGGCGGCGGCGGGGTGCGGGGTGGGGTGCTCGGTGCTCGCGGTGCGGTGCTGTGTGCTGACTCGGCTCATCAGGATCCCCCTCGGGAGGTCAGCGTGCGCGGCGCTGCTGCATCGGGGTGATGCCCAGCGGCCGTCCGGGGGAATCTCGGGGGTGAACCTCGGATGCGAGCCAAGACCGCTTCTTTACCTTGCCGGTGGGAGGTGAGGTGCCGTCGCGGGCCCGCAGAAGCGATCGCCGCGCCGAACAGGGCTTACGGGGGAGGCTGTTGTCGACCGGCCTTGGTGGCGACGGGAGTTGGGGTCCGATGCCCGATTGGTGACCCGGGTCCCGTCCCGAATGTCACAGGGCGGCGACGGGCGCGTTCTCGGTCGAGGACCGCGCTTACGCGGAGCGGTGGCGGCGCGACAGAGTAGTGATCACGCAGGGGGACGCCCCGATCCGCGGACACAGTCCGCGGAGCCAACATCCCCAGACACAAGTGGAGTTCGTCATCATGGCTCGTAACCACCTCCGCAAGGCCGTCCTCACCGCCGTCGCCCTCGTCGCGGCCACCACCCTGCTGACGGCCTGCGACGGCGACGACGTGGCCGCGGCCCCTGCGGCGTCCGACAAGGCCACGGCGGCGCCCGCGAAGGAGACGCCGGCGGCGGACAAGGGCACGGACGAGGGTGACACCGGGGCCGGCAAGGGCACGGACGAAGGGGACACCGGGGCCGACAAGGGCGTCGACGACGAGGACACGGGAGTCGCCGACGGCAAGGGTGTCTCCGGCACCTGGTTCGGGAACGTCACGTACATCGCGCCCAGCAAGTACTCCGTCGGCGACATGAAGGGTACGGAGCAGATGTTCTGGGTCGCCGTCGACACGGACATCCAGGGCGCGGGCGACATATGCGGTGACGAGAACGGTCAGGCGGCCACGCCGTGCACCGAGGAGGAGCTGGAGGCGGCGGCCAAGAAGGGCGTCTCCGCCGAGGTGAAGATCCAGGACGGCGTCGCGGTCCGTATCGTCGAGGACCACTGAACCGACGGCCAGTGAGCGAAGTGCCGCCGCGGCCCGGCCGGAGGACTCCGGCCGGGCCGCACCATGCCTTCCTGAAAGCGTACTTGTACTTTGCCCGGGTCGGGCAGTGACCACGTCGGCCACCACATACGCTGACCTGTCACGAGTGAGAGGGAGGTGCGCCAGTTGGCCGCTGTTCCGACCATGCGCCGCCGCATGCTGGGTGCTGAGCTTCGCAAGATCAGGGAACGCTGTGGGCTGAAGGCGGAGGACGCCGCGGCGGAGTTGTCCTGGCACCCGTCCAAGATCAGCCGCATCGAGACGGGCCGCAGCGGGTTGCGGGTGCACGAAGTGGGCGCCCTGCTGGACCTGTACAAGGTCCGCGACGAGGAGACCCGTACCGGCCTCGAAGCGCTGGCGAGAGAGGGCAAGCGGCGCGTCTGGTGGCAGCCGTACAACGACGTCCTCACGCCGCGCTATCTCGACTACATCAACTTCGAGGCGGAGGCGTCGGCGGCCCGCAGCTTCGAAACCACCCTGGTTCCCGGCCTGTTGCAGACGCCCGACTACGCGCGCACGGTGATCAGGTCCCTCAAGCCGGAGCGCAAGGCCGACGAGGTGAACGCGCTGGTGGAGGTACGGCTGGCGCGGCAGAACGCCGCGCTGAACCGGGAGGACCCGCTCCAGCTCTGGGCCATCCTCGACGAGTCCGTACTGCACCGGCCGGTGGGCGGCGCGCCGACCGCGGCCAAGCAGTTCAAGCGGCTCCTGGACGCGACGGAGCTGCCCAACGTCACGTTGCAGATCCTGCCGTTCGCCGCCGGGGCGCACGCCGGGATGCTGGGTCCGTTCGTGATCCTCGAGTTCCCCGTCCAGGCTGACCTTGATGTCGTGTATTCGGAAGGCCTTGCGAGTAGCGTTTACCTCGAACGTGACGCCGACCGGACCGCTTACGGCCGAACTTTCGACCGGTTGCGTGCGGCCGCCCTGGACGTAGAACCTTCGCGTGACATGCTCGCGCGCCGAATGAGGGAACAGACGTGAAGCACTGCATCGAGCCCGGCGTGGACCTCGGCCACGCGACCTGGCGGAAGAGCAGTTTCAGCGGCGATCAGGGCAACTGTGTGGAGGTGGCGGACGGGGTCCCCGGCCGCCGTGTCGAGGCGTCCGACGGGGTCTCCGGGCGCGTACGGGACGCGCCGGTGACGCTCATGACGCTCGTCCGTGACAGCAAGTCCCCGGCGGGCCCGCGGCTGGCCTTCAGCGCGGGCGCGTGGGCGTCGTTCCTGACGGCGGTCTAGCCGGGCCCGTTCTCCTTCCTGTTCGGCCGGCGGCGGGGCGCGGCAGCGCCGGGGTGGCCGCCGTCAGCAGGCATGCTTCGGTGGCCGCCGTCAGTAGCCATGCCTCCGCTGCCGTCGTGTCGTTGGGGCCCTGGGTGATGTCTGACATGTCCGGTGATACGTCTTGATCAAGTTCCCGTTGTCGGGACCCTGTTCGTGTTGTGTCCTGAGGACGTAACCGGGTGAGCTCGTCCCAAAGCCACCTCGTACTCCCCCATGAAGGCTTCGGACGAGCCGGAGCCGATCACCACGGGAGACAGAAGATGTTCCGGAAGCGCATGGGATTGATCGCCGCCACCGTCGCCGCGGGCGCGATGCTGCTGACCGCCTGCAACGGCGACGACACGGCGGTGGGTTCCGCCGCCTCCGGCGCGGCGGACGTGGCGTCGGGGGCGGCGGACGCCGGGTCCCGGGCCGCCGAGGCGGCGAAGGCCGCGCTCAGCAGTCTCGACTTCCGCGGGGGTACGGCGAAGCAGAACAACGCCCCCGCGAACACGGGGGACTTCGCGAACCCGGCGGGCAAGCCCACCACCCCGGCCGGCGCCAAGTGGGTCCAGCTGTCGGCCACGAAGGCGGGCGATCTCGACCCCGTCGTCGCCAACGGCGCCGGCTTCACCCTCTACCGCTTCGACAAGGACACGGCCGACCCGTCGCAGTCCAACTGCAACGACGCGTGCGCCGTCACCTGGCCGCCGGTGATCGTCGACCCGCACGGGAAGATCTTCATCGACGGCATCAAGAAGAAGGACGTCGGTGTCGTCAAGCGCGCCGACGGGTCTCTCCAGGTGACCCTGGGCGGCTGGCCCGTCTACCGGTTCTCCAAGGACCTCAAGCCCGGTGACACCAACGGCCAGGGCGTGGGCGGTACGTGGTTCGGCGTGACCCCGGACGGCCAGAAGGCGGGCGGCGGCGCCGTTCCCGTTCCCAGCGTCTCCAGCGGCGCCCCGGCGGCGAAGCCGGCGTCCAACGCCGTGCTCTTCGACGACAAGAACTTCGCCGACAACGGGTCCCAGGGGCTCTCGGGCAAGGGCTGCCAGAACGTCAGCCGGGACAACGTCGCCTCCTCCGTCCAGGCCGAGGGCTCGCTGAAGCTCTGGACCGGGGCCGACTGCACCGGGAAGTCGAAGGTCATCGACGGCAACGTCGCCGACCTCGCCGCGATCGGATTCGACAACGACGTCTCGTCGGTGTTCTTCGGCTGAGGCAGCACGTCAGGACGCATGTCAGGACAGCACCGCAGGACAGCACCGCAGGACAGCACCGCAGGACAGCACCTCAGATATGACTGAAGGGCCGGGCCCCCTCCCTCCGTGGGACGGGGCCCGGCCCTTGTTTTCGGTGACCTGAGAACCGGTTGAGTGCGGGTTACATCCACCGGAACTCTCGTGGAAGATGTCAACCGTGACGGAAGAGGCGCAAGTGGGTGATGCCGCCCGGCTTCCGCCAGTCGGCGGGCCGCCGCCACGGGAACGTCGGAGAAGCCATGGAATTCAGCGTCCTGGGACTCACGGACGAGACAGAGCACGTCTACAAGGTGTTGGTCGGGCTGCCGAGGGCCACCGCCTCCGAGGTCGCCGAGGCGTGCGGGCGGCCCGCGGTCCCCGTCGGGAAGCTGCTGTCCGGGCTGGTCAGGAACGGTCTCGCGACCCGCTCGGCGGGACGGCCGCCGCGCTTCACCGCCGTATCTCCGGATGTCGCCGTCACCGCGCTGATCCAGGAGCGCGAACACCGGCTCGACGAGGCGCGGTCGTTGGTGGAACGGCTCACCCAGACGCACCGGGAGGCGGCGCGGATCAGCCATCCGGACATGGCGGTGGAGTTGCTCTCCGACCGTGACGACATCAGCGCGGCGGTCCGCCGGCTGACGGCGGCGGCGCGGCGCGAGATCCGGGCGTTCGACCGCCCGCCGTACGTGGACCGCCCCGGCAGCAACCTCGACGCCCAGGTCCGGCGGCAACGGACCGGTGTGGTGCACCGGGTGATCTACGACCGCGAGGCGGTGGCGTGGCCGGGGCGGCTGGACAACGACATCGTGCCGAGCATCCGTACGGGCGAACAGGCGCGGGTACGGAACGAGTTGCCGCTGAAACTGGTGCTGAGCGACGACCAGGCGGCGATCATTCCGTTCAGCCTGGCGCCGGGTGGCCAGTCGGTGGCGTATCTGATCCACCCGTCGCCGATGCTGGTGGCGCTGTCGTCGCTGTTCGAGGCCCAGTGGGACAGGGCGCTTCCCCTGCTGGCGACGGATTCCTCGTATCCGGGGGGCGTGACGGTGCCGGGCGGGGGGCCGGTGCCGGGGGTG
>NZ_WWJY01000370.1 GCF_009865405.1 Streptomyces sp. SID3212 | reverse complement strand
GACCGTGCTGTCGCTCGACGGCGGGGACGCGGAGGTGCGGGGCCTGGCGCACGAGGCGCTGAGCGTGGCGGCGGGCGACGCGGCGCACGGCGTGGACCTGGACACCGTGCAGCACCTGGTGTCCGCGGCGGCCGGGGAGAACAGCCTGCCGGCCCAGCGGGGGAAACGGCGCTTCCGCGACCGGCTGTCCCGGCTGGCCGACCAGCTGACGGCGCCGCCGCCCTCCCGTTGGTGAGATCCCCGGCGCGGCGGGAGCGGAAGGCGGACCGGCCGCAGTAAACCGGTTGCCTTGTACAGGCTTCCGGCCGCAACATGGCCCCCTGTGACCAAGATGTTCGCCGCGCTCCTGCCGGATCTCTCCCCGCTCCGCTCCTCCCGGGACTTCCGGCTCCTCTGGATCCAGGGGCTGGTGACGAACTTCGCGAGCTTCATGGCGATGATCGCCCTGCCGCTCCAGATCAAGGACCTGACCGACTCCCCCCTCGCGGTGGGCGCGATGGGCGCGGTCGAGCTGGTGCCGCTGGTGGTCTTCGGCCTGTACGGCGGGGCGCTCGCCGACGCCGTCGACCGGCGCAAGGTCATCCTCCTCACCGAGGCCGGGCTCGGCGTGCTGGCCGGGGTGCTGCTCGTGAACGCGCTGCTGCCGGAGCCGCTGCTGTGGCCGCTGTACGTGGTGGCGGCGGGGGTCTCCGCGCTCGCCGGGCTCCAGCGCCCCGCGCTGGACTCGCTGCTGGCCAGGATCGTCCCGCACGACCAGCTCACGGCCGCCGCCGCGCTGAACGCCGTGCGCTGGCAGATGGGCGCGATCGCGGGGCCCTCGCTGGCGGGCGTGGTCGTGGCGTTCGCCGGTCACGCCCCGGCGTACGGCATCACGATCGTGGGCTTCGCCGTCTCCGTACTGATGTGTCTGCGCCTGTCGCCCGCGCCGGCCGCGCACGACGCGCGGAAGCCGTCGCTGCGGGGCATCGCGGAGGGCGCGCGGTACGCGTGGAGCAGACCGGTCCTCCTCGGGACGTACGCGATCGATCTGGCGGCGATGCTCTTCGCCTTCCCGAACTCGATCTTCCCGTTCCTCGCGGACGACCTCGGCGCGGAGTGGTCGCTGGGACTGATGTACGCGGCGGGCTCGGTCGGCTCCGTGCTGCTCAGCGTGACCAGCGGCTGGACCTCACGGGTGCGGCGGCACGGGCTGTTCGTGGTGTTCGGCGCGGCCGGGTGGGGGCTGGCGATCACGGCGGCGGGGTGGTTCTCCAACGTGTGGGTGGTGCTGGTCTGCCTGGCCTTCGCCGGGGCGGGCGACATGCTGAGCGGCCTGGGCCGCTCGACGATCTGGAACCAGACCATCCCGGAGGAGCTGCGCGGGCGGCTGGCGGGCATCGAGGTGCTGTCGTACAGCGTCGGACCCCAGCTCGGGCAGGTCAGGGCGGGTGCCATGGCCGGCTGGACCGGCACCCGCCCGGCGGTGTGGGGCGGCGGGCTGGCCTGCCTGGTGTCGGTGGGCCTGCTGTCGGCGGTCCTGCCGAGGCTGGTGACGTACGACGCGAGCACGGACGAGGACGCGCTGCGCCGGCGCGCGCACCAGGAGGCGGTCACGCCGACGCCGCCGATCGCGCCCGCACCGCCGACGGCCCCGGCCCCGCCGACCACCTCGCTGCCTGCGGGGTGAGGGGGCGGGAGGGGCCGTACACGCTCCCCGGCCGGACGGGTCCTAGGGCGTGTCCGCGAAGGGGGGTCGTCCGCCCGGAGAGCCAGACCCCACTTCGCGGACACGCCCTAGGACCCGCCGCCCGGCCTGTCGTGCCACTTGGGGTCGTTCTCCCACTCCGTGTTCCGCTCCTTCGCCGTGTCCATCGCGTGCTCCGCCTCCTGGCGGGACGCGTACGGGCCGAAGCGGTCCTTGGCCGGGCACTCGGGGCCCTCCTCGACCTTGCCGTGCTCCAGGCAGTAGTACCACTCGCCCGGCTTGCCCACCGTGCGCTTCTTGAACAGGGCCATGCCCGGCTCCCTTTCTTCTCCGTCGTCGTCGATGTCGTTCGTGACGTCGTCGATGTCGTCGTTCATGTCGTCGTCCCTGACGCCATGCTGCCCCCCGGCCGCCGCCGCGACGCTGGATAGACTCGTTCGCATGTCTGGCCAGTCGCTGCTCGTACCAGGGGAGCTCTCTCCCGCACGTTCCGTTCCCGGAAACATCCGGCGCCCCGAATACGTCGGGAAACCCGCTCCTACCCCGTACACCGGGCCGGAGATCCAATCCGCCGAAACGATTGAGCTGATGCGGATCGCGGGGCGCATCGCCGCGCGGGCGATGGAGGAGGCCGCGAAGCACATCGCGCCGGGGGTGACGACCGACGAGCTGGACCGGGTCGCCCACGCCTACATGTGCGACCACGGCGCCTACCCCTCGACGCTCGGCTACCGGGGCTTCCCCAAGTCCCTCTGCACGTCGGTCAACGAGGTGATCTGCCACGGGATCCCGGACTCCACGGTGCTCCGCGACGGCGACATCGTGAACCTGGACGTCACCGCGTACATCGGCGGCGTGCACGGGGACAACAACGCCACCTACTTCTGCGGTGACGTCGACGAAGAATCGACACTGCTCGTCGAGCGGACGCGCGAGGCGCTGAACCGCGCGATCAAGGCCGTACGGCCCGGACGCCGGCTGAACGTGATCGGGCGGGTCATCGAGTCGTACGCCAAGCGCTTCGGCTACGGCGTCGTCAAAGACTTCACCGGCCACGGGATCAACACGTCCTTCCACTCCGGACTGATCGTCCCGCACTACGACAGCCCGCACGCCACGACCGTCATCAGACCCGGGATGACCTTCACCATCGAGCCGATGCTCACGCTCGGTACGTACGAGCACGACATGTGGGACGACGGCTGGACCGTCGTGACGAAGGACCGCAAGCGGACTGCGCAGTTCGAGCACACCCTGGTGGTGACCGACACCGGGGCGGAGATCCTCACGCTTCCCTGAGTCCTCCCGCGCCTCCCGGCGGGCTTCTCCGGGCGAGCGCCCCTGGTGGGAGCCGGGTAGCGTTTTACCGACAGGACGTCGGGAACCAGTTGACTTAGGTAAGCCTAAGTAGGAGGATCCGTGGTGGCAAGCCCCCGTGCTGCCCCCGTGGGCACTTCCGGTGCTCCCGTCCCCCTCGGTCCCCGGAGGCCCGCCTTGGACGCACGCACCGTCACCGTCGGTACACCGTTCTCCACCCTGATCCGCGTCGCGTCGCACGAACAGCACACCCAGGCCGAGACCTCGCCCTTCATGGGCGACCTGCTGGGCGGGCGGCTCGGGGTGGACGCGTACACCCGCTACACCCAGCAGCTGTGGTTCGTGTACCGCGCACTGGAAGGCGCCTCCGAGGCGCTCGCGGACGATCCGGTCGCCGGGCCCTTCATCCGGCGCGAGCTGGCGCGTACGCCGGAGCTGGAGCGCGATCTGGCGCATCTGTGCGGTACGGAGTGGCGTACGGGCCTGGAACCGCTTCCTGCGACCGCCGCGTACGCGGCCCGGGTGGAGGAGTGCGCCCGCGTGTGGCCCGGCGGATACGTGGCACACCACTACACCCGCTATCTGGGTGACCTGTCCGGCGGCCAGATCATCCGCGACCGGGCGGAGAAGGCGTGGGGGTTCGCGCGCAAGGGGGACGGGGTCCGCTTCTACGTCTTCGAGGGGATCCCGAACCCGGCCGCGTTCAAGCGCGACTACCGCGAGCTGCTGGACGCGGTGGCGGTCGACGACCTGGAGAAGCAGCGGATCGTGGACGAGTGCAAGCGGGCGTTCGACTTCAACGGCGCGGTCTTCCGTGAGCTGGGGGAAGAGTTCCCGCGCAGCGCGTGAGTGAGGCCGGGCGCCCGCCCGGCCGCCCCTCAGCACGTCCGGCGCGTCCGGCCCGTCCGGCCGCGCCTAGCGCCCCTGGTGCAACCGAACCCGGCCGCCGATCTCGATCTCGCCCCGGGGAGCCGGCGCGGTGAGGATCTGCGAGCCCCTGCCCTGCGTGATGTTCAGCGCGCGGCCCAGCTGTTCGGTGAGCAGCAGCGCCGCCGCCCCCGTCGCCTCGTCCTCCGCGATGCCGTCGTCCCGGCGCGGGAAGCCCCGGGCCCTGACGCGCCCCGCCGCCTCGTCCTGCCACGCCCAGGCGTAGAGCCAGCCCTCGCCGGGCGGCGGGGCGGGCAGGGCGTCGACCTCGGCGACGGAGCCGTACTGCCGGAGCTGCCGCGGCGGCGCCCATTCGGGGCGGGCGGTGATCCAGGTGAACTCGCCGTCCTGGCGCACCCACACCTCACCCGCGGGCGGGTTCACGGACTCCAGGTCGAGCAGCCACGCCGTCCCCACGAGGGGGTGGCCGGCGAACGGCAGCCGCAGGCCGGGGGTGTAGATGTCGACCACACCGCGCTCGGGGTCGTCGACGAACACGGTCTCGCTGTAGCCGAGTTCGGCGGCGATCGCCTGCCGGTCGGCGCGGTCGGGGTGGTCCCGGCCCTCGCGCACGACGCCGAGGGTGTTGCCGTGCCGGCCGTCGGCCCCGCAGAAGACGCTGAGTACGTCGATGTCATTCACCCGGGCATTCAAACACCCGGGACCCCGCACTTTCGAACAGGACATCGACCCCCGTGGACGGCCTCGGCGAACGACCGCCAGAAAAGGGCGAATCGGTCACCTTGACCCGCGCTTGACCCACCCATGGCCCGACCGTGGAGCACCCGTGATCCCGCCGTGTCCGGGCGCGAGGAGTGAGATCCGAATCACTGGACGAAGAGGGCAAAGCCAGGTAAGCCTTCGTTAAGTTAGGCCTGCCTCACCAACGTCCCCGTCCCTCGTCACCACCCTTGTGGAGTCCCGCATGCGCCCTGCCCGCCTCTCCGTCGTCGCCGCGATCACCGCGGTGGCCGCCCTGACCGCCGTCACGGGATGCGCCGACAAGAGCGACGCCAAGGCCGGCGGCGACGCCGTCCAGGTCACGGCGAAGGACACCTCCTGCGACGTGTCGAAGAAGGAGTTCCCGTCGGGCCACGTCGAGTTGGCCGTCGAGAACAAGGGCTCGAAGGTCACCGAGGTCTACCTCCTCTTCCCGGACGACCGCATCGTGACCGAGCGCGAGAACATCGGCCCCGGCACCAAGGCCACGCTGACCGCCGAGGTGAAGTCCGGTTCGTACGAAATCGCCTGCAAGCCCGGCATGAAGGGCGACGGCATCCGCCAGAAGGTCACCGTCACCGGCGGTACGGCCGTCACGCGCAGCCCGGAGAAGGACGCCGCGGTCGCCGCGTACCGCAAGTACGCGCAGGAGCAGGCCGATGCCACGCTGCCGAAGGTGAAGGTCTTCACCGACGCCGTGCGCGCCGGTGACATCGAGGGCGCGAAGAAGGCGTACGCGCCTTCCCGCATCGGCTGGGAGCGCACCGAGCCCGTCGCCGAATCCTTCGGTGACATCGACCCGCTGGTCGACACCCGCGCGGACGGCCTGGAGAAGGGCCAGAAGTGGACCGGCTGGCACCGGCTGGAGAAGGAACTCTGGCAGGACAAGAAGCTGAGCCCGGACGCCACGTCCCTCGCCGACGAGCTGGACAAGGACCTCGCCGACTGGCAGAAGCGGGTCGGCAAGGCCGTCATCACGCCGACCTCCATGGCCAACGGCGCCAAGGAACTGCTCGACGAGGTCGCCTCCGGGAAGATCACCGGCGAGGAGGACCGCTACAGCCACACCGACCTGGTCGACTTCAAGGCCAACGTCGAGGGCGCGCAGCAGTCGTTCGAGCTGCTCAAGCCGGTCGCGGGGAAGAACGACGCGGCCCTGGTGACGGAGTTGGGCAAGCAGTTCGCCGCGCTGAACACGCTGCTCGACAAGTACCGTACGGGCGGGGCCGATTCGTACGAGTTCGTCTCGTACGACAAGGTCCGTGAGCCGCAGCGCAAGGAGCTCTCCGACGCGGTGAACGCGCTCGCGGAGCCGCTCTCCCGGCTCGCCGCCGCCGTCGTCAAGTAGTCAGGTATCGGGCATCAAGTATCAGGCAGGGAACGGGTACGCCGTGGACGACCAGACGACCGAAAGCTCTCCCGGGGCCGCCGGCAAGGGCGCCGCGCCCTCCCGGCGTTCCCTCCTCGGCTGGGGCGGCGCCGGGCTCGCGCTCGGTGCCGTCGCGGCC